>NZ_CP125655.1:1269196-1586495 GCF_030053835.1 Cellulomonas sp. ES6 | reverse complement strand
GTCCCCACCACCTTGTCGCCCGCTCAGACGCCCGGGGGAGGTGCGACGTTGGGGGTGTCACCCGATCGGAGCAACCCGGATCGAGCGCCCGCCTCCGGGGGGCCCTGCGCGGGACCGGTGGCGCCCCGCCGGCCCGTGCGGTGCTCGACCATCCCGACGGCGGGCCGCAGCGCGGGCGGTTGCGGCCACCCCGGGGCGGGTCGAGGCTGACCGGCAGGGGGCCGCTCCGTGCTGCCCACGGCAGGAGGTGCCGGATGTCGTCCGAGCAGTCGCGGCCCGCCCACGAGGGCGTCGTCCCGCTCCCGCCCGCGGGGACGCCCGATGCCCCGGACGACGCGTCCGCCGTGCTCCGCGCGGACGGCCTCGGCATGCGCACGCACGTCGGGTGGGTGTTCCGGCACGTCGACCTGCGGGCGGACGCCGGCGAGGTCGTCGAGGTCCGCGGGAGCGGCGGGACCGGGCGGTCGATGCTGCTGCTCACGCTCGCGGGCCGCGCGCGCCCGTCGGTCGGCACGCTGCGGGTGCTCGGGCACGACCTGCCGCGGGGCTCGCGCGCGGTGCGGCGCCGGTCGGCGGTCGCGCGGCTGGACCGCGTCATCGGGCCGGAGGAGCACCACACCGTGCGGATGACGTTCCGGGAGCGGGCGCGGTGGGAGCGGGTGCACCCGCCGGGGTCGGACGGCCTGGGCTACCGGGTGGACGAGGTCCGCGAGCTGACGGGGCTCGTCGCCGACCCGGACGTCCACGTCGAGGGGCTGCCCGCCGTGCAGCGCACCCTGCTGGCGGTGGCGCTCGCGGCGCTGCCCCGGCCCGAGCTGCTGGTCCTGGACGACCTCGACGACGGCCTGCCGCCGGACGAGCAGGCGCTGGTCTGGGAGGCGCTCACGCGGGTGGCGGACGCCGACGGGTGCGTCGTCCTCGCGAGCACGGCCGGCGACCCGCGGACGCCGGCGCCGGACGATCCGCCGCGCACCGTCCTGGAGCTGCACCCGACGCACGTGGAGGAGTCGTGACCATCCCGCTCGCGTGGTCGGAGCTGCGCCGCTACCGGATGCCGGTGCAGCGGGTGGCGCTGCTGTTCCTCGTCCTGCTGCCGTCGCTGTACGGCGGGCTGTACCTGTGGTCGAACTGGGACCCGTACGGGCACCTCGGCGACATCGAGGTGGCCGTCGTCGACGAGGACGAGCCCGTGGAGGTCGCCGGGCAGCGCGTCGACGCCGGGGCGCAGGTGGTGCGCGAGCTCCAGGCGGACCCCGTCGTCGCGTGGACGCCCACCGACGCCCGGGACGCCCGCGCGGGCCTCGCCGACGGCACCTACCCCATGTCCATCACGATCCCGCGCGACTTCTCCGCGAACCTGGCCGCCGTCCAGTCCGGCGAGCCGGAGGTCGCGGAGGTCGTGCTGCGCCGCGACGGGGCGAACGGGTTCATCGTCGGCGTCGCCGCCCAGGGACTCGCCCTCGAGCTCAAGGAGCGGATCAACGCCGCGGCGACCTCCGCGTACTTCACGGTCGCGTTCCGCCAGCTCGCGGAGCTCCGCAGCGGGCTGCAGGACGCCGCCGACGGCGCGACCGAGCTGCGGGACGGCCTGACGACCGCGCACGACGGCGCCGCGACCCTCGCGTCCGGGCTCGCCGGGGCGGTGCAGGCGTCCGGCGAGCTCCGCGACGGCGCGGGCCAGGTCGCCGAGGGAGACGAGCGGATCGCCGCCGTCGTCGACCCCCTGGTCGACCGCGTCGTGCCCGCGCTGCCCGCCGTCGCGCAGGCCGCCGACCAGGTCGCGGGCGGCGCGGCGGGGCTCGCCGGCCTGGTCGCGCAGGACGCCGAGGGGCTGCCCACCCGCACGGCGCAGCTCGTCGCCCTGCTCGACGGCTGGGCGCAGACCCACCCCGACCAGGCCGCCGACCCGGGCTTCCAGCAGATCCAGGCCGCCGCCCGCGCCGCCGACGCCCGCGCCGGCGAGGTCGTCGCCGCAGCGCAGGCCGTGAACGGGGCGGCGGCCGACGTCGCCGCCCGCGCGGACGCCGTCACCGCCGAGGTCCCCGCGATCCAGCAGCGCATCCGCGCGGCGCAGTCTGACATCGACCGGCTCGCCACCGGCTCCCGCCAGGTCGCCGACGGCCTGGGCGAGCTGACCACCGGCCTCCAGACCGCCGCCGACGGCGCGGGCCGGCTCGCCGACGGCACGCAGCAGCTCCAGCAGGGCGCGGCCACGCTCACCGACGGGCTGACGTCCGCCGTGCAGCGCGTCCCCACGCTCGGCGCGTCCGACCCCGAGGGCACCGCCGACCAGCTCGCCGACCCCACCCAGGTGCGCGTCGAGTCGCGCAACGAGGCCCAGTACTACGGGCAGGGCCTCGCGCCGTTCTTCTTCGGCATCGCGCTGTGCGTGTTCGGCGTCGCCGTCTTCACCGTGCTGCGGCCCGTCAACCCCCGCGGGCTCGCGTCCGCCGCCGGTCCCTGCGGGTCGCGCTCGCCGGGTTCCTCCCCGTCGCGCTGATCGGCGTCACCGGCGGCCTCGTGCTGCTCGCGATCGTCCAGCTCGGCCTCGGCCTCGACCCCCACAGCTGGCCGCGCACCCTCGGCCTCGTCGTCGTCGGGTCCCTCACGTTCACCGCCATCGCCCACGCGTTGCGCACCGCGTTCGGCGTCGTCGGGTCCGCGGTCGCCCTCGTCCTGCTCATGGTGCAGCTCACCAGCGCCGCCGGCATCTACCCGCCGCAGACCCTCCCGCTGCCCTTCCGCGTCGTCCACCCGCTGCTGCCGATGTCCCACGTGGTCGACGGGCTGCGCATCGCGCTCACCGGCGGGCCGCCCGAGCGGTACCTGCGGGACCTGCTGCTCGTCGGCGCGATCGGGGTCGGGGCGCTCGCGGCGGGGGTCGGGGCGACGGCGTGGCGACGGCGGTGGCGGATCACGCAGGTGAAGCCGGTGCTGGGGGAGTAGGGCGGGATGAGGGTGCTGCCGGCCCTGGACGGCCTCCACAGGTGGGGATGCCCCGGCCGGCCGGCCTGCTCGGTCGCCACAGACGGCGTCGATCTCCTCTGGCGACCGCGCGCGGTCAGGCGGTCACCCGCCGCGACGGCCGGTGGCGAGCACCTCTCCGGTGTCCATGTCGAGCACGACGGAATCGACGTCGGCGGGCCACTCGTCGGTTCGTGTCGGCACGTAGGTCGGATCGGGACCGCAGGTGATGCGGTCCCAGGTCGAGTACACCTCTGCGCTGTCCACGCCCACGACTGCGACGCGAGGGTGGTCGCGCATCCGGGCGTCGGGCCACTCCTCCGGGTCCCGGATGGTGCTGCCGTCAGGATTCGCCGGCGCTCCGTTCCACCAGCCCTCGAGGTCGCCCGCCGGTGTCTGCCCAGCGGGCGGGAACTCCGCGCACAGGGCGTACTCCGAGGGGACCCACTCGGTGGGTGCAGCCGTCGGGCCTCCGCGCTCGGCCTGCTTCGCGATGAGCTCGGCGGCGCTCGGGCCGGTGGCGGAGTCCGATGCGGGCGCCGATGCCCCGTCTGCCGTCGCGCATCCCGCGAGCGAGGCGACGAGGAGGGCCGAACCGCCGAGGGCGACGCCCCACGGGCCGCGCGGCCGTAAACCGGGACGGGTCGTGTTCATCCGTGCCACCTTCTTGCGGTCCGTCCGGACAGGGACTGCGCGTACGAGGTCGTCAGCGACTGTCGTGCATCTCCGTGCCGGCCGTCTGTCGCGTCCGACTGTTCGGGCCCCGGGTCCATCGCGCTCCGGACAAGCATCGAGTTGATCGCGCGGTTCGTCGAGGGTGGTCGATCCGGGACCGGCTGGACAGGCAGAGGCTAGGACGGGGCTTCACCTCGTCGCAGGCAAACCGATGTGCCGTGGTCACACATGGCTCTGCCGCAGAGGACCGACCGGAGGGCCGGCTCGGGGATCCGGCCAAGTTCTCTGGCCGGGCCCCCGGCGTCTGTGGACCATGAGGGAACTCCGTGCGGCCTGGTCGGGTGTGTGCCATACGTTGAGGGACAGAACCCGACACTTGTGCAAGCGAGGTCCTGATCGACCTCTGACCTGAGAGGTCCTGGACCACCTGCTGGAGGAGATCATCGAGTGAACGACCAGCCGTTCGACGACATCGAGGCGTGGCTCGCGCTTCCTCAGGAGGAGCGGGACGAGCGTTTGCGTGCCTGGAAGGCGCGCCGCGATGCCGAAGCCGCGAGCGGGCCCATCGGGCTCCGCAAGGCACGGGTGTCGATCGCCAGCCGGGTGACGGGCCGTCGACGACCTGACGGCACGATCGAGCCACTCGATGCTCCCGCGTCAGGCCCGGAGGGCGGCCGGGAACGCGAGTCTCACGGCACCTCGCTGCTCGCCGAGCAAGAAGACGTTCGAGCGAGAGCGACGCTGCCGATGCCCTTCTGAGCGCCGGGGGACGGTCTGCCTGCACCCACCCGCTCCGCGCACCGGTAGGCTGAACGGGCGTCAAACGGCTCGTGTAGAGCCGGCTGGCGTCGCACGGGGCCGACGAGAACACGCACGGGCCGACCCGGGACGATCCTCGCCGGGTTCCGACCACGTATCTGGCCTGGCCCGGGCGCCTGTAGCTCAGTGGATAGAGCACCGCTCTCCTAAAGCGGGTGTCGGCAGTTCGAATCTGCCCAGGCGCACTGGATGTTCGTGCAGGTCAGCGGCAGTATCGGCGCCTTGGCCGCGTGGGGACGGTCTTCGATTGGCCGACCTTTGGTCAGCGTGTGGTCAGCGACTTGTCTCAGGGTGTGGACGGACCGTCGGGAACGTGGGCGGACGCCGGCGGCGATCGCCGGTGCTCGCTAGCAAACGAATTGTTGCGGCCATGACCCGGGATCCCCCGTGGGCGGCCGCACCCGGCAGGCACGCGTCGGCTGCGGCGCGGGCCGCGGGAATGTAGGGCACTCAGAAGGGTGCGCTTGAGTCCAGCACGGGCGCCACCCCCGCCGCGGACTCGCTGACCCACTTGTCCTTCACGGCTACGAGCGTCTGCCGTCCGGTCCTACTCAGGTCTGCTATGACCGCGTGCAGGTGCTTTGAGTGAACCGAGTCGGTGCCGATGAGCCCGCGTCGTAGGAGCTCGACGAACGGAGCCCGCGTCAAGTATCTCGTGTTGCTGTGTCCGAGCCTGAAGCCGCCACGCTCACCCGTGCGAAAGGTACCGTCTTCCACCGCTAGTCGAAGGTACTCGGCGGGGACGTACATGCCCTTGAGGACGATGTTGTCGTCGTCGCGCCCGGCGTCGCCATTCACAAACTTGAACCAGAACGGTGAGGGAGTCAGGCGCCAGTCTCGGCTCATCACTGATTGATTGGCGAGCGTCGGCATGAGGGCCAATTGCTTCTTCAACTCGGACTCGCGCGTATACACCCAGTCGTAAGTATGCGTAGCCCTATCCGTCGCGGCTCTCTCGAGCCGCTTATACTGGATGAGCGAGAAGGTATCGTTCGTCTTGTCCCAGTAGACGAGGTCTACGCCCAGTTCGGTCTCGAACGCCTTCTTGTTCACATTGAACACCGCGAGTTGGTACCCGCTGACCGGGTCCGTGAAGAGGGAAGCGCTGGCCGAGATGCGCTCGAGATCCGCCCTCCCATCGAAGCGACGCAGGTCCTCGGGTAGCAGGTCCTCCTCGAGATCGGCGACGTAGGCGGAGTTCACCACTACCTCAAGTAGCGAGTCCGTGTCTGCGGTAGAGCTGACATGACGGAACGCGTCCTCGGGAAGCTCGATTCCCGCGAGATCGGCAGCGAGTGCGATTGCGTCGCGTCCTTCATCGCGAAGCAGCCTGTGTTCTGGTGGTAGGTCGACATCGTCTGACAGGCTTTCGAGCCAATAGGCAAGGTTCGGCCGGAGCGCTACGAGAGCCCGCATTACTTGCTCGCGCCCACTCTTTGTATATCGCGATACGTCAAGTTCTGGAGGCACAGTAAACTCAAAGCTCGCAGAGGTCGCCCTCCGAGCGACTTCCTCCTCCAGGTCAGCCAGGGGAATGGGCTCTACTAGGGAGTGCCATGAACTGAACTTGGTCCGCACGCGTCTATCGGCGACGCCCTGTGGCTTGCCGGCGATCCCTAGTCCGACAGCACAAAGGGTTCCATCTTCACCGTCTTGGAAGGCGATGCAGACGGATCCCGGGCGAGGTATCGACCCTTTGCGAAAGACGCCAAGGACATATGTTCGCGGGTTGGCTTCAAGCGTGCGTTCGGAGAGGTCCGATCGCCAGACCCCCACCTCGGTCGCGTCCACCTCGTCCCCCAAGTTCGCGAGCTGTATGGCGCCCAGCCTAAGCGATCGCTCCGGGGCGCCGGGAGCGCCCTGTATGCCGGATCGGCACCGCGGAGAGGCAGGCCTCGGGGGGTTAGCTGGTGGGAAGACCCATCTTGGGTACGTCAGTTACGCATGCAGTCCTTCACCGGGTCTGCCAGCCCCAGCTTGCCGCACGCATATCCGCACGGACACATTCCCCAGCCGTGGGCGCTTGAGCGGGACCGCTAGTCGGACGGAAGCGAGGGCCGCGACGAAGCTGGCTCGATGAGTCGCTGCGGCTCCATCAGTGGGATCTCAGGGCGAACCGCCCCGGGTTCCATGGAGGCTCTCAATCCACGGAGGGTGAGCGTCATGGCTGCGCCGAGGAAGTACCCGGACGAGCTGCGTGAGAGCGCGCTCCGGCTCGCTGGTACAGACGGCGGTGGGAGGAGGGTCGAGGCGACGGCTTCGACGGCTGGGGATCAGCGACGTACTACTTCGAAACCTGTGACGACGGAGCACCGACCCGACAGATCGAGGCCCATGACGCCGGCCCTACCTTCCGAAACGGACCTGGTCGTGTGCCGACCGCTCCGTCTCCGGGACGGTGCGGCCGATGACGCAGCGTCGACTCGTCTTGCATCTCGGGATGCTCGCAGGGTCCGGGCGCGGTCGGTGGCGAGCGCCTCTGCCGACGCTGACTGCGGCCGCGTCGACGGGGCCTTGCGCTGACGGCGAGCACGCCTGGACGAAGCGTCTTGCGCTCTTCTCTAGCGGGAAAATCCATAAGCGGCGCCGAAGGCGAACAGTATAAACGCAACCGCTGCGAGTGCCCGGATGATCGAAGTGTACGAGGACACTCTATTGGCTGGCGTCTTCATCAGAACCACCATGTCCAGGCCCGAGATTCCGCTTGCACGGCTGATCTTCTCCTCGAGATCCTCGAGCGGCCTCTCCGCGACCCGAATCAACTCGCGCGTACGAACATCGAGGCGCCAGAACAAAACCGCCAATATGCAGCCTCCCGCGGCCACCGCCCCAGCCACATGTGGGCGGCTCGAGTTTAGGGTGGCTCCATAGCCGGCAGTGATGAACCCCGCGGATAGAAGGAAGTAATTCAGGAGTTGCATCCGTTGTGCGGCATGCAGAGCGAACCACTGCCACGCGTGGTCAAGGGCGATCTCCACCTCGCTGGTGTCGTTTGAGCAGCTCGCGTGCCCATCGCTGGTCATCTCGTCTCCGAATGAGTAGGCGGGATCCGGGCCGGCACCACCGTCCGGGAGCGCGCGGAACCCACTCGCCGAGCCCGCGCGCCTGAGGTCTCAACGTCTACACGACGGGGTGGCCCAGTTGTCCGAACGACTCGCTGGCGGCTCACGAGCTTGGCCTTCAGAGCGGCATCCGTCGTCGGGGTCGACCGTCGGGCAGCGCGGCGCGACCTCGGCTCTGGAGGCTCCTTTGCGCACGTGCGGCCAATCCCGTGCCGGCACCCAGGAGATTTCGGGAGATCGCGGGCTGCGAGATGGCACTGACGCGGTAGCATGCTCTGGGTAACCGGCCACAAGCGCAGTCCCCAGAGCAGCGCATCGACAGATGTGGCCACACCGCGGCACGCGGTCGGGGAGCCATGAGGCGCCGATGGCCGACGGACAGGGGGAACCGGATGACCGGCCGAATCCTCAAGCCCGGGACGCTTGTTGTCCTCGAAGGTCTGGACAAGACAGGCAAGAGTACCCAGGCAGCGCTGCTCAAGCGAGAGCTCGACCCGGCGACCACCGAGCACGTGCACATGCCGCGCGGTTTCAGTCATTTCACTGCAACGACGTACGCGCTGCTGGAGGACGACGCCTGTCGGCCGTCATCTGGCGTAGCCAGGCAACTCGCGCACCTCGCGTGTCATGCAGAGAGTATGCCGCGTATTGTCGAGCTCCTGCGCGACAAGGCAGTACTGCTTGACCGCTGGTGGTGGTCAACGATCGCATACGGCTGGTACAGCGGCGACATTCCCGAGGGTGGGATAACCAAACAGGCATTCATGAACGTCGTCCAGAACGTCTGGTCGCCGCTCACTGCGTCGGTCATCTTCGTGTTCGACGAGCCCTACGAGGATGATAGCAACAACTCTCGCCCGATCCGCAACGGGTACCGCGAGTTGGCAAGCGAAGCCCAGGCTTTGGCGGCCCGCGTTCCGGTGGCGGGTGTGGCCGAGGTAACGGCCTTCATGCTTGCCGAGCTTGAACGCCGCGACTTGACAATAGCAGCGAATTGAAGCAGGTGCCGCATGGTGAGTTTTCGGAACGTCAACTCCGCGTTTACGGGCATGTTGTCGGATCTGATCACAGCGGGGACGCAGATCGATAGCCGAAACGGGCTTACTCTTGAGCTTCCCGCGCAAACGGTGAATGTTGAGGCGCCGCTCGAGCGATTCGTCTTTGCCCCAGGAAGAAACAATAACCCGTTCGCTGCGATCGCTGAGAGCATGTGGGTGATCGCGGGCCGCAATGACTTGGCCTACCTGACGCCGTACTTGAGGCGAGCCCCCAACTTCTCTGACGACGGCGGCGTCACGTGGCGCGCCGGCTACGGCCCCCGTCTCCGCAACTGGGGTGGGGTCGATCAGCTTGCCGCTGTGCGCCACGAGCTGCATCGTTCGCCGATGTCACGGCGGGCGGCCATTTCACTGTTCGATCCCTCTCAGGACTTCCAGGACAGCAGGGACATCCCATGTAATAACTGGCTGCACTTCCTCTCACGAAACGGCCGACTGGACCTGAGCGTCGCAGCGCGCAGTACGGATGTATGGTGGGGCTTCTCCGGCATAAACGCCTTCGAATGGAGCGTCCTCCTGGAGATGATGGCGCGATGGCTTGATCTGGAGCCCGGCGTGCTGACGTTCTTTACGTCCTCCCTGCATCTATATGAAAAGCACCTGTCCCGTGCCCGGAATGTGCTATCGACCGCAGGTCCTGACATTTCTAGCTACGTTGGGAGGTCCATGTTCCGCTACGACACGGAGTGGACTGAAGCGGGGGCGGCACTCTCGCAGTGGATGGACCTCGAGGAGCATCTGCGCACTGGGGCGAACCTCGGGGACCTGGTGATCCCGTTCGACGACCCCATGCTCACGGGGTACATCCGAGCCCTCGATGTCTTTTGGGCGTTCAAGCGCGGGGCGACGCCCTCTGATCTGGAGCCGCGTCTCGTCTCGCTCGGCGACACGGATCTCGCAGTCGTCGCGCGCGAGTATGTCAACCGGCCCAACGCGCGGGACCATTGAGGCCAGCCAACTACCTAAGTTCCGCGCCGACAGGCTCGCTCGATCTCGCCACGCTGCCGAAGAGGTCAGTCGCCGTTGCCATCCGTTCATCTGCGACGGCTGAAATCGCGCGCTCGTTGATTCCCCACTTCGGCGGGAAGAAGGGTGCCGGTACCGCCGAAGCGGGTGCGAACCTCTGCTTGATCCGACTGCGCCGTCCAATTCCAACCGCTTCTGGGTGGGCGACGCGCGCGTACTTGTCGGTCTCGCAGAACAGGTTCTGGCAGTCGATCAGCGCCAACCGTCGGCCGAACAGGTCCTGGAATTCGAGCCCGTAGTAGGCAAACTCCTCCTCCTGGTTATCCACGGCCCAGCGGATGATGTCCTCGTGTGAAGCGCCGCCGGTGTCGGCGAAGCATTTTGCAATGCCGCTGCGCGCTCCCGGGCCGGCGACGACGAACTGGTCTTCTTCAAAGTCCAGTAGCGTCGAGTAGTTCAAGTCGACCGTCAGCTGAAAGGCAAGGAAGGGACCAAGAGATGGGTACGATGAGATTGTGTCGAACACGTCCCGCATTGTTCGAGCGCCGAGAACTGATTGCGTCGCTCCCGATTCGAGGATGTGCTGAGCCAGAAGCAGATGGTTCAAATGCTTGCGGCGGGCGCCAAATTTGGGTGGTGGGATAATGTAGGCTGGGGAGTAGATGGTCTGTCCGCGTCTCATCAGCCTCTCGAGGCTGTTGTTGATCCGGGCAACGTCGAACGCCTCGAGTGAAACGGTCCCAACCGCGTCTTCTATCGCCCGCCATGTCGAGGGCTTGTTGAAGAACCGATAGAGAATGGTCCTAAGTAGCAGGTCGTCAGGTGCTTGGGGCCCGCGGTACTGGACCTGGATTAGGTCTTGCGACACTCGGTCCGCCGCGCGGTATGCGTTGGTGAACCGGTAGGTCGACAAGATCAAGTCAGTCGTCCATGGCGGGGGGGCGCCTCGAAGCCGTTGGTGGTAGACGCGCTGTCGCTCAGCGGCGACGAACCAGTAACTGCGGAGGACTTCGGTCGCGACGGCTGTGCGGCGGCCGATGCGGATCGTCCTCATCGCTCTCCTCGCAGGTGGACGGGGACGGGTACTTGCGGGGCATGACAGCGGCGCCTGTGCCGAACTCATCCGAGCGGGTCCTCGGGGCGCTCGGAGACTGCCGCATGGCAACCTGCTGTGGGCGCGCCGACGCCAGGAGCGGCCACCTCGGCTCAGGATATGCCCTGCTTGAGCCGTGCGTTCTCGGGTGCCCCCGTGTGAGCTGGCGTGTCGGACTGCGAGGTCGCGCAGCCCGCCACAGGTGCGTGGCGGAGGGCCAACGGTGCGGGAGGGGTCGCGCATAGGCCTTCGGCGCCCGACGCCGGTGTCGGCCTGGGCTCTTCCGTCCCTGGATGTCCACTGGTCCCGGGTCGGTTGAGATGCTTGATTTGCTGACGCTCCCACCATAGTGTGATGGCATTGCTGTCGCCAAGAGGGGGTTCGGATGGTAGCCATCAGCAGGTCTGACATCCGCGAGGCGATCTTGGACGAACTCGCCGACGTCGAAGGCGTGGATCGAGGCGACATCGACGGTGCGGTCGGCGGGGTCGGTGGAGACGAAATGTACGAACTGGAGAGCAAGACCGCCGAGGCCGTACTCGCAGGCGTGTCTGCCCGGTTTGGGGTGCCCCTGCCCGGGCCCGCTGATCTCGCACCCGAGCAGTTCGCCACCGTCGACGCCCTCGTTACGCTCGTCGTGGAGAAGCTCGCCGCCGGCCCGGAGGGTGACGTCGCATGAGCACTCACGTCGACGCCGGCAACATCGGTGACGCATGGCTCGGCGCCTACAGTGCGCTGGCGACTACTGGAGAACTTGTGAACCTCACGGTCACCATCGCCGACCCGCTCCACGAAGACGTTGGCATTCGCCGCACTATTGAGGCGCGTCTCGCCGAAGAGAGTCGACGTAAGAGGGACTTCAGGGCTCAGACGATGCACACCGTGGCGAACACGATCTTCCCCATTGGGCTCTATCGGCCAGAGCGGCCTGGCGCTGTGCAGCGCTTCTACGAACGTGTGGAGGCGATCGAAGGCGCCCGCAGGCATTCGCGGAAGACAGGATGGGGGACGTACATCGGGCGACTGGTCAGTTACCCAAGCCCGGACGGAAAGCCGACCAACCAGCTTGCGCAGGTTCTCGACGTGCTTTGCGCGGAACGCAACTACAAGAATCGGTACGAGATGCCGATCATCGCCCCCGACCGGGACGGGCCGGTCGGGGGCAGCGGAGGCTCTGCGGTGCTCCAAGGAGGGAGGGGCACCGCGGCTCCGGCCCGTGGCGGACCATGCCTCGCACACATTAGCTTGTCGAGCCTTCATGGTGCAGTTTCGATGGTCGCGCTGTATCGTAATCACACCTACGAGGACCGCGCTTACGGGAACTTCCTGGGCCTGGCGCGCCTTCTGTCGTTCCTTGCCACCGAATCGGGCCAGGCCGTCGGTGAGCTCATGGTCGTTGCGAGTCACGCAGACGCGATCCTGCCGCGACGCAAAGAGTTACTCCGTGCTGCGTCGTCCGTTGCTGGCGAGACTAGGCCCATCGAGCTCTCTGCCCGACCGCTTGGCGCGCCGATGAGCGATCTCGCGATGCCGGAATCGACGACATGAGCGAGTTGAGTCTGTCTGCCCGGGAGGTACTTGGCGCGGTCGAGCGCCTCGGCCTGAAGCCTGGGCAACGGCTCCGCATCGGATGGGACGTGGTGAGCATTCGTCAGTACGTTCGGCTCGTCGAGCGTCGCGGGGGGGACATAATGGTCGAGCGCTGTTTCACCGCCGATGAGCGGAACTATGCGGCCGGGCGCCCTGATCGATTGGCGGCCCGCTGGGCGGCCAAGGAAGCTGTGGTAAAGGCCCTTGGAACGGGTTTTAGAGGTATCGCCGCGCACCAGATCGAGATCGTGCACGACGCGCGAGGTGAACCGTCAGTCGCTGCGGCCGGCACGATGCCGTGGCCTCACGGTGGGGATGCGTGGATTTGGGGTCTTACCATCAGTCATGAAGGCGACGCGGCTGCAGCGCTTGCGGTTGCGCTAGTTCCTGAATAGCGCTCGATTGAATCCTCCAGACCTCAGGAACGCGACAGGAGGGAGACGCAGATGACCGAAAAGCGGGAAGACTCGCAGACGCCTGCACCTCGGGACAGTGCCACGTCGAGCGTCGATCCGGTTGACGATGAGCAGGCGCTTGCCGAACGAATCCGCACGGACCGGTTGTACGTCGGCCTCAGCCAGGCGGACGTGGCGGAGGTTCTCGGCATCTCCCGCGCGGCAGTGAGCGCAATCGAGAATGGCCGTCGTCGAGTCACTGGTATCGAACTGAAGCGACTTGCCGAGCTATTCGGAACCACTGGTGACCGCCTACTCGGCAGGGCTGCTCACGATGACCCCGCGACGACGGCGCTCTTCCGCGCGACCAAATCACTCTCGGAATCTGACAAGCAGCAGGTGCTGCGGTTCGCAGAGTTCCTCCGGGGAGCCGGCCAAGCGCCGCAAGCTGGTTCGGACACAGTCGACTAGCCGACCTACGAAGCCTGCACAGGAGCGCAAAGCGATGCGAATTAGTCCCGCACTCGGTCGGGCCTCAATGGAGGCGCAGCGGCTCCTTGCCCATCGGGAGACCTCGTGGGATGAGCCGATCGATGTCTTCAAGATAGTTCAGGACGAAGGTATCTGGCTCGTGAGCAAGCCACTCGGAGCGGGCCTGTACGGCTTCTATCTCCGCGAGGGTGACGCGACCGGAATTGTCGTCAACGCTAATCACCCTGAGACTCTTCAACGCTATACCGCAGCCCATGAGCTGGGGCACCACGTGTTGGGTCACGAGTCCCATCTCGATGGCCCCGATGACGTGAGGGGCCCAATCGAGAAGGCGCGCGCGAATGAGCTCGCGGCCCAGGTGTTCGCGGGCAACCTGCTGATGCCGCTCCAGGCGGTGAACCGCGCTCTGCGCCGCCAGGGAGTAGCCCGACAGGCGAGTCCGACCGCGGCTCAGGCCTACATGCTCGCGAGAGATCTCGATGTGAGTTTCAGTGCCGCTGTGTGGCAACTGGTCAGCCTGAGGAGACTGGACCATCAGACGGCGGATGACTACTTGCGCGCGGGCGCAGCGGCGATCAAGCGCGAACTGCGGGCCGGCGACCATCCCGAGGGCAACAACCGCGCCGATCTCGTGCTGCTTGATCAGCGCTCAAACGGCCTGGCAGCGGTCTGTCGGGTCGGCGACGAACTCCGAGTGCGGCTGCCCGAGAACCCATCGACCGGGTATCAATGGCGACTCCGCGAACCGGCGACGGCAGCGCTAGGTCCGCAGGGGGCAGTTTGGGATGGTGGGCGGTTGCTCGAAAGTGAGCCCGCCGTCTCGGCTGCCGTCACCGTGCCGTGTGAGCTTCGGGTGGTAGTCGACACGTTCCTGGCGCCGAGTAGTGGTGACATGGTCGGTGGAGGCGGGGTGCGGGAACTGGTGATGCTAGCCGATGAGGCAGGTTCGACTCGCATCCAGGCAGTCCTTGCGCGTCCCTGGCAGCCCGATGGTGTGGTTGATGAGTTCGGAGTCTCGGTGAGGGTCGCGCCCTCCCATTCGTTGGAGGGGTTCGCCGAGTCACAAATTGCGGCCCATCGGTCACGCGTGGCCAGGCGGGTCGCATGATCGAGTGGATCGCCGACAATCGTTCATCGTTTCCCGGCGTCGCTGATCAAGGCCAGCGTGGCACATGCCTATCGATGGCGATCACCGCCGTGCACACGTTCCAGTCGCAGGTGGCCCATAGTGCGGAGTACTTGCACTGGGCTAGCGGGAACCACCCGGGGGGCCGTGGCAACGTGGGGGCAGCAAGTTCTGCCCTGCTCGACGACGGACAGCCCCCCGAAGCGCAGTGGCCGTACGACGCGGGCGTCGACGAGGCCGACCCGTCGTACGGGCCTCCCGCCGCTGTTGTCGGGCCAAACGTTCGGGCACATGTAGTCCGGGGGGCCGGCATCGATGAGATCCGACGTGCTCTTGAGTCCGGGCGGTGGCCGGTCCTTCTGCTCCGCGTCACCAACTCGTTCCTTCATGGAACGGGACTTGTCTTGCCTGATGGGCCCGGAGTGGCACGGCATGCTGTGGCTGCGGTCGGGATTGCGCGGGTCTCTGGTCCGCACCTGCCCGCCGGACTGGCGGACGGAGAGCTGCTTGTCTGCGTGAGAAACAGCTGGGGCGAGAAATGGGGAGCTAGCGGGCATGCACTGGTGAGTGAGGCGGCGCTCGAGCAGTGTCTCGAAGGCGTCTTAACCATCGAGCCCGCCTAGGGCACCCATGCAGAGGCGCCGTGGTCAGCGTGCGGTCAGCGAGCACCCCGGACAGAGGTCACTCGACGAACTACCCGCATGTAGTTTCGCCGTTCCGCGCGTTGTCCACAGCCCAAGATCGAGCTCCCAAAGCATGTCTAGTCGCCTCGAAGCCACTCAGGCGAAGCCGAGCCAGCGGACATGGCTGTTGTCGCAGGTCGGAGCGGCATGGGTTCTGCGACGTCCTGTCCGGGTACCGGTCTTCGTCGACATTGGTGGCAGCCATGTCGCGGGTGGGATACGGGTCAGCGTCGCCGAGCGGTCAGCGTGAACGTCGCCGGGAGCCGCTCAGGGCGGTCGCGAAGGCGGTACTCACCGATCTGCTCGTCCAGTACCAGCAGCCCGGGGAGGGCATCCCACGGCACGCTGTCGTGTTCGGTCAGGGACGTCAGCTCCAGGCCTGCCTCGAGCACCGCCGTGACGATCTCGCCGAGTCCGTGGTTCCACTCCATGGATCGCGGTTGCGCGACCTTGCCGCTGCCGGCGTAGCTGGACTCGTCGGTCCAGACGAGAGGTTCGGCCTGCTCGAAGTAGGGGAGCTCGAGCCCGGGCGTGAGCGTGCCCGGCGTAGTGATCCATGGCTGCTGCTCGCGATCGACGTGCTCGGCGCCCACCGCCATCGCGAGAGTCGACAGCAGCACCGGATGGCCATCGCGGACGAACAGTCGGCCACCCGGGCGCAGCAGGTCGGCGACGGTCTGCGCCCACCGGCGGATGCTCGGCATCCAGCAGATGGCGCCGATGCCGGTGTAGACGACGTCGAAGCGGCGGCTGCCCAAAGCCCGCGGCGCGGCGTACACGTCGGATTCGACGTACTCGATCTCCGCCCCTGCGCGCTGGGCCAACCGCCGCGCCTCGTCGAGCGACGCCCCGGAGAGGTCGACGCCGGTGACGCTCGCGCCGAGTCGGGCGAGGCTCAGCGTGTCGGTGCCGATGTGGCACTGCAGGTGGACGACGTCCAGGCCCGCGATGTCTCCGAGGCGCGGACGGTCGAACTCGACGACGCTCGAGAGGCGCTGCGGGTCGGCGAGCAGCGCCTCGATCCCGTAGCCCTGCGCGTGGACCGGCGCGCGGCTGTCCCAGTTCGATCGGTTGACGTGGAGGTATCCGCCGACGGGCACGCTCGGGACGCTAGCAGCGAGGCAGGCTCGCCGATGGCCCGTCGGGGATGTGCGCTGCGAGGTGACCCTTGAGCGCTCCTCCTTCATGGATGGTCGCGACGCGGGCTCACGCGGAAGTCATCCCCGCGAGCCCCTGCTCCAACGTCACCCCCGCCACGTACCCGAGCTCCCTCCGCGCAGCCGTGATGTCGTATGCCCGGTCGCGCCCCGTGAAGCTCACCAGCCAGTTCGTCAGCGGGGGAGCGGTGCGCCGCCGCAGCACCCGCGCCGCGCGGTCCAGCACGGCGGCAAGGGGCGCGGCCACCGCGAGCGGGACGCTGCGGCTCCCCGACACGTCGATGCCCTGCGTCGCCAGCAGCGGCACCAGGAACTCGCGGATCGGCCCCGGTGCGCCGTCGGTCACGTGGTAGATGCCGCCCGCCCGCCCGCGGGTCAGCGCCAGAGCCAGGGCGGAGACGAGGTTGTCGACGTGGACCATGTCGACGGTGTGGCGGCCGTGGTCGATCCAGGCAAACCGGCCCGTTCGCGCCGCCTCGACGAAGCCGTCGATCGTCGCCATCCCGCGCCCCCAGATGAACGGCGGCCGCAGGATCACGAGCTCGGTGCTCCCCGCCGGCGCGGCGAGGAGGGCGCGTTCGGTCGCGAGCTTGACCCTGCTGTACGCGATGTTGGGCCGGCCCTCGGGGGTCGTCTCGTCGACGACCGGGCGGCGCTGGCTGCCGGTGGAGACGGAGGCGGCGCTGACGAGGACGAAGCGGCGCACTCCGGCAGCGACGGCGGCGGCGTGCAGCGCGACGGTGGGTGCGTAGTTGAGGCGCTCGAACAGGGCGTCCGGCCCCCAGAACTCCATGTGCGCGGCCGTGTGCACGACGGCGTCGACGTCGGCGAGGCGTGCGAGCCACTCGGCGCCGGCCGCGTCCGCCAGGTCGGCGAGGTCCCCGTGCAGCGCGACGGCGCCGGCCGCGCGGACCCGCTGGGCGCTGGATTCCGACCGTGCGAGGGCGGTGACCTGGTGGCCCTCGGCGACGAGGCGGCGCACGAGCGCGCCCCCGACGAAGCCGCTGCCTCCGGTGACGAAGATCCTCATGGCTGGTCCTCTCCGATCGACCTGCGTGGGCTGCGGTCGCGCGACGGCACCACCCGGGACCGCATCGACACCAAACAGTTCGGTATCAATACATCGAGATCTATGTAACCCGCCGTAGGATCGGCTCGTCAAGGGAGGGGCGGTGCCGATGGCACGCAGGAGAGCGACGGTGACGGCCGCCGAGGTGGCGGACGAGTTCAGCCGCACGGCCAAGGTGCTGGTGCGGCGCCTGGACGAGCGGCTGGGCGGGCACGGCGTGTCGACGCCGCGGTCACGCCTGGTGGTCGAGGTGGCCCGGTCGCAGCCGGTCCGCCTCACCGAGCTCGCGCACGCGGTCGGCATCGCGCAGGGCACGGCCTCGACGCTGGTCGACGGGCTCGTCCGCGACGGGCTGCTCGAGCGCCGGCCGAGCGCCGACGACCGGCGGTCCGTGCTGCTGCACGTCACCCCCGACGGCGCCGACCTGGCGAGCGCGTGGGTCGCCAGCTACGAGCGCGCGACGGACGAGCTGTTCGCGGTGCTCGACGACGACGAGCTGACGGCCCTGGCCGTGATGCTGCGGAAGCTCGGTGCCGCGCCGACCGGCGACGCCCCCGGCCGCCCCGCCCCGGACTGATCCGGGCCGGAGCGCCCGAGGGCGCCGCCCTGCACGCGAGGGCTCAGCGCGCGGTCGCCCGCGCCGCCTCCTCGATCAGCTCCGCCACGACGCCGGGCTGCGACACGGTGACCGCGTGCGACGCGTCCACCTCGACGGCGTGGGACGACGCCCGCGACGCCATGAACCGCTGCGCCTCCGCCGGGACGGCCAGGTCGGCGAGGGTGACGAGCGTCCACGACGGGATCGTCTTCCAGGCGGCCTTGGTCGCCTTGTCGGCGAGCGCCTCGCCGATGATCGGCCGCTGGGTGACGGCCATGACGGACGCGACGTCCGCCGGGACGTCGCCGGCGAACACCGGCCCGAACTTGTCGAGCTGGATGTAGAGGTCGTCGACGGTGCGCCCGTCGGGGGTGCGCACGGGCACGGGCCGCAGCGCGCCGCCGAGCTCGTTGCCGGGGTAGCGGCCGGCGAGCTCGCCGGTGCTCTCGCCCTCCTCGAGCAGGAAGCTCGCGACGTACACGAGCGCCCGGACGCCGGGGTGGCCGTCGGCGGCCTCGCTCATGACGGTGCCGCCGTAGGAGTGGCCGGCCAGGACGATCGGGCCGTCGATGCTGTCCAGGACGTCGCGCAGGAACCGGGCGTCGCCGTCGAGGGAGCGCAGGGGGTTGGCGACGGCGAGCACGGGGTAGCCGTCCTGGCGCAGCCGGGCGATCACGTCGTTCCAGCTGGAGGAGTCGGCGAACGCGCCGTGCACGAGCACGACGGTGGGGGTGGAGGTGCCGGTGCTGTCGAGCGTGGTGTCGGTCATCGGAGTGTCCTCTCGGTGATCCGGGGCGGGCGGGTCCCGCTCCGGTCGGGATGAGTAACGCACGCGGTATCCGATATATTGCATCCAGCGATACGCTCTGTCGAGAGCTAGCCCCTGACCGATCCGAGAGGACCCGCCCGTGCCCGTCCCGGCAACACCCCCCGGCGTGGACCGCCACCTGCTGCGCGACGACGTCTACCTGCGGCTGCGCGACGCGATCGTCGACGGGACGTTCGAGCCGGGGGAGCAGCTGCGGGACCAGGAGATCGCGGCGTGGCTCGGCGTCAGCCGCACGCCGGTGCGCGAGGCGCTGCTCCGGCTCGCGCAGGGCGGCCTCGTGCTCGCCCAGCCGGGGCGCTCGACGATCGTCAGCCCGCTCGACGCGCGCGAGGTCCGCGACGCCCGCGACGTGGTCGCCGCGATGCACGAGGTGGCCGTCCGCGAGGCGGTGCCGCTGCTCACGGAGGCGGAGGTCGTGGAGATGCGGGACGCCAACGTCCGCTTCGCCGCGGCGGTCGAGTCCGGGGACGTCGACGCGGCGCTGCGCGCGGACGGCGAGCTGCACGGCGTGCTGGTCGACGTCGCCGGCAACCGCGCCCTCGAGCGGGTGCTGGAGCTGTTCACGCCCGCGGTGCGGCGCGCGGAGCGGCTGCGGTTCGAGTCGGAGGCCGGCCGGCGCTCGGTCGCGCAGCACGACGAGCTGATCCGGCTGTGCGCCGCGGGCGAGACCGACCGGGCCGCTGCCGTCGCGTACGACACGTGGCACAGCCTGGAGAGCACGCGGGAGTGAGCGCGGGTGCCCGGGGCGCATGAGGCCCTAACCTGGGGCTCTGTCAGGGGGGGTAGCGCCCTCCGGGGGCGAGGGACGAGGAGCCGCAGTGCCAGGAACGCGTCGGCGGGCGTCCTTGAAGGACGTGGCGCGGGAGGCCGGCGTCTCGTACCAGACGGTGTCGCGCGTCATCAACGACGGCGGCCGGGTCTCGACGGCCACCCGCGACCGGGTGCTCGCCGTGATCGCGGAGCTCGGGTACCGCCGCAACGACGCGGCGCGCGCCCTGGTGACGAGCCGCTCGCACACGATCGGCGTCATCGCCGACGCCTCGCCCAAGTACGGGCCCGTCAGCACGCTCGCCGCCGTCGAGTCCGCGGCCCGGGACGCGGGCTACACGGCACTCGTCACCACGACCAGCCACCCGTCCCCGCAGGAGGTGGCGGCGATCTTCCGCGCGTTCGTCGAGCGCGGGGTGGAGGGCGTCGTCGTGATCGCCCCCCGGGTGTCCCTGTCGCACGTGACGCAGGAGGTCACCGCCGGGCTCCCGGTCGTGCTGCTGTCGCCGGGGGAGACGAGCCACGAGGGCATCACGGTGTTCTACGAGGACCAGGAGCTCGGCGCCCGGCTGGCCACCCGGCACCTCGTGGAGCTCGGCCACCGCGAGGTCGCGCACCTCGCCGGCAGCCAGGACTGGCTGGACGGTCAGGTGCGGCTGCGGGGCTGGCAGGCCGAGCTGCGCGCGCACGCGCTGCCGGCGCCGGCCGTGCAGTACGGGGACTGGACGGGTGAGAGCGCGTACCGGATCGGGCGCCGCATGGTCGCCGCCGGCCTGCCGACGTCGGTGTTCGTGGCCTCGGACCTCATGGCGCTGGGCTTCCTGCGCGCGCTGTACGAGGCGGGTGTCCGGGTGCCGCAGGACGTCTCGGTGGTCGGGTTCGACGACAACGAGTTCGCCGCGCAGGTGTTCCCGCCGCTGACGACGGTCCGCCAGTCGTTCGCGACGGTGGGGTCGCGCTGCATGGAGATCCTGCTCGGGCTGATCGAGGGCCAGGACGTGGACACGTCGCCGGCCGAGCCGTCGCTGGTCGTCCGGGCGTCCGCCGCCCGGCCCGCGCGCTGACCTCCGCCCGCCGCCCCTCCCGCCCGCCCCCCTCCCGTCCGGGTCGAACGTCCCGCCCGCACGGCACCCCGCGCACCGAGACCGAATCGTGATAGGCGAACGTTCGCCCAAACCCTTGACCCCGCTCAGGGCGAACGTTCACACTCCTCGGGACGGGGACCTGCCGAGGACGGCGCCCCGCACTCGGGAGCAGCCGTGACGGGCGTCCCGACCCCGCACCACCACCGCACACCGATCGAAGGAGATTGATGATGTTGCGCAGGCTGCGTTGGGTGGCACCACTGGCGGTCGCCGCCGTGGCACTGACCGCGTGCTCGTCGGAGAGCGGCGCGACCACCGAGCAGAACACCGAGGTCTCGACCCAGGCCGACGAGGCGCTGGCCGAGCTCGAGGGGCAGGTCCTGGCCCAGGGGCCGCGCGGTGAGGACCCGGCGCCCGCGTCGGAGGCCGCCCTCACGGACGACGAGGTCGCGCAGGTCCGCGAGATGGGGGCGACGGCCGCGATCGTCATGCACTACGGCGGCAACGACTGGGCGAACGCCCAGATCGCCGGGCTGCGTGAGCGGTTCGAGGAGCTCGGCATCGAGGTCGTCGCGGTGACGGACGCCGACTTCGACCCCGGCCAGCAGGTGTCGGACATCGAGACCGTCATGGCCCGTGACCCGGACATCATCGTGTCGATCCCGACGGACCCGGTCGCCACCGCGGCGGCGTACAAGGCCGCGGCGGACGCCGGCGTGAAGCTCGTGTTCATGGACAACGTCCCGGACGGCCTGGAGCCGGGGACCGACTACGTCTCGGTGGTCTCGGCCGACAACTACGGCAACGGCGTCGTGTCCGCCCACCTCATGGCGAAGGCGCTGAACGGCTCCGGCAAGATCGGCCTGATCTACCACGAGGCCGACTTCTTCGTGACGCAGCAGCGGTACGAGGGCTTCAAGACCACCATCGAGGAGCAGTACCCGGACATCGAGGTCGTCGACGAGCGCGGCATCGCCGGGCCCGACTTCGCGGGTGACGCCCAGGCCGTCGCGGACGCGTGGCTGACGCAGTACCCGGACCTCGACGGGATCTGGGCCGTCTGGGACGTCCCCGCCGAGGGCGTCATGGCCGCGGCGCGCGCCGCCGGCCGCACCGACCTCAAGATCGCCACGGAGGACCTGGGGACGAACGTCGCGATCGCGCTGGCGCGCGGCGAGATGGTGGTGGGCCTCGGCGCCCAGGTGCCGTTCGACCAGGGCGTGACCGAGGCCGACCTGGCCGCGGGCGCGCTGCTCGGCAGGACGGCCCCGCCGTACGTCGCGCTGTCCGCGCTGCCGGTCACGCACGACAACGTGCTCGACGCGTGGCAGCAGGTCTACCACGCGGACCCGCCGTCCGAGGTCACGGACTCCTACGCCGACTGAGGCGACCCCGCGGCCGGCGGCGCCGCCGGGACCGGGAGCCGCTGCTCCACCCCCGGTCCCCACCCCACAGACACGACTGCGCACGAGGAGGTGCCGCATGCCCAGCGAGCCCCCGCTCGCCATCCGGATGCACGGGATCCGCAAGGCGTTCGACGGCGTGACGGTGCTGGACGACGTCGACTTCGAGGTCCGCCCGGGAGAGGTCCACGCCCTGGCGGGCGGCAACGGAGCCGGCAAGTCCACGCTCATGAAGATCCTGCAGGGCGTCTACCAGCGGGACGCCGGGGTCGTCGAGGTGTTCGGCGAGCCGCTCGAGGCCCGCAGCATCCAGGCCGCCCGCGCCGCGGGAGTCGGGATGGTGTTCCAGGAGTTCTCGCTGATCAGCACGCTGACCGTGGCGCAGAACATCTTCCTCGACGGGGAGCCCACCCGCGCCGGGCTGATCGACGACGCCGCGATGCGGACCCGCGCGGCCGCGCTGCTCGGCCGCATCGGCGTCGCGATCGACCCGGCCGCGGAGGTGGGCTCGCTCTCGACCGCCCAGTGGCAGCTCACCGAGATCGCGAAGGCGCTCGGCCAGGACGCCACGGTGCTGATCATGGACGAGCCGACGGCCTCGCTCGCCAAGCACGAGGTCGACGCCCTGTTCGAGCTGGTCGCCCGGCTCAAGGAGCAGGGGATCGCGATCGTCTACATCTCGCACCGCATGGACGAGGTGTACCGGATCGCCGACCGCATCACGATCGTGCGCAACGGCCGGAACCTCGTGACCGCGGCGCTCGACGAGATCACGCCGCAGGAGATCGTCGCCGGCATCGCGGGCAGGGAGCTGGCGGCCACCGCCGGGCCGGTGCGGGACACCGAGCCGGGGCCGGTCGTGCTCGACGTCCGGGACGTCCACGCGGCGGGCGTCGACGGGGCGACGTTCCAGGTGCGGGCGGGCGAGGTGGTGGGGATCGCCGGCCTCATGGGGTCGGGCCGCACCGAGCTCGCCCGGGCGCTGTTCGGCATGAGCCCCGTCACCGCGGGCTCGGTGCACCGCAACGGCAGCCCGGTGCGCCTCGGGTCGGCCGCCGACGCCATCGCCGCCGGGATCGCGCTCATCCCCGAGGACCGGCGGCTGCAGGGCCTGGTGCTCGACCACTCCGTGCGGGACAACCTCACGCTGCCCCTGCTGGACGGGCTGCGCCGGCACGGCCTGATCGCCCGGGACAAGGTGCGCGCGCTGTCCGACCGGCTGATCGAGCAGCTCTCCATCGCGGTGGCCCGCCCCGACGGGCCCGCCCGCCTCCTGTCCGGGGGCAACCAGCAGAAGATCGTCATCGCCAAGTGGCTGGGGACCGACCCCGAGGTCCTGGTGATGGACGAGCCCACGGCCGGCGTCGACGTCGGCACCAAGACCGAGATCGTCCGCATCGTGCGCGAGCTCGCGCGGACCGGAAAGGGGATCATCGTGATCTCGTCGGAGTACCCGGAGCTGATCGCCATGTGCGACCGGTTCCTGATCATGCGCGACGGCCGGGTCGTCGACAGCATCGACGCCGACCGCATCACCACCGAGGTCGAGCTGGAACTCGCCGTCCAGGGGATCGCGGCATGAGCACCACCGCCCCCGACCGGCCCGGCACCCGCGCGGCGACGCCGTGGTGGCGGAGCGCCGGCGCGCGCATCGACTGGCGCCGCGACGTCATCTACGTCGGCTTCGTGGTGGTGTTCCTCGTGTTCGCCGTCCTGCTCGGCGACCAGGGCTTCCTGTCGACCACCAACCTGCTGAACATCCTGCGGCAGTCGGCCATCATCACGATCATCGCCGTCGGCATGACGTACGTGATCGCGTGCGCCGAGATCGACCTGTCCGTCGGCTCGATCGCCGGGCTCACGTCCATCACCGCCGCCATGGCGATCGCCGCCTGGGGCCTCGTGCCGGGCATCGTCGCGGGGCTGCTGGTCGGGGTCGTCGTCGGCGCGGTCAACGGCTCGCTGGTCGCGTTCCTGCGCATCCCGTCGTTCCTCGTGACGCTCGCGATGCTCGGGATCGCCGCGGGCGTCGCCCAGTGGGTCACCGCGTCGGCGCCGCAGCCCATCCTCGACCGCACCTTCAACACCGTCTTCGGCAGCGGCAACATCGGCCGACTGCCGGGCCTGGTCGTCTGGAGCGCCGTCGTCGTCGCCGTCGGGGCGGTCGTCCTGAAGAAGGCGAAGTTCGGGCGGCAGGTGCTCGCGACCGGCGCCAACCGCACCGCCGCGGAGTACTCCGGGATCAACACCCGGGCCATCACGTTCCGCGTGATGATGCTCTCCGCGATGGCCGCCTCCCTCGCCGGCCTCCTGTACGCCGGGCGGCTCCAGTCCGGGCGCTTCCAGTGGGGCGCCGGGGACGAGCTCTCCGCCATCGCCGCCGTGATCCTCGGCGGCACCGCCCTGGCCGGCGGACGCGGGTCCGTGGTCGGCACCCTCTTCGGCGCCCTGCTCATGGGCCTCATCAACAACGGCCTGATCCTCGCCGGCCTCGACTCGAGCCAGCAGCAGGTCATCAGGGGCGTGATCATCGTCCTCGCGGTGGCCCTCGCCCGGAACAAGTAGCACCACCACTCACCCAGGAAGGAAGGGACGCCCCGTGCCCCACCACTCCGGCACCCACCGCCCCGTCACGATCCAGAACAGCTCCCTCGCCGTCGACGGCGAGGAGGTCAGCCTCTACGGCGGCGCCGTGCACTACTGGCGCCTCGAGCGCGACCGCTGGGAACCGATCCTCGACTCGGTCCGGCGCATGGGCTTCACCATGATCTCGATCTACATCCCGTGGGAGGCCCACGAGATCGAGAAGGGCCGCTTCGACTTCGGCGAGATCAACCCGTCGAACGACATCGACGCGTTCCTCACCCTCTGCGAGCAGAAGGGCTTCCGGATCGTCGTCCGCCCCGGGCCGCAGATCAACTCCGAGCTGACCTGGTTCGGGTACCCCCGGCGCATCCTCGCCGACGAGCGGCTGCACGCCGTGAGCGGCAAGGGGTCCAAGGTGATCCTCACGCAGGTACCGAAGCCGATCCCCGCCCTCAACTACGCCTCCGAGGCGTTCTACGAGGAGACGGCGCTCTGGTACGACGCGATCTGCTCGATCCTCGCGAAGCACGCCTACCCGAACGGCGGCATCGTCTCCGCGCAGGTCGACAACGAGATGGCGTACTTCTTCGGGGTCAACGCATACATCGCCGACTACTCGGCCGAGTCGATCGAGAACTACCGGGCGTTCCTGGTCGGCAAGTACGGGGACCTGCCGGGTGTCGCGGCGGCGTACTCCCGGCCGTACGCCGAGCTGTCCGAGGTCGAGCCGCCGCGGCGGTTCGAGGCGACCGACAAGGCTGACATCCCCTGGTACGCCGACTGGGCGGAGTACCGCGAGCAGTACCTCGTGGACGCCATGGACCGGCTCGCCGGCATGATGCGCGAGCGCGGGCTCGGCGGGATCACCCTGTTCCACAACTACCCGCACCCGCTGGGCCCGGGCGGCGCCGCGTCGGGGTTCACGACCCCGTTCAACCTCATGCGGCTGGAGGACAAGCTCGACTTCGTCGGGTTCGACATCTACTCGCGCAAGGAGCTGTTCTCCCACGTCAAGACGGTCGCGTCGTACGTGGCCGGGACGAGCCGCTACCCGTACATCCCGGAGTTCATCGCCGGCGTGTGGCCCTGGTACCTCAACCCGGGCGACTGGCACGACGAGGAGTTCGTCACCAAGGCGGCCCTCATGCAGGGCATCCGCGGGTTCTCCCGGTACATGCTCGTGGAGCGCGACCGGTGGCTCGACTCCCCGGTGCGCCGCGACGGGCGCGAGCGCCCCGAGAAGGTCGCGATGTTCGGGAACGTCAACGCGATGCTGGACCGCGGCGAGTACCACCGGTTCCGGCGGGACGCGGACGTGCTGCTGCTCGCCAACCGCGAGTACGACCGGCTCGAGGCGACGAGCGTCCTGGTGTCCTTCCCGGGCGACTTCCTGGAGACGCCGTCGGGCTTCTCGGAGTACGCCGGGCCGGTGACGGTCAGCGAGGCGACGCTCGGCTTCGACCAGCCCGTGCAGCTCGCCAAGGGCACCTGGTTCGGTGCGTTCTCGGACGCCCTCGCGGCGACGGGCGCGAGCACGGTGCTGTCCGACACCGACCTGCGCCCCGAGCGCTGGGCGGGCCGCAAGGTCGTGGTGCTCACGACGCTGGACTACCTCGACGAGGGCGTCCAGCGCGGCCTGGTCGACTTCGCGCGCGGCGGCGGTCACGTCGTCGTCGGGCCGAAGGTGCCGGGGCTCGACAGCGTGATGCGGCCCTGCCCGGTGCTCGCCGACGCGGTCGGCGAGGCGCTCGCCGACGCGGCGGGTGACGTGGTGACCGCGCAGGTCGGCGCCGGCTCCGTCACGGTCGTGACGCAGCTCGACGCGGTCCCGCAGGCCGTGGCCCGGGTGGTCCGCGACGCGGGCGCCCACGAGGTCGTCACCAACGACCCGCGCCTCGACGTCACCATCCACTCCGACCCGCACGACCCCGGCACGCTGCTGGTGTTCGTCGCGAACCCCACCGCGGAGCCGGTCGACGCCGAGGTCGGACTGGGCGTCGGCCTCAAGGAGGTCCACGAGGTCTGGGACGACCGCGACGTCACCACCTCCGGCACCACCGTCGCCGAGCGCATGGCGCCGTACTCGATCCACGTCTACCGGTGCACCGTCACCGCCTGAGAGGAGCACCTTCATGCTGCATCAAGACGTCCTCATGGCCGACATCGACGTCGACCAGTGGCGCAACGCCCAGTCGCTGCTGCTGCGTTCCGCCAAGGCCGCCCGCCGGCTCGTCGTCATCCACGACCGGGGCACGGTGGTGAAGTTCCGGCACACCGCAGGCACCGCGTGCACGGGCCGCGTCGACCGGGTGGACGACCCGCACGCCCTGGCCGAGGCGCTGTACGCGCAGAACGCGGAGGCCGTGGACTTCGTGGTGGTGATGGAGCGCGACGCCGTCGACTCCTACTTCGCCGCCGTCCAGGACTCCTGGGACATCGACGAGGACCTCGACGTCTTCGTCCAGCGCACGTACGCGCTGCTCGACCGGTACCCGGACGGCATCGTCACGTTCCCGGGCGCCGCGCGGGACGTGCTGGGGCTGCAGTGGGCGACCGGCGCGTCGCGGGACGACGTGGAGCGCGCCGCCCGGGCGCTCGTGCCCGCGGGGACGACGGTCGTCCTCGGCGTGTACGACGCCGGCAGCCTGTGGGCGTCCCTCGTGCTCGACCTCGACGAGGACCACAAGGTCACGTCGGTCACGACGGCGGACCCGTCGCTGGTCGACATCGCGGGGACCCGGGAGGAGGTGCTCGGGCGCCTCACCGCCTGGCAGGAGTCGACCGGGCGCACCGTGTCCCTCGCGCTGCTCCTGGACCGTCCGGCGGCGGACGAGTACCTGGCCGCCCCGGCGGACCGCAAGGGCGCCGTCCTGACGGCGCTCGTGGAGGGCGGCACGGCGACGTTCCGCGTCTGACGACCGGTGGCCGGCCGGCCCCGACCGACCGGCCGGCCACCGGCGCACCGGCGCGACGGCGGGCGGGAGATCGGCCCGGTACGGGGTCCCGCGGGTGTCGGGGGCCCTAGCCTGAGGACGTCGGGCGGGTAGCGCCCCCGGGCGCGAGGGACGAGGAGCGGCGGTGCCAGGAACGTCTCGGCGTGCGTCCGAGCCCGGGTGTCTTCCCCACCGCCGTGTCAGGGTCGAATCGTCCGTGACGCTCATCGAGGGCGTGCTCGCCGCTGCGGGCGTCCTCGCGGTCGCAGGGTGTGCGCCTGCCACGGGGGATGACGGACCGCTCCACCTGTCCGGTGAGCCGGCCACGGTGTGTGCACCGCTCCCCGACTACGCGGAAGCCGCCTTCGGGGTCAACCTGCCGAACGGTCTCCCCGCCGACCTCGTCATCGATGCCGTCGACCCGGTCGACGCGGAGCACATCGTGATCGGCGGGGCGTACCTGATGCCGGTCACCGAGGAGTACCGGCTGATGCTCGACGCGCTCCCGCCGACGGACCAGTTCCCCGACGCCTGGCGGGACGCCGTGCCGGCGCTGGGCGAGGAGCTGCCGGGCGGCCCGGCCGTCGATCTCGTCATCGAGGTGGTGGCGGACGGCCCGGCGGGCTCGCTGGACGGGATCGCGATCACCTACTCCACCGGAGGTCGGACGTACGTGGAGCGCGCGTCCCTCGCGCTCGAGCTCACCCAGGGCGAGTGCCGCTAGGCGGAGCGGCCAGCGTCGTCCGTCCATGGTGCGGGGCCGGACGACGTCCCGTCGGTGACATCGCGACGCGGGCCTACGGCGCGGCGTCCTCCCGCGGTGCGCCCGCCAGCGCCGCCGTCCCCGCCCGCAGCACCTCCACGATGCGGTCGACGTCGTACACCGCCCCGCCCCACGTGCCGCCGCTGGCGTCCTGGAGCGCCGCCCACAGCCGCGTGTCGTCGGGCAGCAGCGGGTGGGGCGCGAGCCCGGGGTGCGGCGGCCGCGCGGCGAGCACGGCGGCGCCCTCGACCGCCGACACCCGCTCCCCGTCCACGGACCCGACGTAGTCCACCGACCCCTCGAGCCGCTCCACGTCGACGCGGATCGACACGACGTCCCCGTCGCGGAGCCGCCCGAGCGGCCCGCCGGCGAGCGCCTCCGGCCCGACGTGGCCGATGCAGGCGCCGGTGGAGACGCCCGAGAACCGCGCGTCGGTGACGAGCGAGATCTCCTTGCCGTAGGACAGGTGCTTGAGCGCGGACGTGACCTGGTAGGTCTCCTCCATGCCGGTGCCGAGGGGGCCGCCGCCCATGATGACCATGATGTCGCCGGGGTGGACGTCGTGGGCCTTGATGGCGGCGATGGCGTCGGCCTCGGAGGTGTAGACCCGCGCCGGGCCGGTGTGCTCGAACACGCCGTCGGTGATGCGGGACGGGTCGATGGCGGTGGACTTGATGACGGAGCCCTCGGGGGCGAGGTTGCCCATCGGGAACGCGGTGGTCGGCGTGAGGCCGCGGCGGCGCGCCTGGTCGGGGCTCATGATGACGTCGTCCGGCTCGACGTGCTCCTGGTCGCGCAGGGCCTGGTGCATGCGGGCGCGGCGCTCGGAGCCGGCCCACCAGTCGAGCACGGTGCCGAGGGTCTCGCCGGTGGCGGAGAGCGCGTCGAGGTGCAGCAGGCCGAGGTCGCGCAGGTGGAGCATGACCTCGGGGGTTCCGCCGGCGAGGAACATCCGGACGGTGGGGTGCTGCACGGGCCCGTTGGGGAGCACGCTGACGATGCGGGGCACGGCCCGGTTGATGCGCGCCCAGTCGTCGACGGTGGGGCGCGGGACGCCGGCGGCGTGGGCGATGGCGGGCAGGTGCAGCAGCAGGTTGGTGGACCCGCCGACGGCGGCGTGCACGACCATCGCGTTCTCGAACGCCTTGGGCGTGAGGACGTCGCGCGTGGTGAGGCCGCGGCGCCGCATGTCGAGCAGGGCGCGCGCGGACTGCCGGGCGATCTCCGCCCAGACCGGCTCCCCGGAGGGCGCGAGCGCGGAGTGGGGGAGCGCGAGGCCGAGCGCCTCGGCGATCACCTGGCTGGTGCCGGCGGTCCCGAGGAAGTGGCAGCCGCCGCCGGGGGACGCGCACGCGCGGCAGCCGAGCTCGGACGCGTCGGCGAGGCTCAGCTCGTCGTTGGCGAACCGCGCGCCGAGGGTCTGCACGCGCGCGAGGTCCTCGCCGGTGGTGGGCGGCAGCGTGACGCCGCCGGGCACGAGGATCGTCGGCAGGTCGTGCTGGGAGGCGAGCGCCATCATCGTGGCGGGCAGCCCCTTGTCGCAGGTCGCGACGCCCATGACGGCGTGCCGGGTCGGCAGCGAGCGGATGAGCCGGCGCATGACGGTGGCGGCGTCGTTGCGGTACGGCAGCGAGTCGAACATGCCGGTGGTGCCCTGCGACCGGCCGTCGCACTGGTCGGACACGAACGACGCGAACGGCAGACCGCCGGCCTCGGCGATGGTCTCGGACGCGGCGCGCACCTGGTCGACCAGCTCGAAGTGCCCGGAGTGCAGGCCGAGCGCGATCGGGTCGCCGGCCTCGGACCGCAGCCCGCCGGCGGTGGAGACGATCATGACCTGCGGGCCCAGCATGTTGGCGCGCGGCCAGCCCATGCCGGCGTTCTGCGTCATGCCGAACACGTCGCCGCTGGGGGAGTCGCGCAGCACCTCGGCGGTCAGCGGCAGCCGGCCGCTCGGCCCCTCGGCGTGCGAGCGCACGGCGTAGATGCCGTCGTGCGGCTGCAGCAGCCCCTCCAGCACGCGCTCCGGCACGCGCTCCGCCTCGCCCTCCGACCGCTCCCCGGGCGTCACGGCATGTCCTCGACGGTGGCCATGAGCGCGGCGAGCGCCTCGGCCTGCTCGGGCGTCGCGGGCAGGTGCGGCGCGGTGGAGTGGTGCTCCAGGCGGACGCCGCGCCCGACCATGCCCTCCTTGAGCAGCGGGAAGAACGGCGCGCCCAGGGAGTACAGCCCCATGAGCACGTCGATGCGCCGCTGGGCCCGCGCGATGGCCGCCGCGTCGCCGGAGTCGACGGCCCGCACGTAGGCGGCGCAGTACTCCGGGTACAGGTTCGCGAGCCCGCCGATGGCGCCGGCGCCGCCGGAGGTCACCACGTGGTGCAGGTTCTCGTCGAACCCGGCGAACACCCGGAAGTCCGGGAACTCCGGCAGCAGCTCGGTGAGCAGGCGCCGGGTGTGGCCGACCTCCTGCACGGTGTCCTTGTAGCCCACGATGTTCGGGTGCCGGCGCAGCAGCCGCCGCGTGACGTCCGGGCCCAGGTCGTAGCCGGTGCGGGCGGGGAAGTTGTACAGGTAGATGTCGCCCGGCACCTGCTCCGCGATCGCCGAGTAGTACGCCTCGATGCTCGCGTCCTCGAGCGCGAAGTAGTAGGGGCTGACGATCATCACGGCGGGCGCCCCGGCGTCCAGGGCGTACCGGCTGAGCTCGACGGTCTCGTCCACCCGCAGGCACGCGGTGCCGACGATCAGGTCGGCGCGCGGCGCGACGTGCCGGACGGCCAGGTCGATGAGCTCGCGCTTCTGCTCGGGCAGCAGCGCGAAGAACTCGCCGGTGCTGCCCATGAGGGCGATGCCGTCGACGCCGCCGTCGAGGATGTGCTCCCAGACGGCGAGGTTGCCGTCGCGGTCGAGGGTGCCGTCGGCGTGGAACGCGGTGACGGCGGGGGCGTAGAACCGGGCCACCGCGCTCACCACACCCGGACGCGCGCGGCGCCGTCGGCGAGGGAGGCCAGCGGGCCCGGCGGGTAGGCGGTCCCGGGTTCCTTGCGGTGCCCGACCAGGTCGACGTCGGCGACGAGGGGCGTGCCGTCCGGGTTCTCGTACGACGCCGACGCGATGCGGACGTGGCCGAGGTCCCGGCCGGTCACGACGCCGACGCGCGGCGCGACCAGGGCGCCGGGCAGGTCGTGCTCCAGGTAGACCGCGTCGCCCTCGTCGACCACCCGCACGGTCGCGGGCCCGGCGACGGTCACGGCGTCGGTCTCGTGCGAGGCGGGCCGGGCGCCGTCCGCGTAGGCGTTCGACCGGACGTACGCCGGCTGCTGCTCGAGGTGGAACCGGGAGTGGTCGCCGGCCCCGCCGGGCGTCCCCACCCGGCGCAGGTACTCCTCCCACGACCCGGGCGCGCCGTCGTAGGCGTGCGTGCCGAACGTCTCGGGCGGGAACTCCTCCAGCACCAGCGGCGCGTCCGGGCCGTACACGCCGCGCCGGGCGCCGACGAACAGGTTGCCGACGTACCGGTCGTCGCCGGCGTAGACGAACGCGTAGCCCGCCACCTGCGTGGAGTGCGGCACGTGGTACGGCGTCGCGCGGTCCAGCACGGCCTGCATCCGCACGGCTCCGAGCACCAGGTTGTGCAGGAACGCGTTGCCCTGGCTGAACAGCTCGATCGCCGCGGGGGAGGCCAGCACGTTGTGGTCGACCGTCGCGGGACCGTGCGCCACCTCGATGAACAGGTCGCGGATGTTGCCGTACAGCAGGTTGCGGGTGACGCGCGTGCCCTGCACCTGCCAGTCGAGCCAGATGCCGAGCGTGGTGTCGTGCACGCGGTTGTGGCGGATGACGACGTCGAGCGGGGCGTGCAGCTTGATGCCCGCGATCTCGTAGCCGGAGAACTCGTGCTTGGTGCCGATGCGGTGGATGTGGTTGTCCTCGATGGTCGAGAACGCGCAGCCCAGGTGCCCGACCACGCCGTTCTGCCCGCAGTCGCGGATCTCGTTGCGGCGCACCACGTGGGAGCCGACGCGCTCGCGCTCCCAGCCCTGGTGCAGGGCGGTGAACACGGACTCGAGCTGGTACTGGTAGCCGGGCTTGTCGCCGCGCTCGTGGGCGAAGTTGTCGCCGCTCGCCGCGGTCTTGCCCAGGGAGATCCCCGCGCACGTCGCGTCGCGGACCAGGTTGTCCTCGATGACCCAGCCCTTCGACCAGCCGGGGCCGACGAGGCCGAGCTGCTCGGCGGTCGGCGGCGCCCACGGGGTCGCGGCCTGCGCGAGCTCGAAGCCGCGCACCGTGACGTAGTCGATGTGGTGCCGCACGGGCGTGAACACGGAGGGCCGGACGTTGACCTCGACCAGGGAGGCGTTCGGGTCGGCGCCGGCGAAGTTGGCCCAGATCGTCGTGACGTCCTCGCCGACCTCGGCGTACCAGACGAGCACGGTCCGGTCGGGCTCGAGCAGCTCGGTGTCGAGCGCGGTCCACTGGTAGCGGACGTGGGTGCGGCGCTCGGGCGCGGCGACGGCGGCGCGGTCCTGCGCCTCGTGCAGGGAGCGGCCGTCCAGGTACACCGCGCCGCGGTGGACGACGGGGCCGGGGTGCAGCCAGTCGCCGGCGACGGGCTCGTCGAACGGGTTGAGCTCCCCGAACAGCGTGTTCGGCACCTCGGCGCGCCAGACCGTGCCCCCCTCGGGCACCCAGCCGGTGACGACCTCCGCGCCGGTGATCGTCACGTGCTCGCCCGGGGCGGCCTCGAACGTGATGCGGCGGTCGTCGCCGGTGCCGCCGCGCACGGGCCGCACCCACTCGCGGTAGGTGCCCTCGTGGACCTGCACGGTGTCCCCGGGCATCGCCGCGCGGGCGGCCCGGTTGACGGTGCGGAACGGGGCGCCGGGGGAGCCGTCCGCCCGGTCCGAGCCGGTCACGGCGACGTGGAAGGTGGTCACGGCGGAGGTCCTCCGAGGGGTCGGGCCGGGTGCGGGCGCGCCTCCGCCCGCCGGCGTCGACGCCCCACGCGACGAAACTGTTTCCGTCGCGTTTCTGCTGAGTCGACCCTAGACGGTGTCGGCGCCGAGCGGAAGTGGGGCGGCGAGCGGCGACGGGGCGCCGCGGCGGCCTATCGGTGGTGGAAACTCTTTCGCTAGACTTCCCCGCATGTCAGACCGCCCGCGCCGCCCCACGCTCGAGCAGGTCGCCGCCACCGCCGGGGTGTCGACGTCGACCGCCTCCAAGGTGCTCAACGGCCGCCCCGGCATCTCCGCGGAGACCCGCCGACGCGTCGAGGAGGCCATCGACGCGCTCGGCTACGCGCCCACCACCGGGCCGCGCGCCGGCACGCCGCCGGTCGGTGTGGCCGTGGTGTTCCGGACGCTGTCGGACATCTACGCGATGCGGGTGCTGGAGGGCGTCGTCGCCTCCGCGCGGGAGCACGGCATCGAGGTCGCCGTCGACGTGCTCGACGTGCCCGGCGGCAGCACCCCGCCGCTGTCCCCGGGCTGGATCCGCCGCCAGGCCGCCCCCGACCGCGCCGGCGTCGTCCTCGTCACGATGCAGACCACCGCCGAGCAGCACGCGCTCCTGCGGGACCTCGGCGTCGCGACCGTCCACATCGACCCCGTGAACCCGCTCGACGACTCCACGGTCTCCGTCGGCTCCACCAACTTCTCCGGCGGGGTGCAGGCCACCCGCCACCTGCTCGACCTCGGGCACCGCCGCATCGCGTTCGCCGGCGGGGCCGAGTCGTTCCTGCCGTCCTCGGAGCGGCTCCAGGGCTACCTCAGCATGATGCGCGCCGGCGGCGGCCAGGTGGACGAGGCCCTCGTGCGCTCGCGGGCGCACACGTTCGCCGCGGGGCTCGAGATGGCGGACCACCTGCTCGACCAGCCCGAGCGGCCCACGGCGGTGTTCGCGGCGTCCGACTCGATCGCGCTCGGCGTGCTCGCGTCCGCGCAGCGGCACGGGCTGCGCGTGCCGCAGGACCTGTCCGTCGTGGGGTTCGACGACAGCCCGGCGGCCTCGTCGTCCGCCCCGCCCCTCACCACCGTGCGGCAGCCCGTCGTCGAGATGGGCCGGGTCGCGCTGCGCACGCTGCTGCAGCTCGCGCGCGGCGAGGGCGTGGACTCCCACCACGTCCAGCTCTCGACGACCCTCGTGGTGCGGGAGTCGACGGCGCCGCCCGCGACGGGGTGACGGTCGCACGTACCGCGGGCCGGCGCCCGTGCGCCCCGGGATCGGACGGGTGCGGGCGCGGATCAGGCCGGCGCGGGCCCCGTGCTCGCGCGCAGCGTCAGCGACGTCGCCAGCTCGACGTGCCGCGACGCCGGCCGGCCGCCGTCGGCCATCGCGAGCACGGTCTGCACGGCCATCCGCCCCATCTCCTCCAGGTGCTGGTGCACGGTGGTGAGCGGCGGCGTGGTCCAGGCGGCCTGCGGGGTGTCGTCGAACCCGGTGACGCTGAGCTGCTCGGGCACGCGGACGCCGAGGGCGTGCGCCGCGGCGAGCACGCCGACCGCGATCTCGTCGTCGCCGCCCATGATCGCCGTGGGCGGGTCGTCGAGGGCGAGCAGCTCGTGCGCGTGCCGGGTGCCGGGCGCGACGGCGAACTGGTCGGACCGCACGAGCGCCGGGTCGACGGTGAGCCCGGCGGCGTCGAGCGCGGCCTGGTAGCCGTAGAGCCGGTCCCGGGCGGCGTCGGACGCCTCGGGGCCGCCGATCCAGCCGATGCGCCGGTGGCCGAGGCCGATGAGGTGCTCGGTGGCGGTGCGGGCGCCGGCCCAGTTGCTCGACCCGACGCTGACCATGTGCCGGTGCCGGGTGTCGACGGGGTCGACCATGACGAACGGCAGGTCCGCGTCGCTCGCCGCGCGGATGAGCCCGTCGGGCGCGGTCAGGGTCAGGCCGATGATGCCGACCACGCCGGCGGCGCGCTGGTCGGCCACCCACTCGCGGGCGACGGTGCGGTGCGTGCGGGACGCCCGCTCGGGGGCGAGGCGCACCAGCAGGTCGACCTGCTCGGCGGTCGCGGCGTCGATGGTGCCCTGGAGGACGCCGAGGATGTACGGCGAGGCCGGGATGTCGAAGACGACGGCGACGGCGCGGCGCGACGTGACCGGCGCGAGGCTCGTCGTGGGGCGGTAGCCGATCTCGGTGACGGCGGCCAGGATGCGCTCGCGCGTCTCGGCGGAGACGTCGTCCCGGCCGTTCAGCGCCTTGGACACGGTGGCCTTGGACACGCCGGCGGCCGCGGCGACGTCGGACAGGGTGGCGCGCCGCCGCTCCGGACCACTCGACATGGAGCTCCTCAGGTCGAAACTGTTTCGCGACTCTATAACAGTCGACGCCCCGAAGGCATCGATTGGTGCGGGGGTGTTGCCAGACGGTGCGTCCACCCTCTACGGTCAAGCCACGATACAGGTTGCGAAACCGTTTCGAACTCACGAGGGGCCGCACGGCAGCGGCCCCGCCGACCAAAGGAGGTCTGCGTGCCTGTCGACGCACCGCCGTCAACCCTACTGATCGACGGTCGCCCCGCGGCTGAGATCGAGCTGCGGCACGTCTGGAGCCAGTGCCTCGGCGCCGGCCGGGCCAACGAGGCGCTGCGCGTCGACTGGCAGGACCACTTCCGCGAGGCCGTGGAGGTGCTCGGGGCCCGCTCCGTGCGGTTCCACGGGGTGTTCCACGACGACATGTTCGTGTACCGCGCCTCCAACGGCGGCGGGTTCGGCCCGCCCACGCCGCTCGAGAAGCCGGTCTACACGTTCGCGTACGTCGACAAGGTCTTCGACGCGATCCTCGACGCCGGCGCCCGCCCGTTCGTCGAGCTCGGCTTCATGCCGCGCGAGCTCGCCCGGGACACGGAGACGCTGTTCTGGTGGAAGGCCCACGGCAGCCCGCCCACGGACATGGACGCGTGGGTCGACCTCGTCACCGCCACCGTCCAGCACTGGGTCGACCGGTACGGCGTCGAGGAGGTGCGCCGCTGGCCGTTCGAGGTCTGGAACGAGCCGAACCTCGTGCCGCACTTCTGGACCGGCACCAAGACGGAGTACTTCGAGCTCTACGCGGCCACCGCCCGCGCGGTCAAGGGCGTCGACCCGCAGCTGCGCGTCGGCGGCCCGTCCTCGTCGGTGTTCGTCCCCGACGCCCGGTACGACGGCGAGTACCACGACCCCTCGCTCGAGGGCGCGACCGCCGAGGCGCCCGACCCCGACGTGCTGCCGTGGAAGCCGGTCTGGATCCACGAGCTCATCGCGTACTGCGCCGAGCGGGACCTGCCGATCGACTTCCTGTCGACCCACCTGTACCCGACGGACTTCGCGTTCGACACCCAGGGCGTCGGCCGGCCGATCAGCCGCCACCGGGACGCGACCCGCGACGACCTGCGCCGGCTCCGCGAGATCATCGCCGCGAGCCCGTACCCGGACGCCGAGCTGCACATCACCGAGTGGTCGACGTCGCCGTCCAGCCGCGACCGGATGCACGACACCCTGTTCGCCGCCACGTACATCACGCGGGCGTTCCTGCAGTGCCAGGACCTCGCCGACTCGATCTCGTACTGGACGTTCACGGACGTGTTCGAGGAGGGCGGCGGCGGCATCGGCCCGTTCCACGGCGGGTTCGGGTTCGTCAACGAGCAGGGCCTGCACAAGCCGACGTTCCACGCCATGGCGATGCTCAACCGCCTGGGCGACCGGATGCTGCTGCGGACCGAGCACGGGGTGCTGACCCGCACCGCCGGCGACGCCGTCGCCGGGGTGTTCTTCAACTACCCCGACTCGATGGGCTCCCGGTCCGTCGGCAGCGCCAACAGCTACGCCGCCACCCGCGCGCTGGCCTCCGAGGGGCCCGCCCGCCGCATCACGCACACCGTCGCCGGCCTGCCCGCCGGCGCCGCGTACACCGTCGAGGTCCTCGACTGGGAGCACGGGAACGTCGCGGAGGAGTGGTTCCGTCGCGGCGAGCCCCTCAACCTGTCGCGCCGCGACGTCGCCGAGCTCGCCGAGGTCGCCGACGCCCTGGACCGCCGCACCGTCACGGTCGGCGCCGACGGCGTGCTGGTGATCGACCTCGACCTGCCCGCCTGGGCGGTGGCGTCCGTCGCCCCCGCCGCCGCCGAGCACCACCCCCGCTGAAACGCCCGCTGGATACCCGGAAACCGGAAAGGACCTCACCGATGAGGATCACCCGCAAGTCCGCTGGAGCGGCCGCTGCCGCCGCCGTCACGGCCCTCGCCCTCACCGCGTGCGGCGGTGGCGGCGGGGGAGGTGGCTCCGCCGAGGAGGCGAGCGACGACAACAAGCCCGACAAGCTGACGGTCGCCGCGTGGATGGACTTCCCGCAGGAGCTGCTCGACTCGTTCGAGGAGGAGACCGGCATCGAGGTCGTCGTCAACTCGTTCCCCGACGGCGCCTCCGCCCAGACCGTCCTGCGCAACGGCCTGTCCTCCGACGGCGCCGGCCTGTCCGACGTCCACCTGGTCGAGCTCGACTGGTGGGCCGAGATGATGGCCGTCCCCGAGGACTGGGTCGAGCTGCCGGAGATCCCGGACCGCTGGGTCGACTGGAAGGTCTCGCAGGGCTCCGTCGACGGCGCGATCACCGGCTACGGCACCGACATCGGCCCGCTCGCCATCGCGTTCAACGAGAACATGACGGCCGAGGCCGGCGTCGCCACCGACCCGGAGTCGCTCGGCGAGTTCATCGGCGGGGACGACGCCACCTGGCAGACGTTCCTCGACGCCGGCCGCGAGTACGTCGCCGCGAGCGACAACTACTTCATCGACTCGCTGACCAACGCGTTCCAGGCCGCGATCAACCTGCTGCCCGCCGCGTTCGAGGACCCGGAGTCCGGCCTGCCGTACGACCTGTCGGAGAACGCCGAGGTCAAGGACCTCTTCATGATGTTCGCCGACGCCGCCGAGGACGACATCTCCGCCGGCATCGCCATCGGCCACGCCGACTGGGGCGCCGGGTTCCAGAACGAGCAGTGGGCCACCGTGGTCACGCCCGCCTGGATGACCGGGATCATCGCGGACAACGCCGACGGCATCGACGGCTGGCGCATCGCCAGCACGTTCCCCGACGGCGGCGGCAACTGGGGCGGCTCGTTCTTCGCCGTCCCGTCCACCGGCGAGAACACCGCGTGGGCCACGGAGCTCGCGGACTACCTGACCTCGCCCGACGCGGCGATCGACTGGTTCAACACCACCGGCCAGTTCCCGTCGCAGCTCGAGGCCATGTCCGCCCCCGAGATCGCCGAGTCCACCAACCCGTTCTTCGGTGACCAGCAGGTCGGCAAGATCTACGGCGACCTCGCGGCAGCGGCCGGTGACGCCGCGGCCGGCGGCTACCGCGGCGAGAACTTCGCCGGCATCCAGACCCTCGTCACGGACGGCATCCGCCTGGTCGAGTCCGACAGCGCCACCGCCCAGGAGGCGTGGGACTCCGTGGTCGCCAACTTCGACGCCCTGGGCTTCGAGACCGCGAGCTGACCCGACGCGGCCGGCGCCCCCGCGAGGGCGCCGGCCGCGACCGGGGCTGCCGGCCGGTGTGCGCGCCGGCCGGCAGCCCGTCCACCAGACGCACGTCACGGAAGGCTCACGCATGTCATCCAGATCGGCGGCACCGGGTGCGGTGCGCCGCGTGGGGTGGGGTCAGCGGCTCTCGCGGTGGGACATCAAGGTCTCGCCGTACCTGTACGTCTCGCCCTTCTTCATCCTGTTCGCGGTCTTCGGGGCGTTCCCGCTCCTGTTCAACGTCGTCGTGGCCCTGCACGACTGGCACCGTCGCGCCGGCATGGGCGACTTCGTCGGGTTCGACAACTTCACGTGGGTGCTCAAGCAGCCGCTGTTCTGGCGCTCGCTGGAGAACACGTTCTCGATCTTCCTGTGGGGCAGCGTCCCGCAGCTCGTCCTCGCGCTGCTCATCGCGGCGGTGCTCGACCAGAACCTGCGCGCCCGGACGTTCTGGCGCATGAGCGTGCTGGTCCCGTTCGTCGTGATGCCCGTCGCGACGTCCATGATCTTCGGCCAGGTGTTCGGGCAGTTCGGGCTGCTGGTGCCGAACCTGCACGACCTCGGGCTGCTCACCGGGCTCGACTCGCCGTTCTTCCAGGACCGGATGCTGTCGCACATGGCGATCGGCTCGATGGTCGTGTTCCGGTGGACCGGCTACAACGCGCTGATCTTCCTCGCCGCCATGCAGGCCGTGCCGCGCGAGCTCTACGAGGCGTCGACCGTCGACGGCGCGAGCCGCACCCGGCAGTTCTTCTCCGTGACGATCCCGAGCATCCGGCCGACCATGATCTTCGTCATCCTCACGATGACGATCGGCGGGCTGCAGATCTTCGACGAGGCCCGCATGTTCGACGGCGGCGGCACCGGCGGCGGCAAGGGCGGCGCCGACAACCAGTGGACGACCGTCGTGCTCTACCTCTACGAGCTCGGCTTCGGCGACTGGCAGGACCGCCTGGGCCAGGCCGCGGCCGTCGGGTGGATCTTCGCGCTCATCATCGCCGTGTTCTCCCTGGTGAACTTCCTGCTCACCCGGTCCATCTCGTCCTCGCAGTCCAAGGCGTCCCGCGTCACCCGCGCCCAGCACAACGCGGCGGTCGCCCGGGCGCGGGCCGTCGCAGCCGGGTCGGTCGCGTCCGCCCCGCAGGGGCCCGAGACCGTCGCCGCGCCGACCTCCGGGCCACCGGGGCCGGCCGACGACGCCGACGCCGACGCCACCCAGGAAGGAGTGCGGTCGTGAGCACCGGATTCATCGAGAACACCGCGGGTCGCGGCGCCGCCGCCTACGCCAAGAAGCGTGCCGCCCGCGGCCGGCCCGTCCCGCAGCACGAGTCCGCCGGCCGCCGGCCCGGGTGGGTCACGTACGTGATCCTCACGGTCGTGTTCGTGGTGTCGGTCTTCCCGCTGTACGCCTCGGCGATGTACGGGTCGTCCACCACGCAGGAGATCGCCCGCGCCGTCGGCACCCTGCCCACCTGGTTCCCGACGCTCGTGCTGATCGAGAACTTCGGCGAGGTCTTCAACGCCTCGCAGTTCAACTTCTGGATGGCGTTCCTGAACTCCGTCCTCGTGGCCGTGTCCGTCACGGCCTCGACGGTGTTCTTCTCGACGCTCGCCGGGTTCAGCTTCGCGAAGCTGCAGTTCCGCGGGCGCCAGGCGCTGTACGTCGCGGTCATCGCCACCATGGCGATCCCCGCGCAGGTCGGCACCATCCCGATGTTCATCATGATGAACGACTTCGGGTGGATCGACTCGCTGCTCGCCCTGACCGTCCCGACGCTCGTCACCGCGTTCGGCGTGTTCTGGATGACGCAGTACCTGCAGGAGGCGCTGCCGTTCGAGCTCGTCGAGGCCGCCCGCGTCGACGGCGCGTCGATGTTCCGCACGTTCTGGTCGATCGCGCTGCCGGCCGCCCGGCCCGCGGCCGCGACGCTCGCGCTGTTCACGTTCGTCGGGTCGTGGAACAGCTTCTTCTGGCCGTCGGTCGTCATGCGGTCGCAGCTCACGATGCCGCTGGTGGTGCCGCAGCTCAAGGGGGCGTTCACCACCGACACCGGCCTGGTGATGTCCGGCGTGTTCCTCGTGGCGGCGCCACTGCTCGTCGTGTTCGTCGTCGCCGGCAAGCAGCTGGTGTCCGGCGTGATGGCGGGCGCCGTCAAGGGCTGACGCGCCGGCCCCGCCGGCCCGCCGGCCGTCGGCCCCGCCGGGCCGGCGGCCACGGGGTCGCCGCCGGCCGGGCGGCCGCAGCGGAGCGCGAGGTCGTCACGCCGGGCCGAGGTCGTCAGCCCGGCGTGACGACCTCGGCTGCACGTGACGACCTCGGCTGCGCCTGACGACCTCGGCCGCAGGTGACGACCTCGGCTGCAGGTGACGACCTCGGCCGCACGGGACGACCTCGCACGCCGGGCGACTGCCTCGCGGCGGCACCCGCCTGCACCCCAGGCCCCGGGCCCGTCGCCCACCGGGTCGGCGAGGTCGTCACTTCTGGCCCAGGTCGTCAGCCCGGCGTGACGACCTCGGCCGTACCTGACGACCTCGCGCCGGCCGGCGCGTCCGGGGGGCGCCGTGACACGCGGGGGCTCCGCGGCGTTAGGCTGCTCCCGACGGCGACGCACCCACGGTGGTCCGCGTCGTGGTCCCGCGAGGCGTATGGCGGCGTGCCACCCCCGGGTGGCCGGTGGAGTCACTCCCGCCGGGGGCGCAAGGCTCGGCCCTGACCGCGGCGCCCCGGCGTGCCGGGAGGTCCCGGTCGTCCGGTGGCGCGCACATGCACCACGGTGGCGTGCGGTGCCGGGCGTCCGGACGGGTCCGGGTGCCCGGATCGTCGGGGGTTCCGGCAGTCGGAGCGCCGGGGCTGCCGGGTCGTCCGGGGTTCCGGCGGTGCGGGTGTCCGGGCGGTGCCCGTCCGGGGCGTCGCGGACGCGTGTGCTGCGGCGCCGGCGCGTGCCGTGCCGCCGTCGTCGCTGCGGTCGGTCGTCGAAGGAGGAGATGTGGCAGGAGCGGGCTCGGGTCGGCGGCGGTCCGGTGGTGGGCGCTCCGCGTCCGGTGGTGGCGGTGCCGCCACCGCGCAGCGACGTCGTGCGCCGCGCCGCTCGGAGGAGGGGCTGATCCCCGTCCTCGCCGCGGCGGCCCGCGACGTCGACGCGATCGTCCGCCGGCCCCCGACGCGCCCGGCCGTGCGCACCAAGTTCCAGGTCGTCGCCCTGCTGGTCCGCGAGGAGCGCGCCCGGGTGATGGGCGACGCCGAGCTCGGGCAGTCCCGCCGCACCGAGCAGCTCAAGCGGCTCGACGGCGTGGCGACGCTGCTCGCGAAGATCGCCGCCCGCGACACCTCCCTGCTGGCGCTGCTCGGCGACGACGCCCGCGTCTCCGACGCCGCGCGCACCCTGAAGGCCACGATGATGCGCGCCGGTGGGCTGGAGCCGCCGGAGGAGCCCGAGGAGCCCGCGCCCGTGCAGCCCGAGCCGGGTGCCGAGAAGCGCGTCGTGCCCCGCTCCGTCGTCGCCCGGCAGCTCGCGAACCCGTTCCTGGCCCCCGACTTCGAGGCCGCCGCCGAGCGGATGGCCGGCCGCCCGCGCCGCCTCGCCGGCTGGGAGCTGCTCGAGCCGCTGTTCCGCTCGTTCGAGCAGGCGCCCGCCGGTGCACCCGCGTGCATGCCGCTGCCCGACGGCCGCCTCGTCCAGGTGCCCGCCGGCCGCGAGCTGATGCCGCACCAGGCGCAGGTCGTCGCCGCGACCGCCGCCGGCCACCGCACCTACCTGCTCGCCGACGAGCCGGGCCTCGGCAAGACCGCCCAGGCGCTGCTGTCCGCGCGCGCCGCCGACGCCTACCCGCTGCTCGTCGTCGTCCCCAACGTCGTCAAGACCAACTGGGCGCACGAGGTCCGCATGTGGACGCCCGAGCGGCAGCCCACGGTGGTGCACGGCGACGGCGAGGGCGTGAACGGCTTCGCGGACGTCGTCATCGTCAACTACGAGCTGCTGGACCGGCACGTCGGCTGGCTCGGCGACTTCGGGTTCCGCGGCATGGTGGTCGACGAGGCGCACTTCATCAAGAACAAGGGCTCGCAGCGCTCGCGGCACGTGCTCGCCCTGTCGGAGCGGATCCGGGAGCGCGCGCCCCGGCCGCTGCTCATGGCGCTCACCGGCACGCCGCTCATCAACGACATCGAGGACTTCCGGGCCATCTGGCAGTACCTCGGCTGGATCGACGACGAGAAGCCGCTCGGCCGCCTCATGACCGCCCTGGAGGAGACGGGCCTGACGCCGGCCGACCGCGGGTTCTCCGCCGCCGCGCGCACCGCCGTCATCGACATGGGCATCGTCCGGCGCCGCAAGATCGACGTCGTCGCCGACATCCCCGCCCGCCGCGTCGCGGACCTGCCCGTCGAGCTGGACGGCGCCGTCGGCCGCTCCATCCGGGCCGCCGAGGAGGCGCTCACCCGCCGCATGGTCGAGCGCTACCACGCGGCGCTCGCGGCCCGGTCCGAGGTCTCCGACGGCCTCGACCGCGAGCTGGTGCGCCGCGTCGCCGCCACGGAGCTCAAGGACTCCAGCAGCAAGGGCGGCGGCGAGAACGTCTTCACGATGGTCCGCCGCATCGGGCAGGCGAAGGCCGGGCTGGCCGCCGACTACGCCGCCCAGCTCGCCCGCAACGTCGGCAAGGTCGTGTTCTTCGCCAAGCACGTCGACGTCATGGACACCGCCGAGCAGCTCTTCGCCGACCGCGGCATCCGGTACGCGTCCATCCGCGGCGACCAGACGCCGAAGGCCCGCGAGAAGAACGTCACCGCGTTCACCGACGACCCCGAGGTGCAGATCGTCGTCTGCTCCCTCATGGCCGCCGGCGTCGGCCTCAACCTGCAGGTCGCGTCCAACATGGTGCTCGCGGAGCTCTCCTGGACGGACGCCGAGCAGACCCAGGCCATCGACCGCATCCACCGCATCGGCCAGTCCGAGCCCGTCACCGCCTGGCGGATCATCGCCGCCCAGACCGTCGACGCGAAGATCGCCGAGCTCATCGACGCCAAGTCCGGCCTCGCGGCGCGGGCGCTCGACGGCGCCGGGGAGCAGGAGGACGCCGGGGCGGCGGACGTGCAGCTCGAGACGCTCGTGGGGCTGCTGACCGAGGCGCTGGAGGCGGAGGCCGCCCGGGGCTGAGCGGCGGCGGCCGTCCCTGGTGCTGCCGGCGGTGCGAGCGGGTCGTGTCCGCACCGGTCGACGTCACCGGGCGGCGCGGCCTGCGCGCCGGGCGGGGTGTTCCCGGATCGTCGTGGCCGTGCCACGATCCGTCGCGTGACGAGTCCGCCCGGCTCCCCGGCCGCGTCCCCGCGCGTCGCCCCGCTGCGGGTGCGGATGGTCGGGCGGGACCCGCTGGAGCGGCTGCGGACCGCGACGCCGCTGGAGCTGCTGTTCGACCTGACGTTCGTCATCGCGTTCGGGCGGACGGCGGAGGAGCTCGCCGTCCTGGTCGCGGACGGCCACGTCGGCGCGGCGGTCACCGGGTTCGCGTTCGCGACGTTCGCCGTGTCCTGGGCGTGGATCAACTTCACGTGGTTCGCCTCGGCGTACGACACCGACGACTGGCTGTTCCGGCTCACCACGATGGTCCAGATGGTCGGCGTGCTCATCCTGGCGCTGGGCGTCCCGCCGATGTTCGAGTCCCTCGCCGCGGGGGAGCACCTCGACAACCGGGTGCTCGTGCTCGGCTACGTCGTGATGCGCGTGCCGATGGTGCTCCAGTGGAGCCGCGCGGCTCTCGCCGACCCGGACCGCCGGCCGAGCATCGCGGTGTTCATCGCGACCCTGCTCGCCGCGCAGGCCGGGTGGGTGGCGCTCGCGCTGGTCGACGTCCCGACGGTCACGGCGCTCGCCCTCGTCGTCCCGCTCATGGTGCTCGAGGCCGTCGGCCCGGTCGTCGCCGAGCGCGTGCACGGCGGCACCCCTGGCACCCCCACCACATCGCCGAGCGGTACGGGCTGGTCGTCATCATCGCCGTCGGTGAGGGGCTCACCGGCACGACGTTCGCGCTCGCCGCGATCCTCGAGGAGTCCGGCTGGACCGTCGAGACCGCGCTGCTCGGGCTCGCCGGCGTGGCCCTGACGTTCGGCCTGTGGTGGGCGTACGACGTCATGCCGAGCGGCGCGCTCCTGGCCGCGCGCCGCCGGCGGTCGTTCGCGTGGGGGTACGGGCACATCGTGCTGTTCGGCTCCATCGTCGCGACCGGTGGCGGGCTGCACGCGGCGGCGTTCTCGCTGGAGGGCGCCAGCGCGCTGGGGCGCGTCGGGACGCTGCTGACGGTCGCCGTGCCCGTGACGGTGTACGTGGCGACGTTCACCGCGCTGTTCGGGGCGCTGAGCCGGGAGCGCGGGCGCGTCCACGTCGGGCTGGCGGCGGCGTCCGCGGCGGTGGTGGTCGGGGCCGTGGCGCTGGTCGTCGCGGGGGCGCCGCTGGTGTGGGGGCTGCTCGTGCTGGCGCTGGTGCCGTGGGTGACGGTCGTCGGGCACGGGCTCGCGGGGCGGCGCGCCGAGGGCCGGGCGGCGGCCGTGGAGGAGGTCGGGGAGGTGTGAGCACGGGTCGATAACCCGTCGCCCCCTCGCCCGGACAGCACCTACCGTGCGCGGGTGGCGAACCAGCTCCTGCTCTCCGGCTCCGTCCCCGCTGACCCCTGGCGCCCGCCCGTCCCGGTGGCGCTGCACCGCATCGGCGAGGAGGACCTGGCGGACGTCGGCCGCGGCTACTGGTCCGCCTACCGGGGAACGGCGGACGAGATGTCGCTGACCGCCGCCTCGGACGACGTGCTGGCGGCGTGGAACGGCGAGTACGGCCGCTGGCTGGCGGCGGGGAGCCTGCTGGTGCGGATCGGCGACGACCTGTGCGGCGCGATCATCACCGTCGAGGACCCACCGTGGCCCGACGTCCCGCGCGGCCCCTTCATCACCGACCTGTTCGTCGTCCCGGAGGCGCGCCGCCGCGGCATCGGGCGGGCCCTCGTGCACGCCGTCCAGCGGGCGGTTCCCGCCCCCATCGGGTTGCGGGTCGACGACTCAGCGCCCGACGCGCTCCGGCTCTACCTCTCGCTCGGCTTCGCGCCTGCGGGGTGATCGGCCGTGCGCCGGCCGGGACGCGGTGAGCGGGCACGGCCGCTCCCGCGTCCCCGACCGGAGCGCTCGGTCGCTGCGGTCAGGCCTCCGAGGCGGCGCCGCGGTCCACGAGCGTGAACACGCTGGCCGGGCTGGACGGGTCCGGCTCGATCGCGAGGCCGCCCTCCTGGTCCGCGACCACGACGCCCGCCTCCGACGAGATGTTCACCTGGTCCGGCTGGTCGAGCGTCCCGACCTGGATCTGCTGGTCGGCGGCCGCCGGGTCGCACATCGCCACCGTGACGACGCCGTCGCCCGGGATGCTCAGGCACGACGGCTCCGCGTCCGTCGTCGCGACGGTCCGCACCTGGAACGCCGAGCCGTTCGGCTCGAACACCCACGTGGTCGGCACCCCGCCGGCCTCCGCCGGGTCGGTCACCGTGGTGACGCCACCCTCGACCGTCGTGGTCACCCACTCGCCGCCGTACGTCTGGATGTCGACCTGGTGCGTGCCCGCGAGCAGGGGCGGCCGCGCGGTCTTGGCATCGGAGATCGACCCTGCGCCCGCGGCAGTCTACGAGCGAAACTGGGGTCTGCGTCCCGAGGGCGACGTCACGTTGCTCGCTGCTGACGCCGCCACTCGTGTGGAAGCGTGGCACGTTGATGTGGGCGACCGCTTCGACTTCGCCGTACCCTCCGCCCGAATCGAGGTCAAGACAACTCAGGCGGGTGTCAGAGTTCACGAGTTTGACCTAACCCAGCTTGAGCCGGTCGAGGGCGCCGTCTCTACGGTGGTCAGTATCGTTACCACTCCTACGCACGCCGGGGCTAGCGTGCTCGACCTGGTCAATGAGGTGCAGGAGCGGCTCGGAGCGCGGGCCAATCTGGCGGTGAAGTTGTGGCAGATCGTTGCGGCGACGGTCGGCGAGGACTGGATCGCGGACACGGCAGGTGCGCGGTGGGACCGCGACGAAGGTGCCGCATCCCTGAGAGTGATGCGGGCGGCGAGCATTCCGCGAGTGATGGAACCGCTGGACCAGGCCATCTTGAGTGTGCGGCTCCGAGTTCTGTGTGAGAACCTCCCTCTCTTGCCCAGGTCGATCTCTCTCGCACCCACTTGGTGAGTAGTCCGAGTCGGCGGAGTTGTCACTGAACTCGTTCGGTTGGTGCGCACGGAACTCCCAGGAGGTAGGCAGATGGCCCGGATCAGGTCCTTCGAGAAGTCGACGCAGGACGTCCGCCCTCACCGAACTGAGGTGGACTGTGAGCATCAAGTCCTCTACGACGGGCAAGTAAGGCTTCTTCATCTGTCAACGTTCGGATCGGACGACCGGATGAGCGGACACAAGTCGAGCCAGACACTTCAGCTGGATGAAGTCGCAGCCCGCGAACTGATGGATATCCTCACGGCTGCATTCCCGGGTATTCGTCGCTGGTAGGTCCGGCCCGCGCTCCCGGGTGCCTGGGCTACAACGGTGGTGGGTTCCGGATGCCCGCCGCTAGGACTTCGCTCGTGCGCGCGACTTCCGCCGCGTCCAGCGAGACGTTGGCGGGTGATCGTGGTTCAGCGCACTCGCGAGGAACGCGGCCTTGTGATGGACCCCCTGCCACGACGCGGGCTTCGCGCTGTTGCCCGACGCGGTGGGCGTCATCTCCGACCGCGCTGGAGAGTCAGCGCCGGGTCGCTGAGCCGCCGCCGGACGACCAAGTTGGTCCGGCGCGAGCCGATCCCGGCCGGCACTACGCCCGCCCTACGACCCGTCCCCCGTCACCACCGGCGCGAACCCGAGCGGCTGGAGCAGCACCCGGTTCGTGCGGGCGTTCCACGAGGTCGTCGCGGTGACCCACCCGTACTGCCCGTCGACGCGCCGGAGGTTGTCCGCGTCGATGTCCTGGTGCTTGTCGACCGTGAGTGTGCCCTGGGCGATCTTGTCGTCCGCGGAGCCGCTGTCGGCGTCCCACAGGTCGAACCGGATGGCGGCGAGGTCGAAGCCGGGGGCGTCGTGGGAGTTGAGCGGCACGTCCCGGCCGGGGCCGATGCTGAGGTACTCCCAGCGGTTGCGGAGGAAGTTGTGGCTCCGCCAGGAGTCGTCGAGGTCGGCGTGGGTGGTGCGGATGGTGCCGAAGAGGTCGCCGGGGTTCTCGCCGTCGATGTTGCGGATCGTCGTGTCGCGCAGCTCGATGTTGGTCCAGTACCGCTGGACGGTGTAGTTGATGACCGCCTTGCCGTAGGTGGTCTTGTTGCCGACGCCGGGGATCGGGTGTGTCTCGCCGCGGTCGGTGAGGACGTAGTAGCTGCCGTCGGGGGTGTCGGCGGGGATGTCGATGGTCCGCTTGACGATGAGGTCGTCGGGGGAGGCGTCCAGGTCGCGGTCCCAGAGCTCGATGTCGAGCGTCCCGCCGCGGAACAGCGACTGGCCGCCGGCGTCGAGCCGCACCTCCGGGTACTCGGCGTAGTGGATGCGCGCGTCGTTGCGCGCGATCTGGAGGGGTTTGCGCCCGGTGGTGCTGCGGTCGGTGATGCTGATGGTGCCGAACAGGTCGCCGGGGTACTCGCCGTCGATGTCGGTGACCTGGATGGAGCGGACGGAGACCATCACCATCGTCGGGCTGAGCCGGAGGGTGCCCTGGTTGGCGGACGGGCTGATGAGCGAGTTCATCGCGGCCGGCGCCGGGCTGACCTGCGTCTGACCGGCGGGACGGCCGAGGTCGTACAGCGTGCCCTGACCGTGGAAGAACGCGTCGATGCTGTCGGTGTCGTCGGCGGTGAGGACGGTGGCGCCGATGTCCTGCATCCACGGCAGGATCGTGCGCTGCTCGTTCTGCTCGGGGTCGTGGCCGGTGTCCGCGAGGCGCAGCTCCAGGGCGTAGCAGCAGCGCGAGTCGTTCTGGAAGTACGCCTCGCGCGGCGTGATCGGGGTGGCGCTGCCGACGACGCTCGGCAGGCTCCGGTCCCAGTCGACGGGGCCGGAGCGCCACATGACCCAGTCGGGGATCGGCACGAACTGCCCGAGCGGCTTGTTCGACGCGCGCACGAGGGCGGTCAGCCGCGCCATGGTGCCGGGGCGGGTGTTGGCCTCGTTGACGGTGAGCGGCGTGTAGTACTCGACGTCCCGGAACGGCTGCGGGAACGCGGTGCCGGTGCTGGATCCCTGCTGGTGCCGCGTCTCGTAGAAGCCGACGGAGTCCTTCATGGTGACCTCGACGCTGAGGACGCCGTCGGTGGTGGCGTTCGCCCTCGCCCAGGTGGACGTCGCGTAGTAGCTGGGCGTCTGGCCGGACGGGGTGCCGAGGTCGGCGCGCCGGTCGACCTCGTCGGCGATGACGCGGCTCACCATGACCTGCGTGAGCGGGGTGCGCGGCAGCCCGGCGATCGCGGCGGTCGCCTGCCGCCACGAGGCGAACGTCGGGTAGGCGCTGAGGCGGATCTTGAACACCACCCGGTCGAAGACCGCCGCCTGCGGGTGCCGCTGGTGGAACGCGAGCGTCTCCTGGACGGCCGGGAGGACGTCGGCGTTGTCCTTGACCTCGACGAACAGCAGCGACGGGCCGCCGTGCTCGACGGCGTCGGTGAGGAACTCGTCGAACGTGACGATGCTCCACTCGGACGGTTGGCGGTCGATCGTCACGAGGCGCTTCTGCCGGAGCTGCGCGAGTGTGAGGCTGGTGAGAGCGGCGTTCGGGCCGGTCGCGGTCTCCGGGACGTAGGTCGGCTCCATCATCTTGCCGACGTGGGTGTCGTGGAACATGACGAGCTTGCCGTCGGCGGTGTGCCGCAGGTCGGTCTCGACGCCGGGACGGCACCTGTCGTACGACCGCCGGAACGCGCCGAGGCTGTTCTCCGGGGTGGTGGCGTCGAAGTCGCCGCGGTGCCGGACGGTCGTGAACTGCTGCTGGCCCTTGAGGCCCTGGAGGCCGGCGAGCACCTGCGCGGCGGTCTTGGTGCACGCCGGGGCGGCGGACGGTGTGCCCGGCTCGATGGGCGGGCGACCGGGGCCGGCGGGCCGACCCGGATCAGAGGGCCGGCCCGGCTCGGCGGGTCGACCCGGTTCCGCGGGCCGGCCCGGCTCGCCGCTCGCCCCGCCCTCGGCGGGCGGCCCGGCCGGAGAGCCACCCGGCCCCGACCCGTCCGGCGCCACGGCCGCCGCCGTCGGTGCCGGACCGGGCGGTGGCGCGGCGGCGACGGTCAGGGGCAGCACGCACGCCGCCCCCACCAGGACGCCCAGCGCGCGCAGCATGGATCTCCTCATGACGGCTCCCTCGCTCGTCGCAGTGATCAGCGCGTCGGTGCCGCCGCGGGCCGCCCGGCACCGGGCCGCGCGTCCGGCGGGGGACCGACGCCCGCGACGCTAGGTGCGCACCGTCGGAGCCTCCGAGGGGAGTTCCCACGGATGACGACAGGTCGTCAGCCGGGGCGCGACCGGTGAGGTAGCGATCAGTCGTCGACGGCCACGCGACCGACCGAGCCGTGCTCCAGCAGCTCGCCGCGCAGCGACTCGTGCACCGGCTCCTCGGGTTCGCCCTGCATGAGCCGGGCGAGGTGCCCCACCACCTGGTCGGCGAGCTCCTCGACGGGCAGCCGGACGCTGGTGAGCCCGATGAGGTCCAGCCCGGGCAGCACGCCGTCGCAGCCGGTCACGGACAGGTCGTCGGGCACGGGCACGCCGCGCGCGCGGGCCTGCCGCAGCACCTCGAGAGCCCGCAGGTCGGTCGGGCACATCACGGCGGTCACCACGCCGTGGCGGGCCAGCTCGAGCACGCGCGCGACGCCGTCGGTGGTCTCGCGGACGGGTACGGGCACCGGCTCGGCGCCCGCGGCCTCCAGCAGGCCGGTGGCGCTCGACGCGCGCACCGACTCGGGCAGGGACACCTCGCGGTCGGGGGTGAGGACGGCGACGCGCCGGTGCCCCCGGGACAGGACGTGCTCGACGAGCAGCCGGGCGTGGTGCGCCTCGTCGTAGGCGACCGCGTGGATCTCGGGGTCGGACTCGGGGCGGCCGGCGCGGATCATCGGCACGGCGTCCCGGAACGGCAGCAGGTGCTCCGACGGGACGTCGCCGGTCGCGACGACCAGGCCGCTGACGCGCATCCCGAGCAGGCGGCGCAGGCCGGCGACCTGGCGCGACGGGCCGATGTCGCCGGTGGCGGTGACGGTGAGCACCTCGATGCCGCGGCGGTGCGCGGAGGCCTGGAGGCTGGCGTGCAGCAGACCGTAGGCGGGGTTGGAGGAGTCCCGGAGCAGCAGCCCGACGGTGCGCGTGCGGCCGGCGGCGAGCTCGCTCGCCATGACGTTGGGCACGTACCCCACGCGGTCGGCCATCTCGAGCACGCGCCGCCGGGTGGGGGCGGACACGCGGCCGGTGCCGTGCAGGGCGCGGGACACCGTCGCCCGGGAGACGCCGAGCCGCAGCGCCAGGTACTCCTCCGTGATCGGACGGCGCGGGGCCGGTCCGCCGGCGGGGTCGCTCACGTCGCCCATGCTAGGGGCGGCGTCCCTCCGACCCGCCCCGCCGACCCGCCCCGCCGACCCCGCACCGCGGCCGGCGTCAGGACGCCCGCGGCGCCGTCAGCGTCCACGTGCGCAGGTGCCGCCACTGCAGCGTCTCCCACCAGCGCCCCGTCCAGCCGGCGGACCGGAACTCGTACAGCGCGACCTGCCGCGCGGGGAACACCGCGGGCACGGCCGGGGCCGGGACGGCGCGGACGAACGCCTCGACGTCGTCCCCGAGGTGGGGCTGGGTGCGCATCTCGTGCGACGCGAGCGAGATGTGCGCCCGGAACCGCTCCGGGTCGAACGGCTGCACGAGGTAGGCGTCGAGGGCGTGGGCGAGCGGGGCGAGGGCGGCGTTGACGTCGACGGCCAGGTCGGCGAGCGCCTGGTTGCGGCGGCCGTCGGGCAGGCGGTCGACGTCGTAGGTGACGGCGGCGCCGTGCCGGACGATGCCGCTGTGGTGGACGTCGAAGCCGGCGCGGTCGCGGAGCACCACGTCCAGCGCGGCCTCGATGACGGGCGCCTCCGCGCGGATCGGCACCGAGCCGGCCAGCGTGGCGTGCGGCGGGAACCGGCCGGCGGACACGAAGCCGAACTGGCGCTCGACGGCGAGGGTCACGGTGGTGACGGCGGCGGACGTCACCGGGTCGGGGAGCAGGAACACGCCGTAGACGGGCTCGGTCATCGGGATCTCGCTTCGGGGTCGGTGCGGGGGAGCGGGTGGGGCGGGCGGGGTGGGGTGAGGTCGGCACCGCGGGCCCGGGCGACGCCCCGGGCCCGCGGTGGTCCAGAGGGCCGGCGTCAGCCGAGCCGGTCCAGGTAGCTCGCGATCGCGTCGTTGCCGCGCTGCTCCGCGTCCGCCCAGGTGGCGGCGACGTCCGCGCCGCCGACGACGGCCTCGATGGCGCTGCGCACGGCGTCGCGGGCCTCGTTCATCGCCCCGGTGTGGCAGCCGGCGCTCGGCACCGAGTCGGTGGTCCGGGCGAGCTGGTCGAGCGCGACCTGCTGGACGTCCGTGGTCTGCCCCTCGAGGGACGCGAGGGCCTCCTGCGAGGTCGGGAGGTACCCGGTCTCGAGGAAGATCCGCTCCTGCACCTCGGGCGAGGCCAGGTACTGCACGAACGTGGCCGACGCGGCGCGGCTCTCGTCGGTGCTGCCCTCGTCGACCAGCCACACGGAGTTGCCGCCGGGGACGGCCCCGCCGTCGGGGCTGCCGACCGGGAGCGGCCAGACGCCGAAGTCGAACGCGGCGGCCCGCTCGGCGTCCCCGAAGATCCGCGACGACTGCACCATGATCGCGGCCTCCTCGGCGGCGAACGCGGTGAGGGACGCGCTGCCGTCGGTGCCGGTGTTGAGCATGGAGCCGTCCTGGACGAGGCGCTGCAGGTGCTCCCAGAGGCCGACCTGCGCGTCGGTCGTGTACTGGAACGCGTCGGCCGGCTCGGCGCCGACGCCGTTCTCGGGCGTGCAGTACTCCAGGCCCTCGGACGCGGTGAACTGCTCGGACCACCACGGGTCGAGGAACATCGTGAGGCCCGCCGTCCCGGTCGCGTCGTGCACCGCGGTGGCCGTCTCGAACAGCTCGGTGATGCTGCCGGGCGCGTCGGCCGGGTCGACGCCCGCGGCCTCGAGCATCGCGGTGTTGTAGAGCACCACCGGCTGGGACACCATGATCGGCACCGACGTGAGCTCGCCGCCGAACGTGTAGTACGAGGCGAGCACCGGCACCAGGTCCTCGCCGTCGAACGTGGTCCCGTCCACGCCGGCGACCTCGCCGGGCGCGACGGTCAGGCCCGTGTCGTTCAGGTACGTCGAGAACGTGTCCCCGCCCTGGACCACGTCGGGCAGCGCGCCGGACTGCACCGAGTTGGTGAGCTTGGCCATCGAGTCGACGTAGCTGCCCTGGAACACCGCGTTGACGGTGATGTCGTCGTGCTCCTCGTTGAACTCGTCGACCAGGGCCGTGAGGGTGTCCGCCGGCACCCCGCTGACGGAGTACCAGAAGTCGATCGTCACCCCGTCGCCGTCCCCGCCGGACGTGCCGCCGGCGCTGTCGCCCGGGTCCTCGGCCGACCCGCACGCGGCGAGCACCAGCCCGCCCGCGGCGAGCAGCCCCGCCGCCCCCAGCGCCCTGCGTCCTCGGATTCTCTGCATGGTGGACATTCCTCTCCTCATTTGACCGAGCCCTGCGTGAGACCCTTGGCCAGGAATCGCTGGCCGAGGAGCACGAGGACGATGGTGGGAACGGCGGCGATGGTGACGCCCGCCAATGACGCACCGAGGTCGGTGCCGGATTCGTCGGTGAGGATCTTGATGCCGACCTGGACGGTGCGGGACGCCGGGGTCTCGGACACCACGAGCGGCCACAGGTACCCGTTCCAGGCGGCGATCGCGGCCATGAGCGTCACCGTGACGACGGTCGGCCGGCACAGCGGGACCAGGAACCCGAACAGGAACCGCATGGGGCCCGCGCCGTCCACGACGGCGGCCTCCTGGATCTCCTTCGGGAACGACAGGAACGTCTGCCGGAGCAGGAACACGTTGTACGCGGAGACCAGGAACGGCAGGAACACGGCGACGACCGTGTCGAACAGGCCGAGCGACCGGATGGTCAGGTAGTTCGCGACGAGGATGGTCTCGCCCGGGATCATCATGGTGAGCAGCACGAACCCGAACACGAGGTTCGGCCGGCGCAGGCGCCCGAACACCAGCGCGTAGGCCGCGAGCAGCGCGGTCAGCACCTGGGCGGCGGTCTGCGCGAGCGTGACGACGCCGGAGTTCACCATCTGCCGCAGCAGCGGCGCCCGGCCGAGCGCGGCCTGGAAGTTCTCGAGCGAGATGTCGGTCGGGAGCACGTCCCGGAACGTGCCGGTCAGCGCCTGCCCGGGGCGGAGCGCCGCGAACACCACGTACAGGACGGGCAGGGCGACGAGCAGTGCCGCGACCGCGAGGTAGGCGACCAGCGCGATGTGGGCGGCCCGGGCGCGCATCAGTAGTTCACCCGCCGCTCGAGCACGCCGAACTGCACGACGGTGAGCACGGCGATGACGACCAGCAGGACGATCCCGCGGGCGGACGCGGCGCCGTAGTCGGCCGTGCCGCCGAACGCCTCCGCCCAGATGTCGAAGACGAGCGTCTGGGTGGCGCGCGCCGGGCCGCCGCCGGTCACGACCTGGATGATCGTGAACTCCCGCATCGCCTGCACGGACTGCGTCACCACGATGAAGAACAGCGTCGGCGTGATGAGCGGCAGGGTGATGGAGCGGAGCATCCGGGCGCGGGAGGCGCCGTCCAGGGCCGCGGCCTCCTCGACCTCGACGCTGATGGCGTCCACCGCCGCGATGAGCAGCAGGGTCACGAAGCCGATCGAGATCCAGACGTCGACGACGACGATCGACACCATCGCCGTGGTCGGCTCGGTCAGCCAGCCCGCGGGACGGCCGGTGAGCGCGATCGCGATCTGGTCGAGCAGCCCGTACGTCGGGCTCATGAGCGCCCGGAACGCGAGGCCGGCGACGGCGGCGGACACGGCCATCGGGATGAGCACCGCCGCCCGCGAGAACGCCGTGCCGCGCAGCCGCCGGGACAGCGGGACGGCGAGCGCGAGCCCGACCAGCAGCTTGCCGACGACGGTCAGGACCACGAACACGGCCGTGACGAGCAGGGTGCGGCGGAAGTCCGGCGACCCGAGCATCGCGGTGTAGTTGTCGGCACCGACGAAGCCCGCGGGCCGGCCGAACAGGTCGGAGCTCTGGAACGAGAGCACCGCGGTGCGCAGCAGCGGCCAGTAGTTGAAGGCCAGCAGCGCCACCACGGTCGGCGCCAGCGCTGCGTAGGCCCAGGCGTGCGGCCGGCCGCGGGGCCGGCGCGGGAGCCGCTCCGGACCGCTGCGGGGGCGCGTCGCCACGACGTCGTGCATGGATCCTCCGGGGGTGTCCGGCCCGCGGCGACGCGGGCGCGACAAATGCTGTGTGGTCCACCCAGAACGGGTCGAGATGGACATCCCGTCATTCCGCACCATTGCTGCGTGACCGGATCGGCTTGGCTCGGACTGTACACTCATGAGTAGCATCCGACAACACCCGCTGGCGTTTGCGAGAGCGCGTACGCAAATCACGAGAGGAGCCGCCGTGCCCGAGGGGTCGGTCGTCCTGCTGGTCGCGGCGGGCGTGCTCGCGCTGGTGTACGGCTCCAACGCCGGCGCGACCATCGCCGCGACGAGCCTGCGCGTGCACGGCGGGCGCCCGTGGGCGGCGCTGCTCGTGCTCGGGTGCGCGATCGCCCTGGCGCCGCCGCTCCTGGGGACCGCCGTGGCGCGGACCGTGGCGCGGGAGCTCGTCCCGCCGGGCGGCGACCCCGCGACCGGGCGCGCGGTGTTCCTGGCCGCCGTGGTCGCCGCGCTCGTCGTCACCGGGGTGCTGAGCCGGTGGGGGCAGCCGACCAGCCTCACGCTCGCGCTCATCGCGGGCGTCGCGGGCGGCGGCCTCGGGGCGGGGGAGGCGATGGGCTGGGCGGCGATCGGCCGCGTGCTCGCGCTCGTCGCGGCCGCGCCGTTCGCCGGCCTCGCGCTCGCGGGCCTGGTGCACCGGCTGTCCGCGGCGTCCCGGGTCTCGCCGGCGGCCGTGCGGCGCTGGCACGTCGCGTCCTACGTCGTGCTGTGCCTCGCGTTCGGCGCCAACGACGCCCAGAAGCTGCTGGCGATCGTCGCCGTGGCGTCCGCGCCCGGAGCCGCGACCGTCGACGCGGTGGCCTGGCAGCTCGCGCTCTGCGCCGGGCTGTTCACCGCCGGCGCCGCCGTCGGGCTCGGCCGCATGGAGCGGACCGTCAACCGCGGCATCCTCGCGGTCCGCGGCCTCGACGCGGTCACCGCCCAGACGACGACCGCCGCCGTCATGCTCGCCAGCTCCGCCGTCGGCAGCCCGGTCGGCATGGCGCAGACGCTCTCCGGCTCCCTCGTGGGCGCCGGGCTCGCACGAGGGAGAGGAAGAGTCCGATGGGAGTACGCCGGAAGAGTCGCGCTGGCCTGGGTGCTGACGGTGCCCGCGAGCGTCCTGGTGGCGACGGGCGTCGCGTGGCTGACCGCCGGCCGCGGGGCCGGGTGAGGCGGCTGGTCCGCGGCATCTCGGGCGCCGCCCGGGACGACCTGGTCGACGGCCTCGCCGGCCAGCTCCGGGCGACCGAGGACGCCGTGACGATCGCGCTGCGGCTCACCCGCGGCACGCTCGGCGTCGCCGACGCGCGGGCGGCCGTCGCGGCGGTCGAGCACGAGGGCGACGCCTGGCGGGCGCACGTCGTCGAGTCGCTGACGCGCGCGCTCACCAGCTACCTCGACCGTGAGGACCTGTTCACCTACTCGCGGGCCGTCGACGACGTGCTGGACAACCTGCGCGACTACGTCCGCGAGGTCGACCTGTACGGGGTCGCCCCCGGCGCGGACGGCGTGCCCGTGCTCGAGCAGATCCGCGACGGCGTGCGCGCGCTCGCCCGTGCCACGGCGTGCCTGCGCGACGACGTCGGTCGGGTGGCGGTCGCGGCGCTCGCGGCCAAGAAGACCCCGGTGCGCGCGCACTACCAGACGGCCATGTCCCGCCTGCTGGCCGAGCCGCTCGACGACTCCACGCTCCGCCGCCGCGAGGTGCTGCGGCGGCTCGACATCGTGGGGATCCGGCTGTCGGAGGCGGCGGACCACCTGGCGACCGCGGCGATCAAGCGCGGGACGTGAGGGGGCGAGGGCTGCGCGACCGGAGGTCGGCGCCGGGCGCGGAGTCCCGAGGTGCCCGCGGCGGGTCGGGCAGCAACCGGTCGGCGATGGTCCCCGGCCGCACCGTCGGGAGCATCGGTATGGTCGCCCGGACCCCAGGCGCGGGGCGGTGGTCGGTGGACGGAGTGGTGTGAAGTCGCTGCTGGCGGGCGGGACGCTGTGGCCGGTGATCGCGGCCCCGGTGCTCCTCATCGGTCTCGTGCTCCTGCTCGGCGGCGAGCCCCACGGCGTCGTGGCCGGGGTCGCGCTGATCCTGGGCTGGCTCCTCACGTGGCCGTTCGGCGCCGCGGTGCACCGGTGGCGGCTCGACCCGGCACCGGGTCGCCAGCTGGTCGCGGCAGGGTGGGCTCTCGCGGTGCTGCTCGTGACGCTGGGCGGCCTCGGATGGGGGATGTGGCTCGATCCCGGCGTCTGAGTCCGCGCGCCGTGCACGGCGCTCGGCCAGGGTCCGCGACCGGTCGGCCTCCGGCGGCGTCTACGGTCGTGCTCGTGCCCTTCCTCCTCGACGACCTGCGCGCCGACGTCGCCCGGCGGTACGACCGCCTGGGCCTGCCGTCGTGGCCGGACCCGCACGCCGACGTCCACGGCCCCGCGGACGACGAGTACGGCCGCGTGACGGACCCGGAGCGGCTCCGCATCGTGCACGCGCGCGCGACAGCGTGGGTGGACGTGCTCGTGTCCCGCCTGGGTGCGCGCACCGAGCCGGTCGGCCCGCAGGACCGCACGGCGCTGCCGGGGGAGGACCGAGGGCTCGCGGTCGTGCCGCCGCGCGACGGCGCGATGCGTCTGCTGCTGCTCGAGCGGGAGGGCGACGCCGACACCCCGGGGCTTCCGGCTCCGCTGGCGGTCGCGGTGGTCCGCCCGGACGTCGTCGTCGAGAGGGTGCCGGTGTGCGCGTGCGACGCCTGCGACCCCGGGTCGGAGGCGCTGCTGGACGAGGTCGACCAGGCGATCGGCCACGTGGTGGCGGGCGAGACGGTCGTGCTGCGGCACCCGCGGTGGAGCGCGACGTGGCAGCCGGGCGGCGCCGAGCTCACCGGCGGGGGCCGGCGGATGCGGTTCGACCGGGCGATGGAGCTGTGCCGGCGGGTGCACGCGGGGGAGAGGGTGCGGCTACCGTGGCGCACCGAGGCGTTCGCCGGAGCGCCGTGGGGGGAACCGGGATGAGCGGCGGCGGTGCCCGGGTCCGGGTCCCGGGGTTCTCCTCGGGGTCGGGCCGCGTCTGGGCCGCGGGCACGGCGGTCGCGGCACTCGCCGTGGTGGTCGTCCTGGCGGTCACCCAGCCGGAGAACCGGGTCCACGCGGTCACGGCCGTCCCGGCCCTCGCCCTGTTCTTCGTGGTGCTGCTGTGGCAGTCGACGTGGCTGGACCCCGGCGCCGGCACGCTGCTGCGCGTCCGCTGCCGGGTGTGGCGCCGCGAGGTCCGGCTGGAGCCGGGCACCTCGGTCGCGCTGCTCCCGAACGGTGGCGGCACGCTGCTGCTGCGGGCGAAGCCGGCGCGGGGCCGGGCGCTGCTCCTGCCCCTGGTCGCACGCACCGACCACGTGGAGCAGTCGCAGCCGCCGTCGCTGCTGCGCGCGCTCGCGGACACCGTCGTCGCGCACCGCGCGGGCGGGGCGCGTCCGGTCGCGCAGGCGCTGCGGGCGCAGGCCGACCATCTGGACGCCGGGGGGACCGTGGCCGCCTCGCCGCTCGCGGCCCTCATCACGTCGGGCGTGGTCACGGCCGCGAAGGCGGGCGGCGCCGGTGCGGTGGGCGGTCACCTCGGCGGCTGAGCGCCGCCCGCCAGGGCCCCCGCGGCGCCGTCCTGTAGACTGACCGGACTCGATCCGCGGGGACGAGAGACCTCCCCGCCGCGGCAGGGCCTGACCCGTCGCCCGCACGAAGCCGGCGACCACCCTTGACCCGCCCCCCGACCACCTCCGCAGCCGCCGACGGCGCGCGGAGTGAGAGCAGTCACCATCACCACGTTCACCACCGTTCGTCCCGACCGTCCCACCCTCGTCCGCCCCGCCCGCCGCCCTGCGGCCGACGCGGCGCCGACGCCCCCCGCCGCCCTCGACTGGCGGCAGGCCGACGACGACCTCTGGGTCGCGACCCGCGCCGGCGAGTACGCCGGCACGGTGGCGCGCGAGGCCGACGGCCACCACGTCCACGACCACCACTCGCGCGCCCTGGGCGTCGCCCCGTCGTGGCAGGGCGCCGTCGCCCTGCTCGCGGGCGTCCGCCCCCCGGCCGCCGCCGTGCAGCGCACGCTCCACGGCCACCACTGTCCGTGCCCCTCGGGGCGCGGCTCGAGGCGTCGCAGTCGCGTCGCCTCGCTTCGAAGGAGAGAAGACATCATGACCCACGGGACCGTGAAGTGGTTCAACGCCGAGAAGGGCTTCGGGTTCATCGCCCCGTCCGACGGCGGTCCGGACGTGTTCGCGCACTTCAGCGCGATCGCCGAGACCGGCGGCTACCGCTCGCTCGACGAGAACCAGCAGGTCGAGTTCGACGTCACCCAGGGCCCCAAGGGCCCGCAGGCGTCGAACATCCGGCCGCTCGCGTGACCGGCGTCCCGGCTGCCGGGCCTCGCCCGGCGGCCGGGACCACCCGCCGTCACCCCGCGGGGTGACGGCCCGGCGCCGAGGCGGTCAGACCGCCCGGTACCGCCGGACGATCGGGCAGTCGAACGGGTCCCGCGCGGCCAGCCCGACGCGGTTGAGGTACTGCACGACGATCGCGTACGACCGCAGCAGGGACGTCTCCGTGTAGGGGACGCCGTGGCGGGAGCAGTGCTCCCGCACCAGCAGGCGGGCCCGCGCGAGGTGCGGCCGCGGCATGCTGGGGAACAGGTGGTGCTCCACCTGGTAGTTGAGCCCGCCCATGAGGGCGCTCATGAACCGCCCGCCCGTGATGTTCCGGGACGTGAGGACCTGCTTGGACAGGAAGTCCAGCCGGCTGCCCTCCGGGATGATCGCCATGCCCTTGTGGTTCGGGGCGAACGACGCGCCCATGTAGACGCCGAAGACGGCGAGCTGCACGCCGAGGAACGCGAAGGCCAGCCCCACGGGCAGCAGCCACAGCACCAGCGCGACGTACGCGGCGAGCCGCGCGGCGATCATCGCGAGCTCCAGGGTCCGCGAGCGGCTGCGCTCGGCGGTGAGCAGCGAGCGGATCGACGTGACGTGCAGGTTCAGTCCCTCGAGCGTCAGCAGCGGGAAGAACGCCCAGCCCTGCACGCGCGCCAGCGCCGCCTTCACCCGTCCCAGCCCGACCGCGTCCTGCTCCAGGAACACGATGGTGTCCGGGGCGATGTCCGGGTCCTTGCCGACGCGGTTCGGGTTGGCGTGGTGCCGCGAGTGCTTCGACATCCACCACGAGTGGCTGATGCCGACCACGCCGTTGGCGAGCACGCGCCCGAGCCGGTCGTTCGCCGGGCCGGACGCCAGCACCTGGCGGTGGGACGCCTCGTGCGCGACGAACGCGAACTGCGTCAGCACGATGCCGAGGGCACCGGCGACGATCAGCTGGAACCAGGAGTGGCCGAGCAGCACCGACCCGGCGACGAGCGCGGCGAGGGCGACCCCGAGGCCGACCAGCAGCCCCACGTAGTAGCCGGTCGTGCGCGTCAGCAGCCCGGCCTCCCGGACCTGCTGCGAGAGCTCCTGGTAGGAGCCCGTGACGGCGCTCTGGGCGGCCGAGGTGCGCGTGGTGACGGGAGGGGATGCGGGCACGGGGTCTCCGAACGGTGGGGGTCGGTCGGCTTCCCAGCCGCGGCGTGAGCGAGGCGCTCGATCGTTCGGATCACCCCACGGTACCCCGGGACCTGCCGGAGGCGCCGGAGCGCCCACGCCTCGGTCGTCCCGGACGTGTCCCGGATCACCCGCGGGGACCGGGTGAATCGCTGCGGCCCGCGCTCCAGGCCGGGGGCCCGGGGCCGATGATCAAGGCATGTTCCGCGCATCCCCGCACCGGTCCGGCGCAGCGGCCGACGCCGCGCCGCGGCTGCGCTGGGCGGTGCGTGCCCTCGCGGTCCTGACGCTCGTCGCCGTGGCCGCCGCGGTCGCCGCGCCGCCGGAGGTCGGCGTGGCCGCGGGGGCGGTGACGGCCGCCGTGGCGGCGGTCGCGCTGCGCGCCCGGGTCCGGCAGCTCACGGGAACGGACGCCCAGGTGTGGCGCTGGGCGGCCCGGTCCGCCGCCGTGGTCGCCGTCGGGCTCGTCGTCGAGCTGGCCGTGCGGGCGCTGCCCGGTGACCTCGACGGCGTGGGCCTGACGGCCGGGGCGGTCCTCGCGTCGGCGGTCGCGTACCAGGGCCTGGTGCGCTGGAACCGGCTCCGCACCGCGGTCTCCGACCCGGGGGACTGGCTGAACGCGATCGGCTCGACGCTGTGCGCGCTGGCCCTCGGGCTGTGGGTGGTGCGCCAGCTCCCGGACGGCGCGGCCGCCGCGGTGCCGGTCGTCGCGCTCGTCGGCCACCTGGTGCGGCTCGCGGTCATGACGGTGATGCTCGGCACGGCGCTGACGGTGTCCGCCATCGCGGACCTGCGCCGGGACGCCCGGGCGCTGACGCTGGTCGGCGTGATCGCCGGGCTGGCGCTGATCGAGATCGGCGGTCTGCTCCGGGCGCTGCGGCTCGGCGAGGACGCCCCGGGCGTGGGCCCCGGCGTGGTGCTCGCGTGGACGGGCTTCGCCGTGGCGCTGGCGGTGGCGTCGATGCTGCCGCGCGCCCGCAGCGCCCGCCGGTACGCGTCGTCGCGGGCGACGACGACGGGCTCGATCGTCGTCATCGTCGCCGGGGTCGTGCTGCTGCTGCTCGACGTGTTCACGGCCGGCGCGGACCGGTCGGTGGCGCTGCTGGCGGCGCTCGGGGTGTTCGCGGCGAGCGGCCGGGTGTTCCACCTCGTCGGCGAGCTGTCGCAGCTCGCCACGTCGCGCATCGAGGCGCGGACGGACCCGCTGACGGGCGTCGCGAACCGCCGCGCCCTGATCGAGGCGGTCGCGGACGCGTCCGACGGCGAGGGCGGCGCCGCGCTGCTCATCGTCGACCTCGACAAGTTCAAGGACGTCAACGACCGCTTCGGCCACGCCGTCGGGGACGCGGTGCTCGTGGCGGTCGCCGCCCGGCTCGACGAGGCCGTGGCCGGCCGCGGGCTGCTGGCGCGGCTGGGCGGCGACGAGTTCGCGGTGGTGCTGCCGGGCTCCGACGCGCCGGCGGCGGTGCGGGTCGCGCAGCGCCTCGCGGCCACCGTCGCCGAGCCCGTCGACGTCGCCGACCGCACGATCCACGTCGCGTCCAGCATCGGCGTGGCCTGCACCGCGCTGGAGGGCCGCGCCCAGGGCGAGCTGCTGCGCCGGGCCGACGCCGCGATGTACCTGGCGAAGCGCGCGGGCGGGGGCATCCGGGTGTTCGACCACGAGGCCGACATCCGGGCCCGGGCCGAGCGGGAGCTGCTCGAGGACCTGCGCGCGATGCTCACGACCACCGGGGGCGAGCACGGGCGGCTGGTGCTGCACTACCAGCCGCAGGTGGACGTGGCGACGGGCCGGCCGGTCGGCGTCGAGGCCCTGGTGCGCTGGGACCATCCGACCCACGGCGTGCTGCCGCCCGTCGCGTTCCTGGACCTGGCCGAGGCGCACGGCGTGATGCAGCTCGTCACGTGGCAGGTGCTGAGCCAGGCGACCGCCCAGGCGGTGCGCTGGCGGGACGAGGGCCTGGACCTGCGGGTCGCGGTCAACCTGTCGACGTCCTGCCTCGAGGAGCCGCAGCTGCTCGGCGTGATCGACCAGGCGCTCGTCTCGGCGGGCCTGCCGTCCGACCGGCTGGTCGTCGAGATCACCGAGACCAGCCTCATGCGCGACCCGCAGCTCGCGATCCGGGTCACGCAGCGGATCGCCGCGCAGGGCATCGGCGTCAGCATCGACGACTACGGCACCGGCTACTCCTCGCTGGCCTACCTCAACGACCTGCCGGCGGAGGAGCTGAAGATCGACCGCTCGTTCACCGCGCGGCTGACGGCCGACCCGCGCACCCGCGCGATCGTCGCGGGCACGGTGCAGCTCGGGCACCACCTGGGGCTCCACGTGGTCGCGGAGGGCGTCGAGGACGCCGAGACGCTGGCGGTGCTGCGCCGGCTCGGCTGCGACCGGTCGCAGGGGTACTTCCACAGCCGCCCGCTGCCCGCGGCGGAGCTCACGGCCACGCTGCGGCGCATGGCGGACGGGGCGCACGCCCGCGCCTGAGAGCGGGCGGAGGTCCCGGCCGGGGGCCGGTGCCGATCAGCGCCGGCGTGAGCGGCGGGCGCCGAGCGGCCCGCCGAAGACGATCGAGATCCCCAGCACGAATCCGACGTCGTACCAGTTGCCGTTGTTGTGCACCTCGTAGGGCGTCACCGTGTCGGTGAACAGCGACACGATCCAGGTGACCGGCAGGATGACGCCGTGCCACAGGCCCAGCCAGAACCCGGCCGGTGCCTCGGAGCCGGGCGGCGGCGTGCCGACCTCCGGGTTGACGCCGGCCGCGCAGGCCGCGAGCAGCAGCAGGGTGGCCGCCGCGAGGCCGGCGACGGCGAGGGTGCGGGTGCGGGCGCGGGGCTCCATGCGCGTCATCGTGGCACCGGGCCCGGCGGCGGGACCAGGGCCCTTCGGGGGGTCGAGCGGGGTCGCGGGGCGCCGCCGTGCGGTGACGTCCGGCCCTCGCCGCTCAGGCCCGGGCGTCCCCGTCGGCTCCGTCGGGCCCGCCCGTGCTCTCCCGCGCGAGCACGGTGTGCGGGGCGGTGACCTCGACGGCGGGCGTGTCCGGGTCGCCGATGCGGGCGGTGATGCGGGCGACGGCCTCGCGCGCGATGAACGGCGTGTCCAGGGACACCGTGCTCAGCGTGGGCCGGGAGTAGCGGCCCTCCTCGATGTCGTCGACGCCGATGACGGCGACGTCCTCGGGGACGCGCAGGCCGGCGTCGAACACCGCGCGCATCGCGCCGGTGGCGAGCAGGTCGGAGTAGCAGAAGATCGCGTCGGGTCGGTCCGGCAGCCGGAGCAGGGCCTCCGTGGCGCGGTAGCCGTCGGCGCGGCGGTAGTGCGCGGCGGGCCGCATCAGCTCGGGCTCGACGGGCAGGCCGGCGTCCCGGAGCGCGCGCTCGTACCCGGTGGTCCGCTGCTGGGGCGTGGCGTAGGACTCCTCGGGCTGGGCGCCGATGGCGGCGACGCGCGTCCGGCCCCGGGCGAGCAGGTGGGCGACGGCGTCCCGGGCGGCCTGCACGTTGTCGATGGCGACGTGGTCGTACCGGCCGTCGAACTCGTGCTCGCCGAGCAGCACCAGCGGCATGGTCGTCGCGGGCTGCATCTCGAGCAGCTCGGCGCGGGTGACGAGCGGGCTGAACAGCACCCCGTCGAACAGCATGGTGCGGTCGGCCCCGGTGAGCAGCTCGCGCTCGCGCTCGTGGTCGTGCCCGGTCTGGTCGACCATCACGCGGTACCCGTGCCGGGCGGCGGCGTTGATGATCTCGCGGGCCAGCTCGGCGAAGTAGGGCAGGTCGATCTCGGGGACGACGAGCGCGAGGACGCCCGTGCGGCCGGTCCGCAGGGTGCGCGCGACGGGGTTCGGCCGGTAGTCGAGCTCCTCGATGGCGGTGAGCACGCGGCGGCGCATCTTCTCGCTGACGTGCGCGTAGCCGCTGACCACGTTGGACACCGTGCGCACGGAGACCTGCGCGTGCTCGGCGACGTCCCGCAGTGTCGCGGCCATGGCACCCCCTCGTCGGTCGAGCCCCAGCATAGGGGCTTGCCATCGTGTGCAAAGCCGCGCTAGTTTGCACACGTTGGCAAAGAGGTGCGGAGCCGCCGCACCCCTGCTCGCACGAGGGAGTGCCGATGCACCCGACCCACCGCCGTCCGCGGACCGCCCCCGCGGCCCGGACGCGCCCCCGCCCGTTCGCGATCGCCGCGGGCCTGCTCGCCGCCACCACCGTCCTCGCCGCCTGCGGGCCGTCCATCTCGGGCGGGTCCGACGACGGGGCCGGCGGGTCCGGCACCACGTCCGCCGACCCGGACCGCCTCCAGGCGCCGACCGGCAGCCCCAGCGGCGAGATCACCATCTGGGACCGCTCCGGCGACCTGTTCGAGGTCTTCGACGCCGTCATCGACGACTTCAACGAGGTCTACCCGGACGTCGTGGTCCACCACGAGGCCGTCGACATCGACGCCAAGCTGCAGAACACGGTCATCACCGAGACGGACGTCCCCGACGGGGTGTTCCTCGACGACGCCAAGGTCGCCGGGTACGCGGACTACCTGTGGGACCTCAGCGACGTCCTGGCGCCGTACGTCGACGACATCGCGCCGCAGAAGGTCGACGTGAACTCGCTCGACGGCGGCATCTACGGCGTGCCGTTCGACCTCGACCCCGGCCTGCTGTTCTACAACGCGACCGCGCTCGAGGCCGCCGGGGTCGACGCCACGCAGATCGAGACCTACGACGACCTGCTCGACGCCGCGCGGCAGTACCAGCAGGCGGTGCCGGACGCGCAGCCGATCCACCTGGAGCAGAGCGCGTTCCTCGGGCAGCTCCAGCTCGAGATGTACGCGAGCCAGCTCGGCACGTCGATCGCGGACGAGGACGGCGAGCTGCGGCTCGACTCCGACGCCTACCGGCAGATCCTCGGGTGGCTCGACACCGTGCAGTCCGAGGGGCTGGGCACGCGCGCCGAGTACCTGTCCCCGAGCGACGTCGGCCCGCTCGAGGACGGCCGCCAGGTGTTCTACCCGTGGGCCATCTGGTTCTCGTTCGCCCCGGAGCAGCAGCTCACGCAGACCACCGGCGACTGGCGCGCCATGCCGTTGCCGGCCTGGGAGGAGGGCGGCGCCCGGTCCGGCGCGATGGGCGGCTCGTCGTTCGTCCTGCCGAAGGCGGGGGAGAACGCCGACCTCGCGTGGCTGTTCTACGAGTTCCTCATGTTCGACGAGGCCGGCTACTCCGCCGTGTGGGGACCGAACGACACCTACCCGAACGGGCTGGCCACGTCGATCCCCGCGTACCTGCCGGCCGCCGACCCGTCCGCGCCGCTGTTCGGCCCGGTGGCGGGCCTGGGCGACCAGGACCTGTGGACCACGGCCGTCGAGGCCGGCGCGCAGATCCCCGGCGGAGCCCCGACGCCGTCGTGGTGGGCGGGCGCCGTCGACTACCTCGGCACGGACGTGCAGCGGATGCTCGACGGCGAGCTCACGCCCGACCAGGTGATCGAGCAGGCGACCGCCGACATCCAGAGCAACCTCGTGGACCGGCAGTGACCGCTGCCGCCGTCGCGACGACCCGGGGCAGGCGCCGCCCGCACCTGCCCCGGGCCGTGGCCCCCTACGTCTTCGTCCTGCCGTTCGTCGCGCTCTTCGTCGCCTTCAGCGTCTACCCGATGGTGTTCACGCTGCGGCTGTCGTTCACGAGCTGGCGCGGCTCCGGCGCCGCCGAGTGGGTGGGCCTGGGCAACTACACCTACCTGCTCGGCAACGACGCGTTCTGGTCGTCGCTCGGCAACTCCGCGGTGCTGTGGCTGCTGATCGTCCCGGTGCAGATGGTGCTGGCGCTGGTCGTCGCGGTGCTCCTGGACAACGCCAAGGTGCGGATGCGCGGGTTCTACCGGATCGCGTTCCTCGTGCCGTTCGTGACGCCGCTGGTCGCGGTCGCGCAGATCTGGGTCGTGGTGTTCGACCGGGACTACGGCGCCGTCAACGGGCTGCTGAACCTCGTCGGGCTGCCGGACGTCGGCTGGCTGACCACGACGGCCTGGGCCAAGCCGACGCTCGCCCTGCTGTTCCTGTGGAAGACCACCGGGTTCATCGTGATCATCCTGCTGTCCGGGCTGCAGTCCATCGACCGCAGCGTCTACGAGGCGGCGTCCATCGACGGCGCCTCGCCGCGCAGGCAGCTGTGGAGCATCACGGTCCCGCTGGTGCGCCGCACGCTGATGTTCTCGGTGGTGCTGCAGACGCTCGCGGTGTTCCAGATGTTCGCCGAGCCGTACGTCGTCACCGACGGCGGGCCGTACGGGTCCACCACCACGGCCGGCCTGCACCTGTACGACCACATCACCCGCGCCGACCTCGGCACGGGCGCGGCCAACTCGTTCCTGCTCGTGATCGTCGTCATGGCGCTGTCGCTGCTGTTCGTGCGGCTGCTCCGGTCGGAGGACTGATGACCGCCCCCGTCTCCGCGCACACCGCGCCGGCCGCCGCCCTGCCGCGCCGCGCCGCAGCCGCCGGCGCATCCCCCCGTCACGACGGCGGGCGTCGTGCCCGCCGGGAGCTCGCCGGCACCCTCGGGTCGCAGGCGTTCCTGCTGGTGCTCGCGCTCGCGTTCCTCGCGCCCGTCGTCTGGGCGCTGGTCTCGGCGTTCAAGCCGGCCACGCAGATCATCAGCGACCCGCTCGGCGTCGACCCGTCGGCGTTCACGGTCGAGAACTTCCGGCGCATGTTCACGGACGTGCCGATCGGCCGGGGGTTCCTCAACACGGCCGTCGTGCTGGTGGTGAAGGGCTCGATCACGCTGTTCTGCGCGCCGCTCGCCGCCTACGCGTTCGCGAAGTACACGTTCCGCGGCCGGGACCTGCTGTTCGGCACCGTGCTCATCACGCTCATGCTGCCGACCATCGTCCTCATCATCCCGCTGCTGCTGGAGATGAAGGAGCTCGGCTGGGTCAACACGTACCAGGCGCTGATCCTGCCGGGCGCGGTCGACGCGTTCGCCATCTTCTGGATGCGCCAGGTGATCGCCGCCGTCCCGGACGAGCTGCTGGACGCCGCGCGCGTCGACGGGGCCACCGAGTTCGGCATCTTCTGGCGCATCGTGCTGCCGGTCATCCGGCCGGCGCTCGCGGGCCTGGCGGTGCTCACCGTCATGAACATCTACAACGACTTCGTCTGGCCGGTCGTCGCCGCGTCGTCCTCCCGGATGGCCACGCTCCAGGTGGTGCTCTCGACGCTCGCGCAGAACATCACCGGCAACCGCATCGGCGCCGACTACGCCACCGTCACCGGCGAGCTGCTGGCCGCCGCGTCGATCGCGCTCGTCCCGCTCCTGCTGATCTTCATCGCCCTCCAGCGGCACTTCATCAACGGCATCCTCGCCGGAAGCGTCAAGGGCTGACCCCGCTCTCCTTCGCCGACCCTGTCGAAAGGCCCCACCCGATGTCTGCTGCCCTGCCGCGCGTCGCGTCCGTCCCGCGCCCCGAGTACCCGCGGCCCGACCGTGACCGGTCCGACCGCTGGGTCCCGCTCAACGGCACCTGGGAGCTCGACCTCCCCGACGGCACCGTGCCCGTCGTCGTGCCGTTCGCGTGGGAGACGGCCGCGTCCGGCGTGGCCCGCACGTGGCTGGAGCGCGCCACGTACCGGCGGACGCTGAGCGTGCCGGCCGCGTGGGCCGGGTCGCGCGCCGTGCTGTGCTTCGGCGCCGTGCACCACCGCGCGGTGGTGCGGGTGGACGGGGTGCCGGTCGCCGAGCACGTCGGCGGGCACACGCCGTTCGAGGTCGACCTCACCGGCGTCCTCGCGGCGGGGCCGACCGGCGTGCTGGAGGTCGACGTGGAGGCGCCCGCGGACAAGCGCGCGATCCCGCACGGCAAGCAGCGCTCGATCCCGCGCGACGACTACGACGGGGTGTCGTTCACGCCGACGTCCGGCATCTGGCAGAGCGTCTGGCTGGAGGCGCGCGGCCGCACCCACGCCGCGTCCGTCGCGGTGCGCGGCGACTCGCTCACCGGGTTCGACGTCACCGTCACGGTCGCGGGCGACGCCCCGGCCGGCGCGCGGGTGTCCGTCGAGGTGGCCGAGGGCTCCGCAGGACGCGAGGGCGTCGACCTCGTGGCAGGCGCGGACGGCGTCGCCCGCGGCCGCGTCGAGCCGGCCGACCCCCGGCTGTGGAGCCCCGCCGACCCGCACCTGTACGTCCTCGCGGTCACCACCCGCGCCGACGGGGCGCCCGAGGAGGACGCCGACACCGTCCGGGTGACCGCGGGCCTGCGCCGCGTCGAGGTCCAGGGCGAGCACCTGCTGCTCAACGGCGAGCGGCTCTACGTCACCGGCGTCCTCGACCAGGGCTACTGGCCGCGCACCGGGCCGACGGCCCCCGACGAGGCCGCGCTGCTCGCCGACCTCGAGCTCGCGCGCGACCTCGGGTACACGCTCGTGCGCAAGCACATCAAGCTCGAGGACCCCCGCTGGCTGCACGCCGCCGACCGGATGGGGATGCTCGTCTGGGCGGAACCGCCGGCGCCCAGCCGGTTCAGCGACGCCGCCGCCGCCGCGTTCGAGGCGCAGCTCGCCCCGATGGTCGAGCGCGACGGCAACCACCCGTCCATCGTGATCTGGGGCCTGTACAACGAGGAGTGGGGCCTCGACTGGGACATCCCCGGCTCCCCTGCGCGCGCGGAGGCGGCGGCCCGCGCCTACGACCTGCTGCGCACGCTCGACGACACCCGGCCCGTGGTCGAGAACTCCGGCTGGTCGCACGTGCGCACCGACCTCGTCGACTGGCACTACTACGACGAGGACCCCGCCGCGTGGGCGGCGAACCTCGCGGCGCTCGCGGACGGCAGCCGCGAGGACTTCCCCGTGAAGCTCGGGCCGGACTTCGTGGTCGACAAGTCGCTGTACGGGTCGGCGGCGTTCCCCCGCGGGGGCGTGCCGGTGCTCAACAGCGAGTACGGCGCCGGGTTCACGTCGCTGGAGCGCGGGTGGCACCTGCGGTGGCAGACCCAGGAGCTGCGCCGCCACGACCGGTTCGCCGGCTACGTCTACACCGAGCTCACCGACGTGGAGCACGAGATGGCCGGCCTGCGGGACGCCGACCGCCGCCCCAAGGACCTCGGCGGCGTCGACCCCCGCGACGTCAACGCGCCCACCACCCTCGTGATCGACCTGGTGCCCGCCCACGCCGGTGCCGACATCCCCGTGCCGACGGCGCCGCTGACGCTCGACGTGCACGTGTCGCACCACGGGCCGTCGCCCGTGCTGGGGCGGGTGCGCGCCGCCTGGGTGCCGGCCGGGACGCCGTTCGGTGCCGAGCCGGTGCCCGCGCAGGCGGAGTCCGAGCCGGTGAAGGCCGAGCCCTGGGAGCTCAGCGCCGCCGTGCGCGTCACCGTGCCGGCCCCTGGCGACGCGCCCGCCGCGCGGCTGCACCTGTGGCTGGAGGACGAGGACGGGCAGGTGCGCGCCCGCGCGTACGTCGACGCGGCGCCGGTCGAGGCGCCGAACCGCCGCGGGGCGCGCACCGGCGGGTGACCGCCGCCGGCTGAGCGCTGGGCCCCTGGCGCGACCTCTCACGACCGGTGGGAGGTCGCGCCGAGGGCTGCGCCGTCCCTGGCTACGGTCCGTCGGGTGGCCTTCCCCCTCGACGACCCCGACGCCGCCATCGAACGTGTCCAGGCCGACGTCCGGGCCGCGCAGGAGCGCGCCGCCCTGGGGGTGGCCGTCGCCGTCGCCGCACGGCTGCTGGAGATGTCGCCGACCGATGCCCGGCGTCACTCCCGGCCGGTGCCAGAGGTCGATGCGTACTACCTCTGGAAGCCCGTGCGTGGGGGAGGACAGCTGCTGGTGCACCGGGACGGTTCGCTGCTGTTCGGCGCATCGGTGCTGACCTTCGACCAGATGGTGACCGCGTCGGCCGAGGGGCGGCGGACCGACCCGTCCGCCTGGGAGTGAACGGCCGGACTCGACGAGCGATCAGGGGCCGGGGCGGCGTGGTGTGCATGCCCTGACCGGGGCTTCTTCAGGGAGCTCCGGCACGGGGACCCTGAGGGCCCGAGCGTCCACGACGCCGTCGTCGACCCGCTCGAGCCTGACGTGCGTGAGGCAGTCGCCCGATATCTCGAGCAGGGAAGCGTCATCGTCGCGACGACGGCGCGTGCCGACGACGCCATCGAGCCGGTGCACCGCGACGTGGCGGGGATCAACGTGCTGTCGGACGGCGAGTTCGTGTGGTCGGAGGACCTCGCCTACTACGTCCGCCGATACGGTGCGCGCGTTCCGGACAAGCTTCTCTCTCGCGCGCGAGCTGGTGCGCCGCCCCGGCTCAGCCCGGAGGCGACCACCGCTGTCGCCAAGCGGTTCGCCCCGCCGCCGCCACTGCCGTAGCGGATGGTCGTCGACAGGCGTGACCCCGCACAGCGGCGCGATCGTGTCAGCTCTCGGGCGCTGGCAGCGCTGCGCGAGGAGCGCTTGCGCGCTGGGTGCCTCGATGGGCTGGACTTCCACGTCGTCGACCGCAGCGCGCCGGGTGTTCTTCGAGGAACTGGCTCGGCTGGCCGGCGGTCGCGGCCGAGCGCCAAGCCCCTCGGTACCGTGACGCGACAGGTCCGAGGCTCAGAGGAGGACTACACGTGACCAGCACCCAACCGTCGGCCGGCGGCGGCATCGTGTCCGTTCGCGCGCTGGACCCGGCCAAGCACGGCGTGGTGGTCGCCCGCCTGGACCGTGACTCGGGCTTCCTCGACCCGGAGCGCCGCTCGCTGCGCAACGGCCCCGTCCGGCTGGATCGGAAGGCCGTCGCCGTGCTCACCTCCGACAAGCGGCGGACGGAGCTGATGGTGTCCCGCGGGATCGGCTGGACGTACGCAGTGGTCCCGCTGATCGAGGTGCACGGAGGCGCGGTCGTGGGCGTACCCGCGGAGGTGGCGCGCGCGTTGGCGAACGAGCTCAGGGTTCGCGGGGTAAAGGAGGCGACGGCGGTGACCGCTCCTCTGCTGGCGCACGCCGAGCACCTGGACGCAGGCGAACCGGTGAGCTCATCTCCGCTCGGCAGGTACATGGGGCTGGGGAGCGGGGGCGTCATCAGCTCGCTCGGCGGCTTCTGAGCTCGGGCAGCTCGATCGCGGCACTCAGGAGAACGCGCGAGGAGCGCGTGCGGCTGCGCGGGACGGAGGCGCCCGAGCTGCCAGTTCTCCGCCGCAGCACGGACGGGACCCAGATCGTGCGGATCGATCCGCTGACCGACGAAAGACGTGGTGATCTACCCGTGACCTCATCCGACTCCGACACGCTGAGCGAAGCCGTCGTGGCCTACCTCGGGTACAAGCGCGAGCGTTTCCCGCGGGTCGATGCAGAAGCCGCCGATGCGGTCGCGGTCCGCAGGGGGAGTCCCTCCAGGACATCCACCGTCGAGCAGATGGTCGCCGAGTCGCTCGCCCTCCCGGTGGAGTGGTCGCGCACCAGTCTGGGAGACGCAGGACGGCAGGTCGCCGCCGAGATGAAGCGTCGCCACCCGGGTCTCTCGGACCTCGCGGCCGACGCACTGGGATGGAAACTTCACGTTCCAGTGGCGCTGAGCGGTGTGGACGAGCGCCGTGCCGTCACCACAGGGAAGGGATCCTGGCCCGGTCTCCCGGAAAAGATGGATGTGAGGGCCTCCGCGTCCGGTCAGGCGTCCGCGCGCTGCCGCACCGGGCCGGTGCTGCCCCGCACCACGAACGCGACCGGCGGCAGCAGCGGCTCCTCCGGCTCCCGGCTCTCCACGACGGCCACGAGGGTGCGCGCGCACTCGCGGCCCCAGGTGATGACCTCCTGCCGCACGGTGGTGAGCGGTGGGACGACGTACTCGGCGAGCGGGACGTCGTCGAAGCCGACCACCGAGAGGTCGTCGGGCACGCGGACGCCCCGGTCGGTGGCGACGGAGATGCCCGCGATCGCCATGAGGTCGTTGGCGTAGACGACGGCCGTGGGCGGGTGGGGGAGGTCGAGCAGCTCGTGCGTCGCGCGCGCCCCGGACGCCCCGGAGAAGTCCGCGGTGACGACGAGCCCGGCGTCCAGCCCGAGCTCGGCCATCTCGGCCGCCCAGCCGCGCCGGCGGACCTCGGAGTGGACGTAGCCGTCGGCACCGGCGACGTGCGCGATCCGGCGGTGGCCGAGGGCGTAGAGGTGGCGGACGGCGCGGCGGACGCCGGCCTCGTCGTCGACGCTCAGGGGGCGCGGCCGGCCCTCGACGGGCGCGGCGGGGCCGACCAGGACGTACGGCACGCCGAGCCGGTCGAGGGTGTCGGGCCGCTCGTCGTCGGTGCGCAGGTCGGTGAGGAACACGCCGTCGACCCGCGACTCGCGGGCGAACTGGTGGTAGGCGGCGCTCTCGGACTCCTCGCCGTCGACGACCTGGAGCATGAGGGCGTAGCCGCACGACGACAGGGCGCTCTCGACGCCGGCGACGAAGTGCGGGAAGAACGGGTCGGTGCTGAGCAGCTCGGGCTCGCGGCGGATGACGAGGCCGAGGGCCTGCGCGCGGCTGCGGGACAGTGCCCGCGCCCGGGAGTCGGGCCGCCAGTCGAGCTCGCGGGCGGCCTCGAGGATGCGGGTGCGCGCCGCCTCGCTGACGCCGGGACGCCCGTTGAAGACGAACGACACGGCGCTCTTGGAGACGCCGGCGCGTTCGGCGACGTCGCCGATGGTCGTGCGGCGTCCTCGGGGCTCCGGCCTCGTCGCGCGCGCGGCCGGGGTGCCGGTCACGGCGCCGGCGCCTGGTGCGGGTTCTGCGTCCACCGCCGCATCGTAGCGCACCTCCTTCTCACCGGTTTAGTAAACCGGAGCGCCCGCTTCGCGCCGATCGTCCCGGATCGCACCCCGCACGAACTGATGGTTGACCATCGTCGTTCAAACCGGTTTACTAGCCGCAGCCCGGTCACGACAGACCGGCGCTCCGGCCGCGTCGAGGCGCCCGGAGCACGGGGGGACCACGGGTCCCGGGAAGCGAGGAGCGACGCGATGAAGCGTGGCGCACGAATGGCAGTGCTGACGGCGGCCGCAGCGGTGGTGGTGCTCCCGCTGACGGCGTGCGGATCGGGCGACGGCGACGACCAGGGGGCGGGCTCGGGGACGGGCACGGGGCCGATCGACATCTGGTACTCCACCAACGAGCAGGAGATCGCCTGGGGCGAGCAGGTCGTCGAGGCCTGGAACGCCGACCACCCCGACGAGCAGGTGACCGCCCAGGCGATCCCCGCCGGCAGCTCCTCGGAGGACGTCATCTCGGCGTCGATCACCGCCGGCAACACGCCGTGCCTGGTGTTCAACACCGCGCCCTCGGCGGTCCCGGGCTTCCAGAAGCAGGGCGGCCTGGTCGACCTGTCGACGACGTTCGACGACGCCGAGGACTACATCACCGGGCGCTCCGGCGCGGCGGCCGACGGGTTCCGCAGCGCGGACGGGGACCTCTACCAGCTCCCCTGGAAGACGAACCCGTTCATGCTCTACTACAACAAGACGGTGTTCGAGGCCGCCGGCCTGGACGCCGAGGACCCGCAGCTCGAGACGTACGACGACCTGCTGGCCGCCGCGAAGGCGATCAAGGACTCGGGTGCCGCGGACTACGCGATCTACCCGCCGGCCACCGCGGACTACACGAACGTCAACTTCGACTTCTACCCGTTCTTCCTGGCCAACTCGGGCGGGACGCAGCTGATCGAGGACGGCGAGGCCACCTTCGCGAGCGACGAGGCCCTGGAGACGCTCGAGCTCTGGCAGACGCTGTACGCCGAGGGCTACGCGTCCGCCGAGGCGTACAGCGGCGACATGTGGGCCGGTCCGTTCGCGGACGGCGTCGCGGCCATGGGCATCGCCGGGCCGTGGGGCGCCGGGCAGTTCGACGGCAAGGTCGAGTACGGCACGGTGCCGATCCCGACGCACGACGGCACGCCTGCGGACCAGACGTCGACGTTCGCCGACTCCAAGAACGTCGGCCTGTACTCCTCCTGCGAGAACCAGCAGACCGCGTGGGAGTTCCTCAAGTTCGCGACGGACGACGAGAACGACCTCGCGCTGCTCGAGACGACCGGCCAGTTCCCGACGCGCACGGACGTGCCGGAGCTCGCCGCGGACTTCCTGGCGGAGAAGCCGTTCTTCCAGTCCTTCGCGGCCGCCGTGCCGCTCGCCGTGGACGTGCCCACCGTCGACGGCCTCGCGGAGAAGATGCAGGTGTTCCGCGACGCGTGGGGCGAGGCGGTCCAGTCCGGCTCCGGCGACCTGCCCGGCGTGTTCGGCCAGGCCGCCACGACCGTCGACGGCCTGTCCGGCTGACCTCGGCGGATCGGACATGACCACCCTCCGCGACGACGCCGTGCGGTCGCCGGCCCGGACCACGGGCAGCCGTGACCCGGGCCGGGGCCGCCCGGCCCGGGGCCGGCGCCTGCAGCGCTGGCTCGGTGAGCACCCGCTCGGGGTCCTGCTCAGCGCCCCGTACACGGCGTTCGTCGTCGTGGTGTTCCTGGTGCCGTTCGGGTTCGGCGTCTGGATGTCGGTGCACGACTTCTTCTTCACTGCACCCGGCGTCCAGGTGCCGCACCCGTTCGTGGGCCTGGACAACTTCCGGCAGGTGCTGGCCGACCCGGCGGTGCGCCAGGCGTTCGGCAACCTGCTCGTGTTCCTCGTCATCAACGTGCCGCTGACGGTCGTCCTCGGCCTGCTGCTGTCGACCGCGCTGGACGCCTCGACGCGGTGGAAGGGGTTCTTCCGGGTCGCGTACTACGTCCCGTACGTCACGGCCTCCGTGGCGACGCTCGCGTCGTGGATCTTCCTGTTCAGCGGCAACGGGGTCGTCAACCGGCTGCTCGGCAGCCTCGCGCCGGACCCGACGTGGCTCGCGAACGCCGGCCTGATCATGCCGCTCATCGCGGTGTACGTGACCTGGAAGAACCTCGGGTTCTACGTGCTGCTGTACCTCGCGGGGCTGCAGAACGTGCCGCGGGAGCTGCACGAGGCGGCGGAGGTGGACGGCGCCGGGGCGTGGCGGCGGTTCCGGTCCGTCACGCTGCCCGGCGTCCGGCCGGTGACCTCGCTCGTGGTGCTGCTGTCGATCATCACGACCGGGCAGATCTTCACCGAGCCGTACCTGCTCACCGGCGGCGGTCCGAACGGGGCGTCCATGACCCCCGCCCTGCTCATGTACCAGAAGGGCATCCAGCAGGGGCAGCCCGACGTCGCCGCGGCCATCGGCATGATCCTCGTGCTCGCCGTGATGGTCGTCTCGCTCGTCTCCCGCCGGCTCACGGAGAGGAAGGGCTGATGGCGACCACCACGACCCCCACCACGGCCGCCACGACCACCGGGCGGGCCGCCGCGGACGGGCGGGACCGCGTGCGCCGCCGCGTCCTGGCGGCCGGCCGGTTCGTCGTGCTGGCGATCGGGGCGTTCCTCGCGCTCGTCCCGTTCTACTCGATGGTCGTCGGCGCGCTGCAGGACGAGCGGGACACGAGCCTGCTGGGGATGCTGCCGCTGCCGGGCAACCTGACGCTCGACAACTTCGCCGGCGTCAACCGGTCGATCGACCTGCTGCAGTCGCTGCTCAACTCGCTGATCATGACCGCCGGCGTCGTGGGGTGCACCCTCGTGCTCGGGCTCATGGTCGGGTACGCGCTGTCCGTGCTGTCGTTCCGCGGCCAGGGGCTCGTGTTCGCCCTGGTGCTGCTGGTGCAGGCGATCCCGTTCCAGCTGCTCATGGTGCCGCTGTACGTGATGGTCGTCCGGTACTTCGGCCTCGCGGACAGCTACCTCGGGATGATCCTGCCGTTCGCGGTCAACTCGGTGGCCGTGCTGATCTTCCGGCAGTACTTCCTGCAGATCCCGCGGGACGTGTTCGACGCGGCCCGCATCGACGGAGCCCGCGAGCTGCGCATCATGACGTCCATCGCCGTCCCGCTGGTCCGCCCCGCGATCCTCACGGCGATGCTCGTGACCTTCATCGGGCCGTGGAACGAGTTCCTCTGGCCGTTCCTGGTGACGAAGGACGCGTCGATGCAGCCGCTCGCCGTCAGCCTCGCGAACTTCTCGCAGGCCAACTCCACGTTCCAGGACAACCCGATGGGCGCGGTCCTCGCGGGGGCGTGCGTGCTCGCGGTCCCGGCCGTCGTCCTGTTCCTGCTGTTCCAGCGGCACTTCACGTCCGCGAACCTCGGCTCGGCCGTCAAGGGCTGAGCCCGCCCGGCGCCGCCCGCACGTCCCGCCCGCACGTCCCGCCCGCACGTCTGCACGCCCGCACCAGGGCCACCGCCGTCCTCGGCGTGCGCCCACAACCTCAAGGCAAGGTCATGACCCAGGTGAACCCGACCGCATCCGTCCAGACGGTCCCCTACGCGCTGCGTCGCGTCGGCACGATCATGGAGCCCGAGCCGGGCAACCCGCTCGAGGTCGAGGGCGTCCTCAACCCCGGCACCGCCCGGGGCCCGGACGGCGAGCTGTACCTGTTCCCCCGGATGGTCGCGGAGGGCAACGTCTCCCGGATCGGCCGGGCCCGCGTCGTGGTGACCGACGGGGTGCCGACCGGCGTCGAGCGGCAGGGCGTGGTCCTGGCCCCGGACGAGCAGTGGGAGCACGGCACCCGGAACGCCGGCGTCGAGGACCCGCGCATCACGTTCGTGGAGCCGCTCGGCCTGCACGTGATGACGTACGTCGCGTACGGGCCGCTGGGGCCGCGTCCCGCGCTCGCGGTCTCCGAGGACACCGTGGCGTGGCGGCGGCTCGGCCCGCTGCGGTTCGGGTACCAGCCCGAGCTCGGCACGGACCTCAACCTGTTCGCGAACAAGGACGTCGTGTTCTTCCCCGAGGCCGTGCCCGGCCCGGACGGCCGCCCCTGGCTCGCGCTGCTGCACCGGCCGATGTGGGACCTGGACTGGCTGCGCCCGGGCGAGGGCGCGCCCGCCCCGCGCGGCATCGAGGACGACCGGCCGTCGATGTGGATCGGCTTCGTCGACCTCGACGCCGTCCGGCGCGACCTGTCCGCGCTGACGTCGGTGACCCACGCGTCGATGGTCGCGGCGCCGGAGATGCCGTACGAGGAGTCGAAGATCGGCGGCGGTCCCGCGCCGATCCGGGTGCCGGAGGGCTGGCTGGTGCTGCACCACGGCGTCACCGGCGCCGACGTCAAGGGGTTCGAGCTCGCCTACGGCGCGCGCTACACCGCCGGCGCGATGCTGCTGGACGCCGCCGACCCGCGGCGCGTGCTGGCCCGCACGGCCGAGCCGCTGCTGGTCCCCGAGACCGACGACGAGCTCGAGGGCACGCTCGGCAACGTGGTGTTCCCCACTGCGGTCGAGCAGGTCGGCGCCCGCCGGTTCGTGTTCTACGGCATGGCGGACTCGCGGATCGGCGTCGCGGAGCTCGTCCGCGCCGACGGCGCCGGCAGCCCCGACGGCGCCGAGAGCTGACCGGGGGCCCGACGTGTTCCTGCTCGACAACCCGGTGCGGCGCTACCCGTGGGGCTCGACGTCGCTCGTGCAGCAGCTCCTCGGGCGTCCGCTGGACGGGCGCCCGGTCGCGGAGGTGTGGATCGGCGCCCACCCGGACGACCCGTCCGTCGCGGCCGCCCCCGGGCGCCGGGTGCCGCTCGACGTGCTCGTCGCCGGGCAGCCCGAGGCGGTGCTCGGGCGCCGGGTGCTCGCGACGGCGGGGCCGCGGCTGCCGTTCCTCACCAAGATCCTGGCGGCCGCCCACGCGCTGTCCGTCCAGGTGCACCCGACCGCCGCGCAGGCCGAGGCCGGGTTCGCGGCGGAGGAGCGCCGGGGCGTCGGCCGGGACGCCCCGGAGCGGACGTACCGCGACCGCTCGCACAAGCCCGAGGTGCTCTACGCGCTCACGCCGTTCGAGCTGCTCAGCGGGCTGCGCGAGCCCGAGCAGGCGGCGAAGCTGGTCGCGGAGCTCGAGGTCCCCGCCCTGGAGCCCCTGGTCGGCCTGCTGCGCGACGACGCGCCGGCGGCGGGGCACCGCGCGGCGCTGACCTGGCTGCTCCACCAGCGCGGCCCCACGCCCGCCCCCTGGGTGGAGGAGGTCGCCCGCGTCGCGGAGGAGGCCGTCGGCACGCGCCCGGAGGTCCGGGTCGTGCGCGACCTCGCGCGGCAGTTCCCCGGGGACCCGGCCCTGGTCGCCCCGCTGCTGCTCAACTTCGCGCGGCTCGAGCCCGGGCAGGCGCTCTACACCGGCGCGGGCACCCTGCACGCCTACCTGAGCGGGATGGCGGTGGAGGTGATGGCGGCGTCGGACAACGTGCTGCGCGCCGGGCTCACCACCAAGCACGTCGACGTCGACGAGCTGCTCGCCGTCACGGACTTCACCCCCCGGCTCACCGGGTTCCTGCGCCCGGTGCGGGTCGCGCCCGGCGCGGTGGACTACGTCCCGCCCGTCCCGGACTTCGCGCTCAGCGTCCTCACGCCGCGCGCGGGGTCCGTCGTCCCAGGGCCGGACGACGGGCCGCGCGTGGTCGTGTGCACCGCGGGCGAGGTCCGCGTCGAGGCGGGCGACGTCCGGGGGCTCCGTCCCGGCGACGCCGTGCTCGTGCCCGACGTCGACGGGCCCCTGACCGTCTCGGGCGACGGGACGGCGGTGGTCGCCGCCGCCTGACCGGCGCGCCCCGCGCCCGCCCCCGAGCGCAGCACCCCCGGCCACCGCACCACCGCACCACTGCAGCACCCGCACCGGGCCCCCTGACCGGTGCGTCTCGAGCCACATCAGCGAAGGAGCTGGACGTGAGACACCTCAGAGCAGTGATCGCCCTCGCCGTCGCCCTCGTGCTGGGCGGCGGCGGACTCGCGGCGGGACCGCGCGCGGCTGCGGCCGACCCCGCCGAGGACCTGGACACGATCGTCTCCCGCCTCGAGGAGTACTACCTCGGGCAGGGCGACGAGATCATCATCGCGAACGGCATCTACCTGGCGCGGACGTCCGAGGCGCTCGAGTACGCCGCCACCCAGCGGGCCGACGGGTCGTGGGCGGACGTGGACTACGCGGACCGCACCAGCTCCGCCAACGGGTCCGTGTGGTCCGCGTACACCGCGCTCTACCGGATGCTCGCGATGACCCACGCGTACCGCGACCCCGACGCGGAGGGGTTCGAGGACCCCGCGCTCGTGACCGCGGTCGAGCGGGCGCTCGCCTACTGGGACGTCGCCGACCCGGGGAACACCAACTGGTGGGAGACCGAGATCGGCGAGTCGATCGCCATGGGCCGGATCGCGATCTCCCTGGGTGACGTGCTGAGCGAGGACGCGATGGCCGTCGCGCTGGAGCACAACACCGGCAAGCTCGACCCGGTCGGCGCGAACGGCGCCTGGCGCACCACCAACTACCTGTTCGAGGCGATCGCGACCCACGACCTCGACAAGATCCGTGCCGGGTTCGACACGATGGTGCAGACCGTCGCCGTGGACGACTCCGGGACGGTGCAGGAGGCCGTGCAGCCGGACGCCAGCTTCTGGGCCCACGGCGCCCAGCTCTACAGCGAGGGCTACGGCATGGTGCTGTTCACCAACGTGGCGCTCTGGGCGGACGTGTCCCGCGGCACGAGCCTGGCGTTCAGCCGCGAGCACCTCGACACGATCGCGTTCTACATCATCTCGGGCACCCGCTGGATGATCCGCGGCGAGATCGGGATGCTCTACCTCAACTACCGGCAGCCCAAGACGGTCGACGGGATCACGAGCCACGCGTCGGAGTTCATCGAGCCGCTCACCCGCATGGTGCGGACCGACCCGCTGTACTCCACCGCGTACCGGGCGGTCCTCGACGGCATCCGCGGCGAGACCCGCACCAACGGCGTGACGGGCGACAGGTACTTCTGGCGCTCCGAGTTCGCGTCCCACCTGCGCGAGGACTACGGCATCTTCACGCGGCTGAACTCCAGCCGCACGGTCGGCAGCGAGTACCGGTCCACGTTCCGGCCGTCGGTCGGCAACGAGATCGTGTGGAACTCGGCCGGCGCCACCGCGATCCAGGTGAACAACCGCGAGTACCTCGACCTCGGCCCGACGTTCGACTGGTTCCACTACCCCGGGGTGACGGCGCCCTACGTCAAGGAGCAGACGCGCGGCTCGACCGGCAACGGCGGCAGCTTCACCGGCGGCGTCTCGGACGGCACCTACGGCGCGAGCGTCTACACGCTGGACCGCGCCGCGACGACCGGCAAGAAGAGCTACTTCACGTTCGACGACGAGATGGTGGCGCTCGGCACCGGCATCGCGTCCACCTCGGACGCCCCGGTGCACACCACGGTCAACCAGGCCGTCGCGAAGCCGAACGCCTCGGTCGGCGGCGTGCCGGTGGCTCCCGGGACGGACGGCGCCACGGTGGAGGGCCCGACGTGGGCGTACAACGACGAGGTCGGGTACGTCTTCCCCGCCGGGTCCCGGGTGCAGGTGTCGGACAAGACCCAGACGGGGAGCTGGATCGGCGAGGACCCGGTGAGCCGTGACGCGTTCACGCTGTACGTCGACCACGGGGTCCGGCCCACCGACGCCGGCTACGAGTACGTCGTGCTGCCCGCCGCGGAGCCCGCGGAGGTCGAGGCGTACGCCGCCGACCCCGCGGTGGAGGTGCTGCGCAACGACGGCGCCGTCCAGGCCGTGCGCCACCCCGGGCTGCACCGCACCATGGCGACGTTCTACGAGCCGGGGACGCTCGACCTCGGGGACGGCCGCGCGCTCACCGTGGACCAGCCGGCCCTCGTGATCCTCGACGAGTCCGGGGACGTGCCCGTCGTCAGCGTGGCGAACCCGAGCCGGCCCGGCCTGGTCGTCCGGGTGGGCCTCACCGGCCCGGACGCGTCCGCGCACGGCACGTTCGGGCTCGGCTCGGGCGCGGACCTGGGCCGCACGGTGACCGCCGCGCTGACCGCCGGGGACGACGCGGCGTCGCCGTACACGGCCAGCAGCGCGCAGGCGGGGCACGCGGCGGCGCTCGCCGGCGACGGGGACGAGGGCACGTCGTGGCGGTCGCAGGGCGACGGCACCGCGTGGCTCGCCCGGCAGCTGGAGCACGGCTCGTTCGTCACCGGCGTCACGGTGACCTGGGGCGACGCCCCCGCCGGCCGGTTCCTGCTCCAGACGACCGCCGACGGCGTGACCTGGACCGACCACGCGCTCACCCAGGACGGCACCGGCGGCACCACGCGGATCGCGATCGAGCCGACGGCCGCGACCGCGGTCCGGCTGCTGCTCCTGGACGGGCCGGGCGACGGCTACGAGGTGCGGGAGCTCGCGGTGGACGCGAGCGTGAACCTCGCGCTCGGTCGCGGGGTCTCGGCGTCCGGGACGTCGAGCGGCGCGGCGGGGAACATCACCGACGGCAGCACGACGACGCGGTGGAGCGGCAACCTGTCCGACGGCGCGTGGGCCCAGGTCGACCTGGGGTCCGTCCAGCCGGTCGGCACCGTCCGGCTGTGGTGGGAGGCGTCGTACGCCCGGCAGTACCGGATCCAGGTCTCCGACGACGGGTCCGCGTGGCGCGACGCGTACGCCACCCCGGCGGAGGGCGGCGACGGCGGCGTGGACGTGGTCGGCCTCGACGAGCAGGCGCGCTACGTGCGGATGCAGACCGTGCAGCGCAGCACGACCCAGTACGGCGTCTCGCTGTGGGAGCTGGAGGTGTTCCCGGACTCCGCGATCGCCGAGGCCCCGCCGGTGGCGGCGGTGCGGGAGAACGTCGCGCTCGGGCGGCCGACGACCGCGGACTCGCAGTACAGCGCGCAGCTCGCGCCGGGCAACGCGACCGACGGCAACGCCACCACCCGGTGGGCGTCGCTCCGCCAGAACGCGCCGTACACCACCGAGCGCTGGCTGCAGGTGGACCTGGAGTCGTCGCGCACCGTCAACCAGGTGGTGCTGACGTGGGAGTCGGCCACGTCGGACGACTTCCGCGTGGAGGGCTCCGACGACGGGCAGGAGTGGCACGAGCTCGCCCGGGTCCAGAAGACCTCCGCCGAGCTGCGCAACGTCGTGGACTTCCCGGACGCGGAGGTCCGGTACCTGCGGGTGATCGGACTGCCCGTCACCAGGTACGGCCTGTCCCTGTTCGAGCTCGAGGTCTACGGCGGCTACAAGCTCGGGTGCACGGCGCCCGCGGTGGGGGCCGACCGCGACTCCACGGCCGTCCTGGGCGCGTCGATCACGCCGGCCGAGGCCGACGACGTCGTGTCCGCCGCATCGCTCGACGGCGCCGTCGCGTCCGTCGTGGGCACGCCGCGGGTCGACGCGGACGGCCGCATCGAGGTCGACCTCGCCACCGGCGGCTCGGGCAGCACGGGGGTGCTCCTCACCCACGCCAAGGGCGACGAGCTGGTGTGGTGCGCGGTGAGCATCGCCGTCGCCACCGGGGAGCTCGAGGACCTGGTCGCCCGGGCGGACGCGCTGGACAGCCGGCAGTACACCGCGGACAGCTGGGCGCCGCTGCTGCCCGCGCTCGAGCACGCCAAGGCGCTGCTCGCGACCGACGGCACGACGCAGGAGGACGTCGACGCGGCCGCCGCGGCGCTGGGCACGGCCCTCACGGGCCTGGTGGAGCTCCCGCCGGCCGACACGACGGCGCCCGACGTCACGATCGCGGCGGACGGCCGGGTGGTGACCGTGACGGCGTCCGACGAGGGCGGGTCCGGCGTGGCCTCGGTCGAGCACCGGCGGGGCACCTCCGGCGCGTGGACGGCGTACACGGGGCCGGTGACCGTGCCCGGCACGGACGCCGTCACCGTCCAGGCGCGGGCGACCGACGGGGCCGGGAACGTCTCCCGCGTGGTCGCCGTGGAGGTCGCGGCCGTGGAGCCGGGGCCGGGGGAGAGCCCCGGACCGGGCGAGGAGCCGGGGCCGGGCGAGGAGCCGGGGCCGGGCGAGGAGCCGGGGCCGGGCGAGCAGCCCGCGCCCGGCGAGCAGCCCGCGCCGGCGGTGACGGTCTCGGCCGCCACGGTGCGTCCCGGGGACCGCGTGACGGTCACCCTGGCGCACGTCCCCGGCGACCAGGCCGAGATCGGCGTCGCGTCCACGTACCGGCGCCTCACGGTCACCGCCCTGGTCGACGGCGCCGCGAGCGTCGTGGTGACCGTCCCGACGGACCTGCCGGCGGGTGCGCACCACCTGCAGGTGCGGGACGAGACGGGACGGGTCCTCGCGGAGACGCCGCTCACGGTGGTCACCGGCGGCGGGCCGCTCGCCGTCACCGGTGCGGACGTGGTGCTGCCGCTCGCGGTGGCGCTCGCGCTGCTCGCCCTCGGCACGGCGCTCGCGGTCCGGGCGCGCCGGCGGCGGGCCTAGGACCCGGGGACGGTGCGGCTGCCGACCGGGCCCGCACCGTCCCCGGGCGCACCTCCGGTTGCCGCGCCCACCCGCCCGACGGAGGGTGGAGGCGCCGGTGGGGCGACGGGGCCCCATCGGCCCGCCACGGAAGGGGACGTGACGATGACGGTGCCGATCAACGACGAGCAGGGCCCCATCGCGGGCGTGCGCGAGGGCATGACGGTCCTCGACGCGGCCGGCGAGGACGTCGGGACCGTCGCGGAGGTGTCGCTCGGCGACCCGGCCGCGGCGACCGCGGACGGCCAGCGCGCGACCGGGTCCGGAGGGGTCGGCGGCCTGGTGGGCGCGGTGGTCGACGCCGTCGGCCGGGACTCCGACCTGCCGGAGGGGGAGCGGGACCGGCTGCTGCGGCTCGGCTACGTCCGCGTCCGCGGCGGGCTTCTCGGCGGGTCGCGGTACGCCGCGGGCGACGAGGTGGCGGCCGTGGAGGGCGACGTCGTGCGGCTCAGCGTGCCGCAGGAGCGCCTGGTCGGCGGCTGACGCCGACGCCTGCCCCGCCGCGCCGCGCAGCCCGCAGCAGGAGCACCCCCGCGGCGCCGAGGACGGCCCACGCCACCACCTGGAGCATCCAGAACGCCGGGTCGGACAGCTCGGCGGCCGGCGTGACGAGGTTCGACGAGGCGTACACGAGCGTGGTGTTCAGCAGCGCGTGCGCCCACGCCGCCGGCCAGACCGAGGCGGACAGCGCCCGCGCCGCACCGAGGACGAGAGCGGCGACCAGCAGGTTGACCGTCGTCGCGACCACCTCGCGTCCGGCCATCGCCCCGCCCTGGTGGTAGGCGACCAGCAGCGGCAGGTGCCACAGCGTCCACAGGCCGCCGATGCCCACGGTCGCGCGCACCAGCCCGTACCGCGCGAGGGTGGTGTGCAGGGCGCCGCGCCACCCGATCTCCTCACCGGTGACCGTCAGCATGCCCAGCACGGCGAGCGGCAGCACCAGCGGCAGCAGACCGGCGGCGTCCGGGGCCGGTCGCCAGTCGACCACGCCCAGCACGACGGACAGCAGGGTGGTCGCCGACGGGACGGCGACGAACACGGCGAGCACCAGCGCGCCGGTCCGCAGCACCCGGCCGGTCCGCAGCGGACGGAGCGCCGTCCACGTCAGGAAGGGGGTGCGGCGCCCGCTGCCGAGGTGCGCCACGAACGCCGACAGGGCCGGGGCCCAGGACAGACCCGGGACGACGGCGTTGAAGGTGTCGGCGTCCGCGCCGCCGACGAACAGCGGCACGAGCACGAGCGCCGTGATGAGTGCGAGCGTCCCGGTGAACCAGGCGAGGACGCGGCGCGGGTCCCGGTCGTCGGACGCGTGCTCCTCGGTCCCGCTGCGGGCGGCGCGGCCGGGTGTGGCGCTTCCGGTGGACGTCATGCTGGTCTCCTCGCCGGGCCACGGTGGCCCTCGCCGTCGACCCTCGCAGCGGGGGAGCCGCCGCCACATCACCCCGGCGGGCGGGCGGGCCTCACCCCGCGGGGTGAGGGGGACCGGCCAGGCCGTTGTCGTACGCGTAGATCACGACGTGCACCCGGTCGCGCAGGTCGAGCTTGGTCAGGACGGCCCGCACGTGCGACTTCACCGTGTTCTGCGTGAGGTGCAGCTGCGCCACGATCTCGCCGTTCGACCGTCCCGCGACGATCAGGTCGAACACCTCCCGCTCCCGTGGCGACAGCCGCGCGACCGCCTGGGGCCGGGGCACCGGCACGCGCCGCAGGTGCTCCACCAGCGACGCCGCCGCGGCGGGGGCCAACGCGGAGCTCCCGGCGGCCACGTCGCAGATCGCGTCGACCAGCGCCCCGGGGCGGGCGTCCTTCGTCAGGTACCCGCTGGCTCCGGCGCGCAGCGCGGCCAGGACCAGCTCGTCGACGTCGAACGTCGTCAGCGCCAGCACGCGGGTGCGCGGGCTGAGCCGCACGACCTGCTCGGTGGCGGCGATGCCGTCCAGGACGGGCATGCGGATGTCCCGAGCACCACGTCGACCGCGCGCTCCTGCACGGCGGCCACCGCGGCGCGCCCGTCGGCCACGGCCCCCACCACCTCGATGCGCCCGTCGGCGGCCAGCACGGTGGCGAGCGACTCGCGCAGCAGGGCCTGGTCGTCGGCGAGCAGCACCCGCACCGGCGGCGTCACGTCGCGCCCACCGTGGGCAGGCGGGCGGAGAGCGTCCAGCCCCGGCCGCGCTCCACCGCCAGCTCGCCGCCCGCGGCCTCGATCCGCCGCGCCGCGCCCGCGAGCCCGGAGCCGCTCCCCGCGGCGGGCTCCGGGTGGCCCGCCGGGCGTGGACCTGCGCCGCCGTCGTCCCGCACCGTCACGCGGACCACGTCACTCCCGCCGCCGTCACCGCCGTCGTCGGTCCGCCAGTCCACGTCCACCGCGATGTCGACCGGGGGCTCGACGTGCCGCAGCGCGTTGGTGATCCCCTCCTGGACCAGCCGGACGGCCGCCGACTCGGCGTCGGCCGGCATCACGCGCCGGTCGCCCCGCTCGGTCAGCGTCACGCGGTGCAGCGGCGTCGTCGCCGCCGCGACCAGCGCCGGCAGCCCGTCGAGGGACGGCACGACGTCCCCTGCGGCGCTGGGAGCCGCGTCGAGCACCCGCAGCATCCCGCGCAGGCCCAGCAGCGCGGCGCGGGCCGTGTCCGCGAGCTGGGCGAGCGCCTGCGCGGTCGCCGGCTCGCGCGTCCCGACGCGCGCCGCCTCCGCCTGGGCGACGACCAGCGTGAGCGAGTGGGCGATGACGTCGTGCAGGTCCCGGCGGATCTCGGCGCGCTCGGTGCGCCGGGCGAGCGCGAGACGCTCGGCCGCCCGGTCCGCCGCGCGACGGCGCTGCGCCCGCACGGCACGGGCGAACCCCCACACCGCGACCACCGCGGCGAGGAGCAGCGCCGTCTCCAGCAGCGGCATCCACATCGGCAGCGCCGCCCCGGTCGGCTCGCGCAGCACGGAGGCGGTCTCCGCGAGCGCCACGCCGGCGACCGCGACGCCCAGGGCCGGACCGGCCCAGCGACCGGGGCCTGCCGCGACCAGGCGCCACAACACGAGCAGGAAGCACAGGGACGACGGGGTGAGCACCCCGGTCGACCAGCCGGGCACCGGCACGACCGCCAGCAGGGCCATGGCGGCCGCCGCGGTCGCGAACGACGCGACCGGCCGGAGCGCAGCCCACCAGGCGGCGACGTGCAGCCCCACGGCTGCGGCGCCGACGGCCACGAGGTGGGTCGTGGCCGCCCCGCCGGCCGCCATGACCACGAGGAGCGCCGCCGTCGCGGGCGGGAGCACGGCGGCCGACAGCAGGACGCACAGCCGCCACGCGGACTCGTCCTGCGCCCCCGGGATCTGCATCGCGCCATTCTCCCCGAGATGCGGTCCGGCCGGACGCTCCGCACCCTGGGGGGACCGATCGGGAGGGGGCCCGCCCATGCGAGCCATGGTGTACCGAGGGCCGTACAAGGTCCGCGTGGAGGAGAAGGACGTCCCGGGGATCGAGCACCCGAACGACGCGATCGTGAAGGTGGTGCGGGCGGCGATCTGCGGCTCCGACCTGCACCTCTACCACGGGATGATGCCCGACACCCGGATCGGGCACACGTTCGGGCACGAGTTCATCGGGGTGGTCGAGCAGGTCGGCGCGTCCGTGCAGAACCTGCAGGTCGGGGACCGCGTGATGGTGCCGTTCAACATCTTCTGCGGGACGTGCTTCTTCTGCGCGCGGGGCCTGTACTCGAACTGCCACAACGTGAACCCGAACGCGACCGCCGTCGGCGGCATCTACGGGTACTCGCACACCACCGGCGGCTACGACGGCGGTCAGGCGCAGTACGTGCGGGTGCCGTTCGCGGACGTCGGCCCGCGGGTGATCCCGGACTGGCTGGACGACGAGGACGCGCTGCTGATGACCGACGCGCTGTCCACCGGGTACTTCGGCGCGCAGCTCGCGGACATCGCCGAGGGCGACACGGTCGCGGTGCTCGGCGCCGGCCCGGTGGGCCTGTTCGCCGCCCGGTCCGCGTGGCTCATGGGCGCGGGGCGGGTGGTCGTGGTCGACCAGCTCGACTACCGGCTGCGCAAGGCGGAGGAGTTCGCGTACGCCGAGACGCGCAACTACACCCACTTCGACGACATCGTGGTCGAGATGAAGAAGGCCACCGACGGCCTGGGGTTCGACCGGGTGATCGAGGCCGTCGGCGCCGAGGCGGACGGCAACCTGGTCCAGCACGTCACCGCCGCCAAGCTGAAGCTGCAGGGCGGGTCCCCGGTCGCGCTGAACTGGGCGATCGACGGCGTCCGCAAGGGCGGCACGGTGTCCGTCATGGGGGCGTACGGCCCGATCTTCTCCGCGGTGAAGTTCGGCGACGCGATGAACAAGGGCCTGACGCTGCGGATGAACCAGGCGCCGGTCGCACGGCAGTGGCCGCGCCTGCTCGAGCACATCCGCAACGGCTACCTGAAGCCGTCGGACGTCATCACGCACCGCATCCCCCTGGAGCACATCGCCGAGGGGTACCACCTGATGTCGTCGAAGCTCGACGGGATCATCAAGCCGGTCATCATCCCGGACGAGGACTGAGGGGCAGACCATGCCGTACCGCGCCGAGAAGCCGCCGCTGCCGGAGACCCCCGAGCAGCTCCGCGCCCGCATCCCCGGCTGGGGCGCCGACCTCGACCCCGCCGACCGCCCCTCCTACCCGCGGGAGCGGACGGACCTGGAGACGGGCGCCCACTGGGACCTGCCCGAGCAGCAGCCCGAGACGTCCCCCCGGGAGCGCTCGATCGAGCACGAGAGGCTCACGCCGGTCTTCGGCACCGCGCAGCCGCTGCACGGCCCGGCGGGGGCCGTCCGCCGGTACGCGTACGAGCGGTTCAGCGAGGGCCGCGCGGCGCACTGGCTGCTCCTGATCGCCGCCGACCGGGTCGAGTCGACCACCGCGCACCTGCGGTCGCTGGCGTCCACCCGGCCGGACGACCCGGTCACGGAGACGGGCGTGCTGTCCGAGCTGCGGCACCACCCGGTCGCCTCGCGCCGAGGGCGGGTCGACGTCCGCCACCAGGTGCTCGACCCGCTGCTCGTCGCGGGCCCGTGGATCGCCGGCGGGGTCGTCGCCGTCGCCGTGGTGCGGGGGCTCGTGCGGCGGCGCTGAGGGTCGCCGGGCCAGGGGCCGCCCGACGTACCCTGGTCGCCCCCGCCACGCGACCACCGGGAGCGACATGACGAACCTCGAGGCCGTCGCGACCGAGCGCGTCTGCACACCGGTCGCCGAGCCCGCCGCCGGCGCCGGCCTGCCCGCGGGGACGGAGCTGCTGGAGCCGCGCGACGTGCCGCTCGGCGGCATCCGCGCGATGACCGTGCGGCGCACGCTGCCGCAGCGGGCGCGGTCGTTCGTCGGCGCCTGGTGCTTCCTCGACCACTACGGGCCCGACGACGTGGCGGCGACCGGGGGGATGCGCGTGCCGCCCCACCCGCACACCGGGCTGCAGACGGTGTCGTGGCTGTTCTCCGGGGAGATCGAGCACCGCGACAGCCTCGGCACGCACTGCCTGGTCCGGCCCGGGGAGGTCAACCTCATGACCGCCGGGCACGGCATCAGCCACTCCGAGGACTCGACGGACGCGACCACCGTGCTGCACGGGGTGCAGCTCTGGACGGTGCTCCCGGAGGCCCACCGGGACGTCCCGCCGGCGTTCGACCACCACGTGCCGCCGGTCGTGCCGCTGCCCGGCGGCCGGGTGCAGGTGTTCCTCGGCTCGCTCGCCGGGTCGACGTCCCCGGTGCCGACGTTCGCCCCGCTGCTCGGGGCGGAGGTGCGCCTGCGCGCCGGCGAGGCGCACACGTTCGAGGTCGACCCCCTCTTCGAGCACGGCGTGCTGGTCGACACCGGCACCGTCGAGGTGGACGGGGTGGCGGCCCCGCTCCACCACCTGCTCTACCGCGCGCCGGGCGCCCGCACGCTGACGCTGCGCGCGGGCGACGAGGACGTCCGGGTGCTGCTGATCGGCGGGCAGCCGCTGGGCGAGCGGATCGTCATGTGGTGGAACTTCATCGGCCGGGACCACGACGAGGTCCTCGCCGCCCGCGGACGGTGGCAGGCGGAGGTCGCCGGCACCGCCCCGGGCCCGTCGCGGTTCGGCCGCGTCGAGGGGCATCCCCACCCGCCGCTGCCGGCGCCGCCCATCCCCGAGCTGCGCCTCAAGCCGCGCCGCTGACCGCCGGACGAGCGGCTGCGTAGGTGGTGGCTGGCGCCGACTAGGTGGTCCCGGGCGCGACATGCTGGCCGATCGCGACAGCGGGACGACGCGGGGGGCCGGTGGAGACCGAGGGGTTCGGGGTGACCGTCCGGGCGGTGCAGCGCTGGCTGCCCCGGGGGCGGGACGTCCTCGTGCGCGGGGAGCGCGGGTCGGGCAGGACGAGCGTGCTCGAGGCGCTGCTGACCGACGCGTCGCGTCGCGGGACCACCGCCGTGCTGCTGCGGGCGTCCGGTCCCGGCGACCTCGCGGCCCTGCTGGACCACGCCTCGGCGCCGGTGCGCACGCCGGACGCGACCGCGCTCGCGGACTGGCTCGTCGAGGAGCTGCCGACCCGGCGCAGCCTCCTGCTGGTCGACGACGCCGACCGGGTGGACGCCGGGAGCCTGGCGGTCGTCCGCCGCGTGCTCGGGCGCACCCCGTGCCTGCTGGTCGCGACCACGACGGCCGACCCGCTGCTGCACGGCTCGGCGGCCCTCCGGGAGGTGCTGCTGCACCGCCCGCCCGCCGTGGTGCGCGTGCAGCCCTTCGGGTTCCGGGCGGTGTCCGGCCTGCTCGCGGCCGTGCTCGGCGCGCCCGCGGACGCCGGGCTCACCGCCGCCGTGATGGCGCAGACCGGGGGGAACCCCCGCGCGGTGGTCGCGCTCGCCGACGCCGCGCGGGCGTCCGGGGCCGTCCGCCGCACGGACGGGCTGTGGGTGGACGCCGGCGACGCGGCCGACGTCCCGGTCGAGGCGGTCGCGTTCACGTTCCTCGCGGACGCGCCGCGCGAGCACGTCGAGGGGCTGGAGCTCCTGGCGGCGACGGGGCCCGTCCCCGCCGAGGTGGCGGACCTCCTCGTGCCCGCACCGGTCCTGGCCGAGCTCGCCGACGCGGGCCGCGTCGTGAGCCACGAGACCCCGGGGTCGGGGGAGGTGCTCGGGGTCGCGCCCCCGGCCCTCGCCCACGCCCTGCGTGCGCGGGTCGGTGCGGTCCGCCGCCGGCAGCTGGCCGCCCGCGTCACGGCCGCCGCGGGCGCGGCGTTCGCCCCGGTCGGGCCCCGTCAGGACGACCTCTCGGCCGTCCTGCTCCGCGAGGCCCCCGGGCAGGACGACGCCTACTGGAGGTGGACGGCCGAGCTCGCGGGCCTCGTGCGGGAGCGGGCGACCGTCGAGGAGGCCGCCCGGCGTTCCGCGTGGGTCGCCGCCCCCACGCTCGCGACCGCGAACGCCTACCTCGCGCTGCTCATGCGCCGTCCCGCGACCGAGCAGCTCGCGGCGGTGTTCGCGGGGACCCACCCGGGCGCGCGCGACTCCGCCGAGGACCGCGTGCTCCACGCGTACTACCGCATGCGGTGGGCGGCGTGGGCGGGCCTCCCGGACGAGGACGCCGAGGCGGGGATCGCGCGCGTCGGCGCCGACCTCGGCCCGCTGCTGCGGCTGCGCGACCTCAAGCGGCGGCTCGTCGCCGACCTGGCCGCGGGGCGCCCGCCGCGCGAGCTCGCCGACGAGCGGACGGACGCCCCGTCGCTGCGGTTCCTCCGCGGCTGGCCGGAGGTGGTGCGTGCCGCCGCCCTGCTCGAGGCGGGCCGGCCCGCCGAGGCGCTGCGGGCGTGCGGGCCGGGCGCCCCCGACGGCGCCGACCCCGAGGTCGTGCACTACCGGGCGGCGCTGCGGGGCGAGAGCCTGCTGATGTCCGGGCGGATCGCCGAGGCCGAGCAGTGGGAGCGCCGGCTGCTCGACACCGCGTCCGACGCGGTGGACGCGCTGGGCATCCGCGTCCACGCGTGCGTCCTGGCGGAGGTCCTGTACTTCGCCGGGCAGCCCGACGCCGCGTGGCGCGTCGTGAGCACGTCGCTGCGGCTCGGCGCGGCGGGCCCGATCGAGACGACGTTCCACCGCCGCGGGCTGACGCTCGGCGCGGTGCTGCAGGCCCACGCCGGCAACCCCCCGCTGGCCCAGGTGCTGCTGCGGGAGCTCGACAAGACCCCGCAGTCGTACCACCCGCTCGTGCGCTCGCTGCGCGTCCTCGCGCACGTCGCCCTCGCGACCGTCTCCGGCGACAGCACGGCTCCGGGGCAGACCGCGTGGCAGGCGGGGCAGCGGTACGCCGAGGCGGGCCTGCTGCAGCCGGCGCTGCTGGCCTGGGTCGGCGGCCCGGCGAACCTGACCCCGGCGCGCGCCGCCACCGTGCGGGAGGTGCTGGCCCGGACCTCCGTGCCGCTGCTCGAGCCGTACGTGCGGCTGCTGCTGGCCGTCGCGGACCGCGACGTGGAGGAGGCCGCCCGCCACCTGGCCGCGACGCGCGCCGACGTCGCGCCGGCGCTGGTGCGGGCCGGGGAGGACCTGCTGGGGATCGCCCCGGCGGACCCGGGAGGCGCCCGACCCCGGCTGGTGCGCGTCGAGCCGCTCTCCGGGCGCGAGCAGGAGGTCGCCGTCCTCGCGCGGGAGGGCCTCACCAACCGGCAGATCGCCGACCGGCTCTACCTGAGCGTGCGCACGGTCGAGAACCACATGAGCCGCGCGCTCCGCAAGCTCGGCTACGTCACGCGCGCGGAGCTCGCGGGGTGGCGGGCGGGCTGACGTCCGGGCCGCCCGCGCGCCGCACGGGCACGCCCTGGCGCAGCGCCCGCGGGATCTCCGCGACCGCGTCCACGGCGGCGACCAGCCGCTCGGCCTCGGCCGGCGACGGGCCGGACAACCGCACCGCGTACTCCACGCCCGTGGACGCCCACGTGACCGTGTCGAAGCCCCCGGTGGCGGTCACCTCCGCACCGTCCAGCGGGACCCCGAGCGCCGCCGCCTCGCGGAACAGGTCGTTCAGGACGCAGCCGGCGACCGCGAGGTGCAGCAGGTGCGCGCCGGTGAACGCACCACGGACCTCCACGCCGCCCTCCGTCCAGCGGTGGGGGAGCCGGGCTGTCGCCCCCTCGACGTGCAGCGAGCCGGCAGCGACGGTCACGGCGTACTCCTCGGGGACCGGCACGGGTCTCCTCCTCACCGACGAACGCGGCGGACGGGCGGGCGCACTACCCAGTGCAGCACGGACCGAGCGGCGTCGGAACCCTCAATCGGCCCCCGGGAACCCCTGACGGGAGCGGTCCCAGTACCCATCTCGGCCCCGCCCGGGCACCCAGGGGCACCTGAGGGGTCGGGTGGGTGGCCTAGAAAGGTCCGGTCGGTGGGGTCCGCAGCGGCTGACGGGCCCCACCGACACCCACCAGCCCCGGTGCCCGGCACCCGCCCCCCGCCGGGCACCGGTCCCCCGGGGTGAGGATCGGTCCCCGGGTGGGCGCCGGCCCGCCGTCGGGCGCCGGTTCGCCGGCGGGCGCGCGCGTGATCCCGGTCACGGCAGGGTCCGCCGACCTGCGACGACGGAACCCCTCCGCCGCACCCGCTGTGAGCGTTCACCCGAGGGGACGCCAGGTTGTTGACCGCTGCACCATCCCAGGTCCATAGTTCTGTCCCGACGGTGCGCATCGCCTGCCCCCTGCGCGGTGCGCACCGTCGACGACGTCCCGGGCCGGGAGTCCCGCAGAGCCGCGGGTCAGGCGTCCCGGAGGTCCGCCGGCGAGGCACCCGGCGAGCGCGGTCCAGGCCCCCGGCGGGCGGTCCGTCCCCCGGCGCCTCCTCGCGGGCGCCCTGGGGTCCGGCACCTCGCGGGCGTCCTGCGGTCCGGCACCTCGCGGGCGTCTTCCGGTCCGGCACCTCGCGGACGCCTTCCCGTCCGGCACCCGGCGGCCCCGGTCGCACGGGGCCCCGGACCGAGCCGCCGGCCCCTGCGCGACCCGCCGGAATCCGCGTGATCACCCGGCACGGCGGCGCGTCACACCCTGCGCCCGAGCCACGGCGGATAGCGTGCTGCGGGTGAAGGTCCCCGCTCGCCGCCCCGCCACCGGACAGCCGGCCGCCTCCTCGGAGGCCGCCGTCCCCGCGCCGCGCGCGGACGCCCCCGCGACGGGCACCGAGGACGCCGGACCCCGGCCGGAGCGGCACGCCACGCCCGGCGGCGACGCCCCCGCGCCCGACGCCGGCCCCGTCCTCGTCGAGCCCCCCGCGCCCGAGGAGCTCGTCGCCGGCGCCACCAGCACGTGGCGCGCGGCGCTCGTCGAGGCGGCCGGCGGGTCCACGCTCGCGGACGTCGAGCTGCTCGGCGACGCCGCGCTCGACCTGTCCGCCGCCCACCCCTCCGGTATCGCCCAGCTGTTCGCCGGCCGGGAGACGCGGCTGTCGAACCTCGTGCGCGAGGGTGCCGCCCTCGGCACGGCCCGTCGGCGCGCCCGCGCGGTGGCGGCCCGGGCCGCGACGTACGCGCAGCAGTACGGCATCGCGCCGACGTACCTGGCGATCGGCGTCGCCTCCTGGACCGAGCACAGCACCCCGGACGTCGCCACCGACGACGTCGCGGCCATCGCGACCGCGACGCGCGAGACCGGCGGCGCCCGGCCCGCGGGTGCGGAGGAGGACACGGCGGGACCGGCCACGGTCGCCCGCAAGGTCCGCGCGCCCGTGCTGCTGCGTCCCGTGTCGCTGACGGCCCGCGGCACGGCGGAGAGCGACTACGAGCTGACCCTCGAGCCGTCGCTCGAGGTCAACCCGGTGCTGGCGCGCGCGCTGCGGTCGCGCGGTGCCCTGCTGGACCCCGGTGCGGTCGCCCGCAGCGCGTTCACGGGCTCCGGCTTCGACCCCCGTGACGCCGTCGCCCGCCTCACCTCGCTCGGGACCGCCGTGCTGGACGACTTCCAGCTCGTGGACCGCATCGTCGTGGGGACGTTCGTCCACCCGGGGCAGGTGCTCGTCGACGACCTCGACCGGCTCGCGGCCGGGCTGGAGCGCCACGAGGTCGTCGCGGCGCTCGCGGGCGTCACGGAGGCCGTCGAGGCGCTCGCCGTGCCCCTGCCGTCCCCGGTGCGCGGCGACCGCGACCCGGCGGCCGAGCGCGGCGTGGGCGACCTCGACCCGGCCCAGCAGCACGTGCTCGACGTGGTGGCCGGCGGGGCGCACGTGTTCGTCGACGCCCCCGCCGACAGCGACGTCACCGGCACGCTCGCCGCGCTGGTCGCGGACGCCGCCGCCGACGGCCGCACGGTGCTGTACGTGCCGGGGCACCGTCGTGCGGCCGTCGCGCTGCAGGAGCGGCTGGAGCGGCTCGGCGTCGGCGAGGTGCTGCTGGACGTGGCGCCCGACGCCGCCTGGCGCGCCGCGTCGGTCCGCCGCCTCATGGGCGCCATGACGCTGGACGTCGACCCCGGCGACCCCGCCGGGACGGCCGAGCTGCGCCGCCGGCTCGTCGAGCGCCGGGAGCGCCTGCGCGGCTACGTCGACGCGCTGCACCTGGTGCGGCGGCCGTGGGAGGCGTCCGCGTACGACGCGTTCCAGGCGCTCGCGCGGCTGACCGCCCAGCGCCCGGCTCCGCGGACGACGGTGCGGCTGCGCCCGGACGTCGCGCGAGCGCTCGACGCGGACCGGCGCCGGGCCGTCGCGGCGGACCTGGCCGAGGCCGCGCGCGCCGGCGCGTTCACGCTGCGTCCGGTCGACACCCCCTGGTACGGCGCGGTGCTGCTCTCCGACGCCGAGGCGGCCGACGCGCTGCGCCGGGTGGAGCGGCTCGCGGGCGACGACGGGCTCCCGGCGCTGCAGCGCCGGATCGCGGAGGTCGCCGACGTCACGGGATTCACCCCCGCGACGACGCTCGCGACGTGGGCCGAGCAGCTCGAGGTGCTCGCGGGGGTCCGCGGGGCGCTCGACGTGTTCCAGCCGCTCGTGTTCGAGCGCAGCCCCTCCGACATGGTGGCCGCCACCGCCTCGAAGGCGTGGCGCGCGGAGCACGGCAGCCCGATGGGGTACTGGCTGCGCCGTCGGCTGCGCAAGCAGGCCAAGGACCTGCTGCGACCCGGCCGGCCCGTCGCCGACCTCCACGCGGCGCTCGTCGACGTCCAGCGTCAGCGGGAGATCTGGCAGGCGCACTGCCCGGCGGGCGGCTGGCCCCGGCTGCCCGAGGGCCTGGCGGACATCGAGGCGGAGCACCGCGCCGTGCGGGCCGACCTCGACGCTCTCGCGCCGGTGCTGGCCGGCACCCCGGAGGGCGCGGAGCTGCTGCACCGGCCCGTCGCCGACGTGCTGGACCGGATGCGCCGGCTCGTGGCCGGCTCCGGCGCGCTCACCGACCTGCCCGGGCGCACCCGCCTCGTGCGGTCGCTCGTCGCGGACGGCCTCGGGGACCTCCTCGACGACCTCGCGGACCGCCGCGTCCCGGCCGACCTGGTGACCGCCGAGCTCGAGCTCGCGTGGTGGAGCACCGTGTTCGAGCAGGTCCTCGCCGCCGACCCCGCGCTCGCCGGCTACGACGGCCGGACGCTGGGGAGGCTCGCCGCCGAGTACCGCGAGCTCGACCTCGCGCACACCGCGGCGCTCGCCGGCCCGGTGCGCGCCCGCGCCGCGGCGCACGTGCGCTCCGCGATGGCGGCCCACCCGGACCAGACCGAGGCGCTGTTCGCCGAGCTCGTCGAGGACCGGCTCACCGGCCTGCGGGAGACCTTCGAGCGGTACCCGGACGTCGCGCGCCGGCTGCGCCCCGTGCTCGCCGCCGCCCCGATGCTCGTCCCGCAGGTCCTGCCCCCGGCCCGCACGGTGGACCTCGTGGTGCTCGACGCGGCCGCGCACCTGCCGGTCGAGGTCGCGCTGCCCGCCATCGCCCGCGGCCGCCAGGTCGTGGTCGTCGGCGACCGCCGCTGCGCGTCCGGCACGGCCGTGCGGGAGCTCGCGGACGTCCTGCCGACGGTCCCGCTGCGCGCCGACGCGTCCCGCCGCGACCCGTACCTCACGGCGTTCCTCGCGGCCCACGGCTACGGCGACGTGCTGTCGCCGACCCCGCTGCCCACCGCGACGGCGGCGGTCGGGCACCACCTCGTCGACGGCACCGGCATGCCCGACGGCTCCGGGGCCGTGCAGAGCACGCGCGCCGACGTCGACCGCGTGGTCGAGCTCGTCATCGAGCACGCGCTCACCCACCCGGAGGAGTCGCTCGCGGTGGTCACCGCCTCCGCCCTGCACACCGCCCAGGTGCGCGAGGCGGTGCTCGCCCAGGTGCGGGACTCGCCGTCGCTCGCCGCCTGCCTCGACGGGTCCCGGCCCGAGCCCTTCGTGGTCACGGACCTCACGAACGTCGCCGGGCTGCGCCGCGACGCGCTCATCCTGTCGCTCGGGTTCGGGCGGACGCCCCACGGCCGGGTGCTGCACCGGTTCGGTCCGATCAGCGGTCCCGGCGGCGACGCCCTGCTGCTCGCGGCGCTCGGCGTGACGCGGCACCGCCTCGACGTGGTGTCCTGCTTCGCCACGGCCGACATCGACCCCGAGCGCCTGCGCGGACCCGGGCCCCGGCTGCTGGCCGACCTGCTGCGGTTCGCCGAGCGGCGTGCGGCGGGCGAGACGGACACGGCGGTGGAGCCGGTGGTGGTCGACGAGGCCGCCGGTGGCAGCGTCGTCGCCGGTGCGACCGACGACGCGGGGAACGACGCCGCCACGTCCGCGGACGCGGCGGTGCCGGAGACGTCCCGGCCGGACGCCGCCCCGGCGACCCGGGGGGACGCCACCGCCGAGCCCGACCGCCTGGTGGTCGACCTCGCCGAGCGGCTCTGGCGCCACGGGCTCGTCGTGGAGCTCGACCACGGGCTGCCCGGCGGCCTGCACCTGCCGCTCGCCGTGGGGCACCCGGACCTGCCGGGCGAGCTGCTGGTCGCCGTGCTCACCGACGACGACGCGTACCTGGGCGAGCCGAGCGTGCGGGTGCGCGACCGGCAGGTCGCCGAGCGCCTCGAGCGGCTCGGGTGGAGCGTGCTGCGCGTGTGGTCCGCAGCCGCGTTCCTCGACCCCGCCTCCGAGGTCGACCGGATCCGCCGCGCGCTGCACGCCGTGGCCGACCGCCGGATCGCCGAGGCCGAGGCCGAGCGCCGCCGGGGCCTGCTCCTCGTGCCCGAGGCACCACTGCTCGTCCCCGAGGCGCCGCTGCTCGACGACGACGGCCGCGGACCGGCTCCGACGCTCACCGGGTTCGCGGTGCCGCCGACCGGCGGTCTGCCCGCCGGAGGGGGTGCGCGCCCGGAGGAGGTCCGCGTGCCGGCTCCGGGCGGCCGTGGCGCCGACGCGGGCGTCACCGGACCCGAGGAGGTCCGCGCACCTGCCGTGGCGGCGGACCGAGAGGCCGGGAGCACCCCGACCGGCGCGCCGGAGGAGGTCCGGTCCCCGGCCCCGACCGCGTCGGCGCCGGGTGGCGCCGCCGGGGCGACGTGGACGCCGCCGCCGGCCCCTGCTGCGACGGGCCCGGGTGCGACGGGCCCGGGTGCGACGGGCCCGGGTGCGACGGGCCCGGGTGCGACGGCGCAGGCGCAGGGCGGGACGGACACGGGCGCTTCCCCCGCCCGTCCCGCCGACGAGCGTGCCTCCGCCGGGCCGCGCCCGTCCACGTCCCCGATCCCCGCGACCGCCTCGCAGATCCCCGGCGTCATGGAGGCCGCGGCTCCCATGACCGGCGCGGTCCGCGCCGTGCAGCCGACGCTGGCGGTGCCCGGCGGGCCCCGGCCCGACGTGCGCCCGGGCCTGCCGATCAGCGCCTACTCCGACGACCAGCTCGACGACCTCGTGGCGTGGCTGGTGTCGGACGGCAGCGAGCGGACGCCGGAGGAGCTGGGCGCCGCGCTGCGCCGGGAGCTCGGCGTCACGCGGCGCGGGGCGCGGGTCGACTCGGTGGTCGCGGCGGCCGTGCGGCGGGCGACCAGCGGCAGCTGAGACCGCGCGCTGCGGCGGGCGACCGCTCCGATCGCGAGCGTGCGGCGGGTGACCGCTCCGATCGCGAGCGTGCGGCGGGCGACCGCTCCGATCGCGAGCGTGCGGCAGGCGACCGCTGCGATCGCGACCGTGTGCCGGCGCCTGGACGGGACGGCCAGCGCGCGGCGGGTGGCCCCTGCGAGCGCGGAGGAGCGGGTGCCGGAGATGACGCCCGGGCCCGGCCGCTCGCGGTCACCAGTGCGGCGGGACGTCCCGGAGCAGGCGGTCGTCGTTCGTGTCCGACCGCTCGTCGCCCCAGCCGGTGTCCGAGTCGTCGGCGCTGCGCCCCGGGATCACGGGAGCGTCGTCCACCGCGCGGCGGGTCGGGGGCGTGGCGGCGGGTCGGGGCTCGGTCGGCGGTGTGGTCACCTCGCCAGTGTCCCACCGACCCGGGTGGCGGTCAGGTGCCGCGCACAGGCGGCACCGCGCGGTGCCGGTGCGGGTCGGCGTCAGATCGGGGGCTGCGGTGCGGCGTGCGCGCCGGGACCCGAGCCGGCCGGCGGCGCGCCCGGGGCCGGGGGCGGCGTGGCGCCCTGCCCGGCGGCGAGCAGGTCGCGGATCTCCTGGAGCAGCAGGATGTCCTCCGACGGGCGGGCCGGCTCGGCCTCTATGCCCCGCTTGCGGCGCTCGGCCAGCTTGTTCAGCGGCAGCACGATGACGAAGTAGACCGCCGCCGCCGTGATGAGGAACTGCAGCAGCGCGTTGAGGATCACGCCGACGTTGATCTCGGCGTCGTTCCGGCCGCTGATGACCCAGAGCTCGGAGATGTCCGGCTTGCCGAAGATCATGGCGATGAGCGGGCCGATCAGCCCGCTCTGCACGGCCGTGACCACCGCGCCGAACGCGGCGCCGATGACGACGCCGACCGCGAGCTCCACGGCGTTGCCCCGCGAGATGAAGTCCTTGAATCCCTGGAAGACGCCGGAGAGGCCCCGCGCGCGCTCCGTGGTGCTGCGCAGGCCCTGGCGTAGTGCGTCGCTCATGTCGTGAACTCCTCCGGTGCCCGTCGTGAGCACGTCCGGTGCCGGGTGGTCCGGGCATCATCCCACGATGACCGCACCGAGCACCCGGGAGGACGCGGCCGCGCCCAGGGACACGGCCTCGTCCGGCCGCACCGCGAGCAGCACCGGCCCGTCGGCGGCGGACCCGTCGCGCAGGCCGTCGCCCCGGTCGGCCGCAGCCGCTCCCGGCCCGTCCGCCGCGCCGCCCGAGGCGTCCCCGGCGCCGCTGCCCGCGGGGGCGAGCACGACGGCGCCGCGCGCCAGGCGCTCCGGCTCGTCGCCGTCCAGGACGGGCGCGGCGACCACGTCGACGAGCACTCCCGGGCGGAGCAGCGCGGCCACGCCCGCGTCCGCGAACCGGACGGGCACCACGACCGTGCCCTCCGGCGGGACAGCGGCCTCGTCCGCGAGCAGCTCCGGCACCAGCGGGAGGCCCAGCGGCACCGCGACGAGGAGCGGGCGGCCCGTGACGTCGTCCGCGCGCGGGACGTCGCGGTGCGGGACGAGCGCCGGCGGGACCTGCTGCAGGTGGACGTCCCGCGGCCGCAGGACGGCGCCGGCCGGCAGGTCCCGGGCGGCGACGGGTACCTCGACGGTGGGCGGGTCGGGCGGCCGCACCTGCTCGACGACGGCCACCACCGCGAGGGCGGCGCACAGGGCGGCGAGGGGGCGCCGGGCCCGCCAGGCGAGCAGCCGCAGCGCCCGCCGGGTGGCGGGGGAGATCCGACCGGTCAGGGGCATGCCGCGACGCTAGGCGCGGGGGAGCGACCCGTCCGGCCGCGGCGGGCGCGGGTGGGGACGGCGCACCGTGCGGTGTGCTGTGGAGGAGCGGGTGCCCGTGTCGCGGGCGGGACCGCGCGGGCTCAGCCGGCGGCGGGCTTCGCGGCGGACGAGGAGGAGGACGTCGAGGACGTCGACGTGCTCGACGACCCGCCCGACGACGACCCGCCCGACGACGAGTTGCCCGACGACGTGGTGCTCGACGACGACGAGCTGCTCGAGCCCGAGGTCCGGCCGGACCGGGAGTCGGTCCGGTAGAAGCCCGATCCCTTGAAGACGACGCCGACGGCGGAGAAGACCTTGCGCAGCCGGCCGCCGCAGCTCGGGCACTCGGTGAGCGCCGCGTCGCTGAAGGACTGGTGGATGTCGAAGGCGTGGCCGCACTCGGTGCAGGTGTACGAGTAGGTGGGCACTGCTGTCTCCCGCGGATGACGTGACCTGGTGGGGGAGGGGCCGGTCGTCCGCGCGGTGGTCGGCGGCGGGCCTGGCACTCTCCGTGTCCGAGTGCCAATGATACGCGCCCCCGGGATGTTCCCCCGGAGCGGTCGCGATCAGGCGCCCAGGTGGTACCAGCGCTCGGGGGTCGCGACCATGTCGACCCTGCGGTCGTGGGGCTCGCGCGGCAGGGGACGGACCTCCGCGTCGTAGAGCTCCTCGGCGAACACCAGGGCGATGACCGGGGTGCCGGGGCGTGCGTGGGCGAGGGCGCGGTCGTACCAGCCACCGCCCTGGCCGAGGCGGGTACCGGACGTGTCGACGGCGAGCGCCGGGGCGACGATCACGTCGGCCTCCGCGAGCGCCTCCGCCCCGAGGGACGGCGTCGAGGGCTCCGGCGGGCGTCCGGGTGCGCGCTGCAGCAGGTCGTGCCGGCCGGCGTACCGCGCCCACTCGCGCTGCAGCCCCGCGCCGAGGACGGGCAGCAGCACCTCGATCTGCCGCCCCGCGAGGGAGTCGAGCAGCGGGCCGGTGTCGGGCTCGGTGGGTCGCGCCGAGTACACCGCGACGCACCGGGCGTCGGCCAGGGCGGGGATCGTCTCGACGACGTCGACGAACGCGTCCGCCGCCTCCGTGCGCCTCCGGGCCGACCGTGCCTGCCGGGCCGCGCGCAGGAGGGCCCGGAACTCGTCCTTCACCTCGGTCACCGTGCTGCCCTCGGAGACGTGCGGGTACGGCTGGGCGACGGCGCTCATGCCCCTAGTGTCGCAAACGCCCGGGGGCCGCAGCAGGACCAACGGCGGACAGCGCGTCGGCGCGAGCCCCGGGCGGGACCCGCGGGCGGGCCGTCCCCGGCGCGGTGCGTGCGCCCGCCGCGGCGCCCGCCGGGCAGAATGCGGGCATGAGATCCGTGCAGGACCAGCTCGCGGCGGTGCTGGCCGCGGTGGGCCCGGTGTCCCCGCTCGACGTCGTGCTCTCCGACGCGGCGGGCTGCATCCTCGCCGAGGACCTGGTCGCCCCCGCCGACGTGCCGTCGCGGCCGGTCGCCGCGTGCGACGGGTACGCGGTCGCGAGCGGGGACCTGCACGGTGCGGGCGCGCCGGTGCTCCCGGTCGCCCACGACGTGCTGGCGGGGGATCCCGCCGCGCTGCGCCTCGCGCCCGGCCAGGCGGTGCGGATCGCGTCGGGCGGGCCGGTGCCCGCGGGTGCGGACGCCGTCGTCGCCGCGGAGGACACCGACCGCGGGGCCGTGCGCGTGACGCTGCACCGGCTGCCCGTGCCCGGCGTGAACGTGCGGCCTGCCGGCGCGGACACGGCCCGGGGGTCGGTCGTCCTGGCCGCGGGGACGCGCCTGGGCGCCCGGCAGCTCGCCGTCGCGGCGGCCAGCGGCCGGGGGCGGCTGCGCGTGCACCCCGCCCCGCGCGTGGTCCTGGTCTCGACCGGGTCCGAGCTGACCGAGCCGGGCACGCCCCGGCGCGACGGCGGTGTCTACGAGGCCGCCGGCCACGCGCTGGAGGCGGCCGTCCGCGACACCGGAGCGACACCGGTGCGGGTGGGCGTGGTGACGGACGACCGCGCCGTGCTGAGCGAGGCGCTCGAGGACCAGCTCGTGCGCGCGGACGTCGTGGTGACGACCGGGGGGCTGTCGGAGTCGCAGCACGACACGCTCGCGGACGTGCTCGCGCCGCTGGGCACCGTCCGGTTCGACCAGGTCGCGATGGCACCGGGCTACCGGCACGGCTTCGGGACGGTGGGCGGCGGCGCGGGGGCCGTCCCGCTGTTCGCCCTGCCGGGCCACCCCGTCGCCGCGCAGGTGGCGTTCGAGGTGTTCGTCCGCCCCGCCCTGCGCGCGATGGCGGGGCACACCGACCTGTTCCGGCCGTCGGTCGCGGCGCGTGCGGACGTGGGCTGGGAGTCGCCGGCCGGTGTGCGCCAGTTCGTGCCGGCCGCGGTCGTGGGGTCGCCGAGCGAGGGCTACCGCGTGACGCCGGTGGGCGACCCCGGTGTGCCGTCGGTGACGGGGCTCGCGCACGCGAACGCGCTGGCCGTGGTGGGCGAGCAGGACACCGCCGTCGTGGCCGGGCAGGTCGTGCACTGCCTGGTGCTGGAGGGCTGATGCCGCGCGGCTGGCCGGTCGTGCTGACCGACGGCGACGTGGCCCTCCGGCCGCTGCGCCGCACCGACGAGGCGGTGTGGATGCGGCTGCGCGCCGCGAACGCCGCGTGGCTGGAGCCGTGGGACGCGACCTCGCCCGAGCCGCTCAGCGGGCGGCGCCCCACGTTCCCGCAGTTCGTGCGGACGCTCGACCGGCAGGCCCGCTCGGGGTCGTCGCTGCCGTTCGCCGTCGAGCACGAGGGCGAGCTCGTCGGGCAGCTCACGGTCTCGGGCATCACGTACGGCTCGCTGTACTCGGCGTCGATCGGGTACTGGATCGCGCGGCACGTGGCGGGCCGCGGCATCACGCCGACGGCGGTGGCGCTCGCGACGGACCACTGCTTCGCGGGCCTCGGGCTGCACCGCGTCGAGGTGAACATCCGCCCGGAGAACGGCCCGTCGCTGCGCGTGGTGGAGAAGCTGGGGTTCCGCGACGAGGGCCTGCGCGAGCGCTACCTGCACATCCAGGGCCGGTGGTGCGACCACCGGACGTTCGCCCTCACGACGGAGGACGTCCCCGGCGGGCTGCTCGCGCGCTGGCACGCGGCGCGGACGCCGCGCGCCTGACGGGCCGGGCGCGGGACCGGGGAATCACACCGGTGTGATTTCCCCGCGGACACGCCGCGAGGGGTCCGGTCGCACCGCGCGCGCGGCCCCTACCGTCGTGGAGTGTACGAATTCGCCGGACCGGCCGCCCTCGCGGTGGTCGTCCTGTGGATCGCGTACCTGGTGCCGCACAAGCTGCGGCACCGGCAGCAGCTGCTCGAGTCGCGGACCGACGACCGGTTCTCCGACGCGTTGCGGGTGCTGGCGGTGACGGGCCCCGCGGGGTCGGGTCGGCGCCGGCGTCCGGACGCGGCACGGGGGGTCCGGCAGGACTGCGGCCCGGTGGACAAGCGAGCCGGGTTGCTCACCCCGGGCACGGGGACCCGGCTCGCCGGAACGGACAGAGGAGCCACGGACGTGGACCGACCGCACGGGACCCAGGACAGGGTCGGCGCCGACGCAGCCCGCCGCGCCGCGCAGCTCCAGGCCGCCCACGCCGCGGCGACCGCCCGCCGTGGCGCCGCCGCGCGCCGCCGCGGGGTGCTCGCGGGCGCGCTGCTCGTGGCGACGGCCGCCGGGTGGGTCGTCGTCGCGGCGACCGCCGTCGGCGTGCTCGCCGGGCTGGTGCCGACCGTGCTGCTCGCGACCGTGCTGGGCCTCGGCCGCCGCGCCGTCGTGCAGGGCCAGGCCGCCGAGGCGGAGTGGGAGCGGCGGATCGCCGAGGCGCACGAGGTCGCCCGCTCCCGCGCGTCCCGCCCGGCCCGGACGCACGCGGCGGGTCGCGCGGTGCACCCCTCGTCGGCGGACACCCAGGCGATCACCCGCGTCCGCGTCGACGAGGCGCCGGCCGGGCGTCCCGTGCGCGACGGCGGGCGCGAGGGCGACACGTGGTCCCCGGTCGCCGTGCCGCGGCCGACCTACGCGATGAAGGCGCCCGCACCGCGCCGCGAGCCGGCTCCGCTGGGCGAGGTCGAGGGCTCGACGCACGCCGCTCCGGCGCGCACGCCGGTCGCCGACCGCGACCTCGCCCCGGTCGCGACGGGCGCGCCCGCCGAGGCCCCGGCCGCCGAGCAGCCCGCGGAGACCGGTGCCTCGCCCGCCGTGGCGGAGGCCGGACGGGCCGCCGAGACGCTCGCCGCGCCGGAGCCCCCGACGGGGTCGATCGACCTGGACGCCGTGCTCGCGCGGCGTCGCGCGGCCGGCGAGTAGCCGCGCACCGCGGTGTCGTGAGCACCCCTCACCGGGTGCTACGCTGTTCACCGCTCAAGGGGCTGTGGCGCAGTTGGTAGCGCGTCTCGTTCGCAATGAGAAGGTCAGGGGTTCGAATCCCCTCAGCTCCACCAGTGCTTAGGCCCGGGATCATCACGATCCCGGGCCTTCGTCGTGTTCGGCGTGTGGAAGCCCGGGGGACATGTGGGGGAACATCCGAGGGGAGAATGCCGGACGGACGATCGTCGCTCCAGCCATGATGTCGTCATGGCTGGCTATCGCCCACCGCTGACCGAGCATCAGATCGACCTCCTGCGCTGGGTGAGCGATGGCTGCCCGGAGGGCACGTACGACGGGTACGGGTACCGGGGATCGGCGCGCAACCTGGAAGCGCGGGGGCTACTCAGTATCAAGGGTCGGGGCGCATCCTGGACCGCGACGATCACCGAGGAGGGCGAGCGTCACCTCGAGGCTCGCACCGACGACCCGGGGCTCGTGCCGCAGAGACCAAGGCCCGCCAGATCTGGTGCGAAGGTGACGACGCCGGCGAGTGAACCTCGCCCGGAGCAAGTTCGACCAGCAGTGGCGAAGCCGAAGGCGACCGCATACGTCCGCAAGACTGACGTGATGATGGACGAACTGCGTGGCGCGCCGGACGGCCGGTTGACGATCAACCCCGATGAGCGAGATCGCTACGCGCGGCTCGTCTCGTTGGCAAAGCGCCGCGGGCTGGTGCCTGAGGGCATGTCTCTAGAGATCACGCATAAGTGGGCGCGGACTTCGGAAGGCGCGGCGGTCTGGTTGCAGCCGTTGCCGGAGTGGCAGACCCGCACTCTGGCGCGCGTCCCGGTCGCTATCGACTCAGAATCCTTGACCGACGTGGTCAACAAGCTTGACGCCCGAGCAGACGTCGAGTTCGACCCGAACGTACGACCTCGAGCGCTGCGGATCCTCGATGCGTTGGTTCGAGAGGTCCGAGCGCGTGGATACAAGGTGCGCGCTGGCCGCGCCCCCGTTCTCATGACCGAGGCTCGGCGTGACGAGTACGTCGACCCAGATCGGCTCGGGCACCTTCGCGTACAGATCGGCGACGACGTCACGCACCTCTGCCTGACGCAGGTGCTCGTGAGCGTCCCCCACGTCGCAACGAAGGCCGAGCTCGCGCGCTCCGGACGAGGGTGGGGACCGCCGCCGGAGTTCGACCAAGTGCCATCGGATCGGCTGCAGGTCGTGCTGCACGGCGACGGGACCGTGCACTGGGGATCGCGTTGGGCGGACACCCAGGACGCCCCGCTGGAGGAGTCGCTCGCCCGGGTGCTGCAAGAAGCGGAGTTGCGTCACCAGGCGCTTGAGGACCGGCGTGCCGAGCGAGCGAGGAAGGAGGCGGAGACGCGAAAGCGGTGGGAGGAGGCGCGATCGCTCGCGGTCAAGGAGTTCCGGGCCGACCATCGAGTTCACGTCCTGCTGGACCAGATCAAGCAGCTCCGGCTCGTGGCGGAGATCCGGGAGTACGCAGCCGCAGTTCGCGCAGTCGCCGACGGCTACGAAGATGTCGCCCAGCAGGGCGCTGCGCGCGAGTGGGCGGACTGGGCGGCCACGTACGCCGACTCGATCGACCCGTTCCGCGAACCGATTCACGAACCCGCGGACGCAAAGCCCTCGGACAAGGCTCTGGCCGAGTACATGCATCCCTGGAGCCCGACCGGGCCGTACCAGACTGTGCGTCCGTTCGGGTTCACTGAGCCCACGGCACCGGAACGTGGATCATGGTGGCAGGACCGTTCGATCCCGCCTTGGAGGCGCTGAGTTTCTCGGGACTTGGGTGCAGGCCTCCACGGTGCGGATGGGTGCCTCCGCACGTCCTCCGCAGGCACCCACACGGCGCCGGTCATGACGCGCAGGTCCCCGATGCGCACGCGCACGACGGCGTCCGCTCCGGAGCCCCACCACTCGACGGCGACAGTGTCGAGCTGCTCGTCGCCGGTGGCCCACCGCAGGGTCGCGGTGACGGGGATGGGGTCGTCGACGTCGTGGTGCGTGCCGCGGGGGACCGGGCGGGCGTTGAGCAGGGGCGCGGCGGCGCGGACGCGCGCCATGCCGCCCGGGGCGGTCTGCGTGAGGTCCACCCCGGCATCGTCGGCCCCGGGGCTGACACGAGGCGGCAGGGCGGGCCACCATTCGGTGGAGGAGTCCGCGGCGCGCCACGCCTCGTCGTCGCTCGTGTCCATCTGCTCAGCCTGCCTGACCGCCCCTCACGATTCGAGATGACTCGGCGGTTTCGATGGCGAGGAGGGTTGGTGGAGGCTGACCAGAACGGGTGGCAGCGGGCGTGATTTCGACGGCAAAGAGCGCCCTCGTTCTCGCAGAGACGAGGGCGCTCGGTGGTCGTGGGTCAGTCGCGGGAGATCAGCTCGACCAGTTCGCCGACGCGGTCCTCGGGGTAGGAGCGGGCGATGTCGGCCTGGCTGAGCATCCCGACGAGTCCGTGGCCGTCGATGACCGGCAGTCGACGCACCTGGTGCTTGACCATCGTGGCGATGGCTTCCTCGACCGAGTCGTCCGCGCCGATGGTCACGGGCTTGCCCTCGGCGAGCTGTCCCGCCGTCGTCGAACGGGGGTCACCACCGTCGGCGAGGCACTTCACCACGATGTCCCGATCGGTGAGGACACCCTTGAGGCGCCCGTCTTCACCGCAGATCGGCAGCTGGCCGACGTCCAGGTCCTTCATCTTGCGGGCGGCCGCCTCCAGCGTCTCACCCTCTCCGACGCACTCGGCGCCGGCCGTCATGATCTCGCGGGCTGTGGTCATCGTGCACACGCTCCTCGTTGATGACGTCGGTGCGGGATCTGCACCTGGCTCCTGCTCGTCCACCGTGACACGGGCTGCGGCCGTCGGCGAGCGGAGACTGGTCAGCTAGCCGCTGCACGCCGGGGGACGAACGCGCCTGGAGCGGGCCGCGATCCTGCGACCTGCTCTACGATGGACGAGGCGACGTCGTGGACCTTCCGGTTGCGGTGCTGGGACGCGGATCGCAGGATCTGCATCGCGCGCGCCGGGGAGCAGCGGCTCTGGGCCATGATCACCCCGATCGCCTGGTCGATGACCGGTCGCGAGTGCAGCGCGCGGGTGAGGTCCTCGACGGTCTGCGCCAGGTCGTTAGCGGCCTGCTGGTCGACGACCATCGCGGTGATGGTCGCGGCGACGGCGTCGAGGTTGGCGCGGGCAGGCGCCCAGTCCACCGGCTCAGGCACCCGGACCGAGACGCACACCAGGACATCCGCGGATCGGTTCCACACCGCCGAAGACGAACCCCGCGCTGCCGTCTCGGGTGTGTCCCACGCAGCCAGGTGGTCTCCGGGGTCGATGTCGGGCACGCCGGACAGCCAGCGGTGCTCACCACGGACCTCAGCGGTCACGCAGACTTCCGCGTCACGGAAGAACTCTCGTTTCAGGCCCGCTCGCAGGATCGTGATCGCCGGCTCGACCCCTGCGGGACCAAATCCCTCGACACCGTGCGTCCCCATGGTGGCCCCCCAACCATCTTCAGGTAGCTGCCAGTGTGACCCGTCTGGGCGAGAGCCGCGATAGTAGCTCTATCGCCACGGACCGGCTCGCTGCTGAGCGGATGGTGTGCCACGCCGGTGCTGTCCTTGCGCGCCAGCACCGGGGGCGCAACGTAGGTTGGAACGAGACGTGCGCACCCGGGATCGACGGCTGTCTTCAGGCGACCGGCACGGGCCGCGTTCGACAATCGTCCGGGCGGCTCGCCCGCGTCCTGAGGAGGCGATCGTGGCTGAGCACCGCGACCACGATCGAGGCGTGATCCTCGCCGCCCCCGCGGTCGTCAGCTCCGTGCCACGGCTGCGCCGGTGGTCGCTCGAACGGGCCCGCGCAGCCGGCGCTGGCATCCAGGCGCTCGCCACGATCGAGCTTGCCGCCAGCGAGGTGATCACCAACGCGGTGCGCCACGCCCACAACACCGGGGACATCACGGTGCGCATGCGCGCCGACGCCACCCAAGTCCGGTTCGACGTCCACGACGACGATCCGACGTTGCCGCATCTGCGAGCCAACCGCGAAGGACTCCCTGGAGGGCACGGGCTGCACATCCTGGGCACGATCACGTCCGGCTGGGGTGCTTACAACACCGGCGCCGGCGGGAAGGCCGTGTGGTTCACTGTCCCGCTGTGAGCGCACACGCTCGCCGGCTCAACTCGCCGTTGTCGCACGCTTACCGAGGTGCAACACGTCCAGGAGCCCGAGCACCGTCAGGACGCGTTCCACTCGCGGCGGAGTTCCGCGCAACGTGCAGGCCATCCCCCGCCCGAGACACGCCTTGTGACACTGCAGCAGCAGCCCCACCCCGGTGGAGTCGATGAACGACACCGCACTGAGGTCCACGACCACGGGCAACTTCGACGACCGAACCGCCGCCAGCGCCCGCGCGGCCTCGCGTCGCAGGGTCGCATCCACCTCGCCCGTCAACCGCACAGTCATCACCGACCCGTCGTCGGACGTGGTGATCGAGTCCTTGTGCTGCACCAGACCCCCCGGAGGCTCTCGCGGACCCACTCGCGTACGGCCCGAACTCCGACCAGCGCGGACAGCGCCTGACCCCACCCTTCCACGTGACGCGTCCGTCGAACAGGGGCCGACGCTGCAACGGCGTGCTGTCTGTGAGAGCGGGGGCAGAGGTGCGCCGTCGGCCGCCGACGCCAACATGCCGTCACGGTAGCGGCCGACCGAGCCCTGAGCGGTGCCGCCGTGGAAGTTGGCGGGCGACCGACAAGCCAGGGGAGATTCATCGGCCGCCCACAGCCACCGTAGCAACGTCACGCAGCCCGTGTCAGTCGCTCGCCCTGATCGCTGCCCCGAGCACGACGAAGCGCCCCGCCCTCCCGGAGGCGGATTCCACCGGTGGTCGCAACACAGCTTCGCGGCTGATGCTACGGCCCGGCCCGCGAGAGCGGGCCGGGCCGGGCCGCGGGCTAGAGGAGCGAGGCGATGTGTGCGAGGGTGCCGGACTCGACGAGGATGAACAGGCCGAGGCCGATGAAGACCACGGGCACGAGCCAGTGCTCGACCTTCTCCAGCGTCTCGGTGACGCGCTCGTTCGTGCCGATCGCTCGCGCGAACAGGCACCACAGGGCGAGCAGGACGAGGAACACCACGATCGTGATCAGCGCGTCGCCGGTGGACATGGTGCGGAACACCGGGGTGTAGATCGCGATGTTGTCCCCGCCGTTGGCGATCGTGATTCCGGCGACGCCGAGCAGCCCGACGGCCTTGAGCGCGGACTCGGCCTCGTCGTCGTCGTCCTGCCCGCGCAAGGTACGCACCAGAGCCAGGACACCGATGGCCAACGGGATGAGGCCCAGCAACCCGACCCACTCGTCCGGCACGATCGTCAGGCCGAGGGCGGCCAGGAAGCTGACCGCGATCAACGCTGTGAGGCCGAGGTACTGCCCGGCCACGATCTGCCAGCCGCGCAGCCCCGACGTCCCGCGCGCGGCGACCGCGAACAAGACCGTCAGGACCACGATGTCGTCGATGTTGGTCGCGACGAACAGCCCGGCCGCGGTTGCGATCGTGCTCAGCACGCCGACACCTGCCCGTCCACGCCGTAGGTCGGGCACAACGTGACCGCGCTACCCGTCGCAGCGAGCAGCGTCTCCGCAGCCGCAAGCATGTCCAGCAGCTCCGGGTGGGCCAACGAGTAGAACACCCGCCGGCCCTCCATGCGCCCGGTCACCAGGCCACAGTCCTTCAAGCACGCCACGTGTGAGGACACAGTCGACTGCGCCAGCTCCAGATCGTTGGTCAGCTCCGCGACCCGCGCCTCGCCGGCCGCGAGCCGGCGCACGATCGCTAGCCGGGCCGGATCGCCCAGCGACCGGAACAAGGCGACCGCAGGCTCGATGTCCGCCGTGGTCGCCGTACACACCTCAGGTTTCATGATCGACACGTGTCGATGATAACCGATGCGGATCGATCATGGCCCCAAAAGTTCAGCGAGACGGCGTGCGGGTGTCGTCCAGCCCAACGTCTTGCGGGGTCGGGTGTTGAGTTGGTGAGCGACAGCGTCGAGGTGGGCGCGGTCGTAGCCGCGCAGGTCTGTGCCCCTGGGGAAGTACTGGCGCAGCAGCCCGTTGGTGTTCTCGTTGGACCCGCGCTGCCAAGGTGAGGCGGGGTCGCAGAAGTAGACCGGGATGCCGGTCGCCAGGGTGAACTCGAGGTGCTTGCCCATCTCCGAGCCCTGGTCCCAGGTCAGCGACCGGCGCAGGTGCTCGGGCAATGCGGTCATGGTCTCGACCAGGGCGTCGCGGAACGTCTCGGCACCCCGGTCGGCCGGCAAGTGGATCAGCATGCAGAACCGGGTGGTGCGCTCGACCAGGGTGCCGATGGCGGACTGCTGACCCTTGCCGATGATCAGGTCGCCCTCCCAGTGTCCTGGAACCGCCCGGTCGACGGCCTCGGCGGGCCGCTCGCTGATCATCACCATCGGGTCGCGGTAGCGGGGCTGGCGGGCCTGGGCCATCCGGCGGGGCTTGCGCATCGCGCGCCCGGTGCGCAGTGCCGCGACCAGGTCCCGGCGCAGCTGGCCGCGGCCCTGGACGTAGATCGCCTGGTAGATCGTCTCGGGTGACACCCGCATCTCCGCCCGGGCCGGGAACTGGAGAGTCAGCATCGCCGAGATCTGCTCCGGGCTCCACCGGCGAGACAGGTGCGCCTGCACCAAGCCGTGCAGCTCGACGTTCGCGTGCAGCTTGCGGATCTTCGGGCGGGGCCGGCGGGCCGCGGCGCGCTCGTTGGCGGAGTGCGGGCGGTAGTCGCCCGTGCGCGGGTGGGCGTTCCGCGCGACCTCGCGGCTGACCGTGGATACCGACCTGCCGAGCTCGGTCGCGATCGACCGCAACGACCGGCCTGCTCGCAGCAGGTCAGCGATCACCAGCCGCTCGTCCAGCGACAGGTACCGACCCGACGGACATGACGAAACAGCCCGGCCTACCCCCACTCGATGTGGAGGTAGGCCGGGCTTGTTTCGCGTGGGTGCGGTGCCGTTGCGCCACCGCTTGCCGGTACGGGTGTTGATCCCGACGACTCGGCACGCCTCTCTGCTGCTGTAGCCCTGCGCCATGAGCTGGAAGTATGCCGCCCGCTCCCGGTCCAGCTGCTTCCTGCCCTGCGGCGCACGGTCCGCCCTGATCTCGAACTCCATCGCGTCCCCGAATCTCGGGTGTTGCGACGACCGCTAGAACTCAAGGGAGGAGGACGGGGGCGCCGGTCGTGCTGGGGCTGGGTGGTCAGGCTGCGTGCTTCGGGTCGTCGTCGCCCGAGGGAAGGGACCACGCGACCTCGGGCAGGTCGGTGATGACCGCGGCGCCGTCGGCGGTGACCTTCGCGTACTCGGGCGCGGCCGCGGAGCCGAGGACGAGCCGCGTCAGCCAGTCGGGCAGGTGCGGCTCGATCCAGCGGGCGACCGCGTACCAGGCGGCGATCGCCGCCGCGACGAGGACGCTCGTGACGACGTCGGAACGCAGCAGTGACGCCAGGGCGTCCCCGACGTCCCCGGGCACGCGCGGCAGCAGCCAGGACAGGAGGGCCGCCAGGGCGGTGCCCCAGGCCGCCGGGACGGCGGTACGCAGCAGGGACGCGCCGTAGTCGCCGAGCGACGTCGCGGCGTTGGTGGTGGCGAGGTGCTTCACGGGGGTCCTCCTCAGACCTTCTTGCCGAGCCAGTCGATGCGGTCCACGACGAGCACCTCGGGCTTGCCCCGCAGGATGCCGTGGTCCATCTGCCACTGGATGTCCTTGAGCTCCTGGGGGGTCTTCACCAGGCGGCGGGTGACACCGTCGCCGATGTAGACGCCGTTGGTGCCCTTGAGCTTCGCGAGGGTGAGCATGCGGTCGTCCTCCTCGAGGGGCTGGATCGGGTCCGGCGGCGTGACTTGCACGCCGCCGGGGGTCGGGGTGGTGGTGTGGCCCGGCTTCGACACCGGTGTGGTGGCGCGGATCGATGCGGCCGCGCGTGCCCACGCGGTCGGGCTGCCGACGAGCTCGATGTGCATCTCGTCGACCTGGGTGCCCCAGTCCCCGCCCCAGCGCAGGACCGTCTCGCCGGCGGCGGCGTTGACGTCGGCGAGGATCGCGCGCAGCGCGCCGACCTGCTCGGGGGTGAACGTCCCGGAGCGGTAGCGGGGGTGGCGGCCGCCGTTGCAGTCGACCGCGGTACCGGACAGGTGGTTGGAGTTCCCGATGCCACCCGACGCGGTGTTGACGGCCAGCGAGCGCCACCCGTGGAACGTCTGCAGCGGCTCGACGCGCTCGTGGAACTCCTGGCCGACGTAGGCCAGGATCGTGGCGGCGTCGCCGGCGCGGACCTTCGTCGAGCGGCCGCCGGCGGTGATCGTCGTCAGGCGCCCGTCGTCGTAGTCGATCCGCTCGGCGCCGTTCATCGTGACCGTCACGTCGTCAGTCCTTCCGGCCAGGGCGGGGGCGGGGGTGCCTTCCCGAGGCTGATGTGGTCGCGGAGCTGGTGGATGTAGTCGTCCCGCAGCCGCTCCCGCTGCTCGGACGCCTCGAGGCGGGTTTCCGCGCGTTCGAGCCGGGCGACGAGGCTGTCGATCATCTGCTGGGGGGTCATCTCGCGTTGGGCCCGCCGGGCGAGACGCTGCGTGACGATCACCGCGGCGAGACCCAGGACCCCGGTGATGAGCGCAGGCAGGGCTGGGTTGTTCATGCGGCCTCCGTGCCGGTGGAGCTTCCGGGGTTCGTCATCCGGGCGGACGCCCCGGCCATGACGGCGACAGCCAGGTAGATCACGGCGAACACCCACTGGCGGCCCGAGTCGCCGTTGACCAGGGAGGTGACCCACCCCGCGAGGTACGTGCAGCCCCAGATCGTGAGCATCCCGGCGACCATGCCGAAGCCCCACGCGTCGAAGTGGTCGCGCTGCCGGCGGGCGAACGACTGCCAGGCGCCGAGCCCTGCCAGCACGGCGGCGATTCCCCACAGGGCCGCGTACACCGCGAGCGGGACGACGGCGTCAAGGGTCGCGAGCCCAGACGGGAGCGTCACGCCCTGGTCGACGTCGAGGTAGGCGCCGGCGTGCACGGCCGCGATCGCTGCCCCTGCGAGCAGCACGCTGCCTCTCGGCCCGTTCAGGCGGCGGATGATCCGATCGGGCATGGGGGTCCCCTCAGGCGCCTAGCGGCGGAAGATGGCGATGGCGTCGATGTTGACGGAGTTGGTCGTGCTGGCCCCGAAGTTGGTGGTCGCCCAGCAGGTCGCCTGGACCGTGATCTGGCCGCCCGGCGTGAGGTCCTCGAGCGTGCGGATCGCGCTGGCGGTCACGGACTCGTACCCGCCGGCACCGACCCCGGTCTGCACGGCGCCGCCGCTGGAGCCGTCGATGGTCGCTCGCCCCAGGAGGTACCCGGAGCTGGCGGACTGGTTCCACGCGCCGATCGAGACGATCACCATGACGGACGCCTTGGTGAACCCGTCGGGGATGTTCATGGTGCGGGTCGCGACCGCGGTCGCTGTGGTCGTGACGGCAAAGTTGGACGTGCTGTACCCGATCGCGCCCTCCTCGATCGGGTTCTGCAGCGCCTCGTTGCTGATCGACCCGTTCGGGACCGCCAGGTCGCCGGAGAACACCGCGTCGCCGGTGACCTGGAGCGTGCCGCCGAACGCCGCGTCTCCGGTCGACATCAGGTCGCCGTCAACGGTCAGTGACGAGTCGATCGTCATGCCGTCCTCGGTCACCGTGATGCCGGCTTGGCGGAGCGGGGACCAGCCTCGGGTGATGCCCGCGAGGGTGCGCTCGACGTGAGCGAGTCGGGCGATGAGCGCCGCCAGCCCGTCGCGCGGAGGGTCGTACTCGCTGGCCTCGCCCATGTCCGGGGTGTTGTCGTCCGACCAGTCGTCGAGCTCGCTCACGCCGTCCTCCTCACCGTGCGTCGACCTGGGGGCGGAACTCCAGGCGGGCCTGCATGGTCAGGTCGCCGCGCATCGCGACGACCCGGGTGCGGTACCAGCCGTCGGGGAGGTAGTGCCGCAGGTACGGGTGGTCGGCGACCCGCACCCGCGCGAAGTCCCCGGGGCGGATCTGCGCGACCGGGGGGTAGGCGTCCAGGCGCGCGGTCAGGGACCACGTCGCCCGCGGCCGGCGGGTAACGCGCAGCCGCGACGCGGCGTGCGAGCGCAGGTCCGTGCGCACCTTGACGCGCGGGTAGGCGCGCACGGACTCCAGCAGCGGGTACCCGCGGTCGAGCAGGCCGTTGTCGACGGCCCGCTCGATGAGCTGGGCCTCGTCCTGCCCGTCGCCGGTGGCCCACGACCGCATCGTCAGCTCCGACCAGTCCCGCCGGATCCGCAGGTCCGACACACCAGAGCGCGGCACGGTGGTGTCGAGGTCCCAGTCGGCCCCGGCCTGGTGCAGCATCGGGTCCGCGGTGGTCCCGGTGAGCATCCGCCAGCGGATCGCCAGGCCGTCGGTCGTGAACTCCGGCCGGAACGCCACGTCCGGGCCGCCCTGCACCTGCATCAGCTCGCGGAGCTGGTCACCGACCGACGCGAGCTGCGTCGCCGGGTACGTGCGCGACGCCGCGCCGGGCGAGTCGGCAGGCAGGATCACCGGCAGGTCCCCGCCGAGGTGCGCCATCGCGGTCGAGATCAGTCGCTTCGCGATCGTCCCGTAGGAGAGCCCCGAGTACGTCAGGTCGGCGGCCTTCGCGGCGTTCTGCCCTGCGGTCAGGACCCGGATCACCTGCCGGTGGTCGAACAGCGACGCGAGCCCACCGGCGCCGACCATCAGGGTGCTGTCGGCGACGTCGTGCACCCAGATCGGCCCGGCCTCCAGGATCGTGCCCTGGTACTCGGCGGCCAGGTACGAGCGGGCGCCCTCCAGCCCCATGAGCAGCTCCGGGCGGACCGTGACCTCGTGCGCGAGCAGCGGCACGGTCGCCGTGACCGTGCCGGCCTCACGCAGGCGCTGCTCCCACGTCGCGGCGGACACCGGCACGGTCGACAGGATCCGGCCGGTGCGCAGCTCCCCGCACAGGATCGTCGGGGACGCCGAGCGCACCAGCGCGACCGGCACGGGCGGGACGTACAGCGACACGACGTCGGCGAGGTAGTCCTCGTAGGTCACGCCGTAGTGCCGCACCCGCGACACCACGACGTGCTCGACGCCGCCGCCCTTGGCGGGCATGGGCCGAGCGAGCCGGTACGTCGGGTCCTCGACGAGCGTGCGCGGGAACGTCCCCGTGGCGTCGGACCGGAACGCCTCGACCGTGGAGACGCTGCCGCCCTTGCGCGCGACGACGACCTGGTCGTCGGGGCACGGGTCGGGGAACGCCATCCCGCCGATGTAGGACCCGACGCCGTTGGAGTGCAGGGTGGGGCCGGACGTGCCGTACTCGCGGATCTCCCACTCGCCGGCCTCCGTGAGGTAGATGAGCTTGTACACGGCGGAGGCGACGTCGTCGCGGTCCCACTCGGCGTAGGCGATCGCCGGCAGCGCCGGGCCGGGGCGCACGTAGTGCAGGCGCCGGGAGTGCGTGTCGGGCAGGTCGGGCAGCAGCGGGGTGACCGCGTCCGCCTCCAGGGGCAGGCCGGCGCCGGACACGTTCGCGACGATCGACGGGTCGACGGTCGAGGAGACCTGGCCGGTGACGGCGTTGATCTCGAAGTAGTTCACGGGGTTGTGCGTGGGCCCGGGGTTGAAGCCCCACGCGACGCGGAAGGTCTGGTCGCCGGGGGCGTGGGCGTCCATCACGGACAGGTAGGTCTGGTAGGAGCCGGTGACGAGCCGCTGCTCGACGCCCCAGGTGATGACCCCCGTCGCCTGGTCCACCGAGAACGGGATGATGGACCAGGAGTAGTTCCCGACGCGCACGAACACCCAGAACGTGTCCTGCGCCGCGTCGGACAGGTGCTCGATGCGGTGGATGATCGAGTACGACACCCCGGTCGACGCGGTGAAGTCCTGCACGGCCGCGGTCCGCAGGGACAGCACGGAACCGTCGGCGTCGGACACGCGGGCCTGCAGCAGCCGGTCGCGGGAGTGCTGCGTCCACAGCATCACCATGCGCCTGCCCTCGGCCGCCCAGATCGCCGGGCAGTTGTGGTCGTCCGGGACCCCGGCGCCGACCTCGACGCGGGTCTCCGTGCCGTTCGTGTGGTCGAACTCGGCGGCGATGAGCGTCCCGTCGGACGCCACAGCGCCGACGACGGTCCGCTCAACCGGGGCCGTGAGGTACGTCGCCAGCGGGTAGACCCACCACTCGCCGATGCCGTCGCCGATCGACGGCAGGTCGTCGATGCTTGTCATGCTCACGCCGCCGGGTAGACGACGAAGCCTTCGAGGGTGTCCGTGCCGTTCCACACCCACGGGTTCGCGTTGTTCACGGCCTGCCGGGAGCCGATCGGGTACGTCGCCTGGTAGAACATCACGATCCCGTCGCCGGCGCCCGTGCGCGTCACCTCGACGCCGCACCGGTTCGACGACGACCCGTCGAGCAGCGACGCCCGGCCGATCACCGCGGTGTTTGGGATCGCCGAGGCCATCAGCTTCGGCAGCGAGATCGTGTAGGTGCCCGACCCCGGGTTGGTGACACCGGCCAGGGTGAGCGAGAACCACGCGACGACGAGGCCGCCGATCTCGATGTACCGGCCGACAGCTGTCGGCGGGTCCATCGACGGCGGCGTGGCCGCGGACAGCACCGGGGTCCACGACTTCACCGACGGGTTGCCCTCGACCTGCCACCCCGACCCACGGTTGATCTGCGTCTCCCCGGTGTCGAGCAGCCGCACCAGAGCGGGCAGCAGCGCCGACCCCCACGTGATCGCGTCCCGCTGCGTCGTGCCGACCACGGGGATCGGCGCACCGCGCCCGGCCGTGTACTGCACACTCGACGTCGAGAACGAGCCGCCCGCGGTGCCCGTGGCACCCGACGGGATCGTGACCCGCGCGAGCTCGATCGCGTCGGCCGGGATCGCAGGCACCGACGGGGTGCCCGTGCTCGGGTTGCCCACGACCACATCGATCACCGGCTCCGAGGCGCTGTCGCCCTCGAGGCGGCGGGTGTGCAGGGCGTAGATCCGGTCGATCCGCGACCCCGACCCCGGGGCGGAGGTCACCGGCCCGACCGTGTAGTCCGCGGCGTTCGCCCACGGCAGGACCTCCCCGGTCCCGGCCGGGGTGGCGACGTGCCCGGGCCCGACCGTGTACGTCCACCCGGAGGTCCCCGACACCGTCATCCCGGAGATGACCCCCGTGCGGCCGCCGTAGGCGCCCGCCGGGGCGACGAGACCGGCCAGGGCACGGCGGCCCATCGCCGGGGTCGTGCTCGACATGTCAGCGTTCGGGTGGACGAACAGACCGCGCTCAGGCATCAGGTGCTCCTCACCAGTAGGTCGGGGACAGCTCGACCGACAGCACCGCGGTGCTGTCCCCACCGAGCGGGCGGAAGTGGAACGTGCGGGTGCTCCGGGGCGGGACGGGCGCCCAGTCGCGCAGCGTCATCGACGTCATCCGGTCGGACCCGTCGAGGACCACCAGCGGCAGGTCGGGGCGGATCGTCAGCGTCGACCCCGCCGCCACCGGGCCCACGAACTGCAGCCGCGCCCCGGTCTCGACCGTCACGATCTCGAACCCCGCGGGCAGGACCGGCCCGGCCACCCGGAACACAGGCCACGCGTCCGCGGACCCGTCGTTCGTGATGGCCGCGTGCCCGGTGTCGTCGCCCGGATCCCCGAACGTCAGCACCCCGGTCTCCGTGCCTGCGCCATCGGTGAACAGCGGGAACCGCAGCCCCGACCGGTCCCGCGCGAACGGAGTCGAGACGTCCACCGGGTCGCCGTACCGCCACGGGTCCGGGCACACCCACTCAGCAGCCCAGTCGAAGAACCCCGCACCCCAGTACGTCGCCGCGGGCGACCACCGCAGCAGCCGCGCCGGCGCCGTCAGGGTCCTGCCCGCATGCGTCACACGCAGGTCCGCGAGCGGCGACCCCACCGGTGTCGACGGCAGCACGAACGTCTCCGCCAACTCCGCGAGGACCTCATCGCGGGCCTCCGGCGACGACGCCCGACCCTGCACCATCACCCGGCGCGCACCAGCGAGGACCGGCCCGTCGAACGCCCCGTGCCGCATGTCCCGCTCGGACGTCGTGTCCCGCCCCGAGAACCCCTCCCAGCCCGTCAGCCCCCCGGGCTGGATCCACACCTCCCGGCCCGGCGCACGGGAGCCGTGCAGGGCCAGGGCCCCCCACTCCACGACGGTGCTGCTGAGCATCAGGCTCCTCCCGGCTGCGTCGCGAGAAGCCACGGCAGGTCATCGACCAGGGTCCGCGCGCCTTCGGTCGTCATGCCGCCCTGCACGGTGATCTGCACCGGCGGTCCCGCCCACGCCGCGGGTGCCGGCTGCCCGGTGCGGGGCGTGATCGACCCCGCCGCGTTGAACTGCGTCCCGACCGGCACAACGACCCGACCCAGACGCGCCGCGGTCTCGTCGAGCAGCGCGAGCGACCGCGCCGTGTACTCGATCGGGATGTACGCCTCGTCGCCGCGCGGCCGGTCACCGACGACCCGCCACGTGTTCGCCGGCACCATCTGCGCGACCGGCGCCATCGGCGTCAGCTTCTGCCGCACGCCACCCGCCCGGTAGAACTCCAGCACGTCACCCTGAGCCTCGAACTTCGTGCCGGCCGCCGTCACGTACACCGGGTTGCCGGACGTGGACACCTCGAGCGAGAGCCGGATGACCTTGCCCTGGTTCCGCGCGATGAGCTCGTCGACGTTGCGCTGCGCCTCCTCGGCGTTGGCCTTGATGTCCGTCTCGACCTTGCCCGGAATCGCCCCGTACGCCTCCGCCAGAGCCTCCGCCTCCCCGCGACTGAGGCCCATCTGCTCAAGCTGCCGGATCAGCGCCTCGCGGCCCTCCTCGTACCGGGCCGTGAGCTCGTCCTGTCCCTCACCGGCTGCCTGACCCGCCTCGGTCTGGGCGTCCAGTGCGTCGACGGCTGCGCGGATCTGCTCCTCGAGGAGGCGCCCGGACTCCGTGGTCGTGAGGTTCGTGCGGTCGAAGCCGCTGAGGAACTCGGTGGACCCCTCTGCGGCGTACCCGACGTCCGCCACCGCCGAAGCGAGCTCGCGCGTCGCGTCGTTGAGGTAGCCCATGTCGACCTGGGGGTCGAACATCTCGTTGAACCGGTCGCGCGCGTCCTCGATGCCGGGGATCAGCGCCGCACGGAGGTTGTCGGCCGCCTGGTCGGTGGTGTCGTCGAAGTCCCGCATGCCGTCGGCCAGCGACTGCAGTCCGTCGACCTCGTCGTCCAGGTTCACGAACGGCAGTCCGTTGAGCCCGTCGAGGACACCGGCGAGCCCGTCGACGGTGCTCGCAAGCGGCCCGGCGACGAACCGCCCGAACGCCTCGGTCGCGGACGCTGCACCGTTGACCGCGGCGACGCCGAAGTCGAGGGCACCGTTCACGAGCTCGGAGAAGAACTCCAGCAGCGGACCCCGGTTCTCGCTGACCCACTCGGCCGCATCCGCCAGCGGCTCCGAGAACGCACCCGCGAGGGCACCCTTGACGGCGTCCATCGCGACCTCGATGTTCCGCTGCGCCTCCTCGAGCTTCGTCGCATCGTTGTCCGCGAGCGTGTCGAACATCCGCTGCGCGGCCCCGGTGACGCCGTCGAGCTGGTCGACCGCGGTCGTGAGGTCCATCGCGAACAGCGCGGCACCGAGGTCCTCCGCCTGGGTGCCGAACAGCCCGACCGCGGCCGCGTTGCGGGCTACCGGGTCTTCCATCTCGCGCAGTCCGGTGAGGACCTGGTCGAGCCCTTCGCGGGCCCCGGCCCCACCGGCGGCGATCTTGGCGGTCATGTCCTCGGCGTCGAGACCGAGGGTCCTGAACGCCGCGGCGGACGTCTCGCTGCCGTCCGTCGCGCGGATCTGGAACTCCTTGAGCGCGTCCGCCGCGAGGTCGCTGTTGCGCGCGCCGGCCTCGAGCCCCTGGTTGATCAGGCCGAGCGCCTCGGGGCCCGAAAGCCCGAGCCGCGCGAACAGCGCGGGGTACTCGGTGAACGTGTCGAGCAGGTCCTCGCTGATGTTGACGCCTTCGCGGGCTCCGGTCGCCAGCAGGTCGAAGGCCTCGTCGGCGGACTTCGCCAGGCCGGTCCGCAGCAGCTGCGTGACTGCGGTTGCGACCGGCTTCACGTCCTCACCGAGGACGTCGGCGATCCCGGCCAGGCCCTTGATCACGGACTCGGACTGCCGGACGGTCGCGCCTTCGTCGAGGATCCCGGACTGGATCGCGACCCGCGCGGTGTCCATGTTCGCCTCGATCGACTCGCCGAACGCGTCGGCGTAGGCCTCACCGGACGCCATCGCGAACCGGCGCGCGTCCTCCTCGGTGATCCCCGTGAGCGCCTGGAGGCGGTCCCGACGAACCTCGACCTGCAGGCCGTCGTTGATGCCGTCGAGGACGGCCTTGCCGATCGCGACACCAGCGAGGACGACCGCGCCGGCGATCGGCAGCGTCTTGAGGGCGTCGGTGATCCCGTCGCCCAGGCCCTTGCCTGCGGCCTCGCCGCCCTCGGCGCCAGCCTCCCCGGCGTCGTCGGCGAGGCCACCGATCGCCGCTTCGGCGGGCGAGGTGTCGGCGTCGATGACCATCGACTCCCGGGCAGACACCAGGGCGTCACGGCGGCGAGTGATCTGCTTCAGCGCGGACTCGGCCCGCTTGATGTCGGCCGTGACCTCCATCGTCGACTCGACCGACCGCAGGTAGTCGAGGCGCTCCTGCACCTTCGTCAGGCCCGTCTCGGCGCGCTCGATGTTCGCGTCGACCGTGGCGATCGTCTTCGCCGAGACGATCTTCTTCGCCTCGGACTCGACACGGTCCATCGCCGCGAGAGCGCCCTTGGCGTCGCCGTCGACGGTCTGCTTGACCGGGCTCTTCTCGATCTTCTTCGCGCGGTTCTCGACGTTCTTCGCCGCGTCGTCGACCGGCTTCGTGTTCGCCGTGAAGAGGACCTCCAGGGAGGTCACGACCTGGGTGCTCACGCGGCGCTCACCTCCCGGGGCGGGGCCACGCGGGCGCCCTTCCTCTTGTTGCAGGACAGGCACGCCAGCACGGCGTTCTCCATGCAGTGACGACCGCCCAGAGAGACCGGGATGACGTGGTCGAGCGTTGGGTAGGTGGGCCCGCACACCCATCGCAGGGCGCCGTCGCGGGCAGCGACGCGACGGCCGTCGCTCTCGTTGCAGAGCACGCCGCAGTACGAGCAGCACATCCCGTCGCGAGCAGCGACCGTTCGCCAGCTGACGCCGACCTCGACCGATCCCGCGCCACGCCGGCGGGCGCGGTACCGCGCGGAGGCCTCGTTGACCTTCTCCGGGTTCGCCTCGCGGTACCGGCGCCGCCGGTTCCGGAACGTCTCCGGGTCTGCCTCGCGGCGAGCCCGCTCCTGCGCGAGCAGGCGTTCCCTGTTCGCCTCGTAGTACGTCCTGGCGTACTCGGCGAGCTCCGGCTTGAGCGCCACTCTGCGTGCCTTCTGCCGTTCGAGGATGCTCTCGCGGTTCGCCTCGTAGGCCTCTCGCACGTTCCGAGCCGCCCGCTCGGGGTTCTGCGCCCGGTACCGGCGCATGGCCTCCCTGCGCGCAGCGCGATGGCACCCTCGGCAGCGAGCGCCCTCCCGCTCCTCCTCGGGCGTCTCGCGTCCGCAGGTGGAGCAGAGGAAGGTGCTCGTCACGCGATCACCCCTCCCGGATGGTGAGCTCCCGCCGCAGCCGGGACTCGGGCATGTCGAGCAGGGCGAAGATCATGGTCCGGACCCCGGGCCACGGTCGGGCGAGCACGGTCGGGTCGTACAGGTCGACCCCGAAGTACTGCGCGAGGTCGGCGACGACGACCCGCCAGTGGGTGACGATCGCCAGCAGGGACCCATCGACCTCGGGCGGCTTCACCACGGTGGCGGTGGGGGCGGGGCGCATGGCTTCGGGCACGGGCCGGTAGTCCGGGTACCAGCCGTCCGCGTCGGGTTCACCGATGCCGTAGGGCGCCCAGTCCTCGGCGGTGACTAGCCTTTTGGGGCTGGCTCACTGGACCCCTCGGCCGTCGCGGTCGGCTCCCACAGCGCCCGTGCCAGGGCGTCCGCGTAGGCCTTGCCGCGCGCCCAGTAGAAGACGGCGTAGTAGGCCATGCGGTCGACGACGACCTGCGGTGTGCCGGCCGCGGCGAGCTGGTCGTACACGGGGCCGAGCGCGGGGTGCTCGTCGGGGCCGATGTCGTCGAGTACGGCCTGCACCTCGGGCGGGATCTCGCCCTTGACCAGGCCGAGGTTGACCTCGGCGCGGACGGCGGCGGCGAGGATCTGCCGCATCGACCTGACGCTCGGGGGCGGCACCGTGTAGGTGTTCCCTCCGAGCGTCAGGTCGAGCCCGTCGACCGCCGCCCACTCGCCGAAGTCGACAGCGGGCATCGGGTCAGACCGTCCGCGTGTACGCGACGGCGTTCGAGGTGCCGCCGGGGGTCGTCACGGTGACGTTCACCGACCCGGCGGTCCCGGTCGGCAGGGACGCGATGATCGTCGCGCCGTTCGCCACCACGAAGTCCGCGGCCGGGGTGGCGCCGAAGGCGACGGCAGTCGCACCGAGGAAGCCGGTGCCGGTGAGGGTCACCAGGTCTCCCGCACCCTCGCCATCGGGGGTGATGGACGCCAGGACCGGCTCGGTGACGTCCCACCCGGCGAACGGGTTCGTGATCGACGCGAACGGGCCCTGACCGGTGAGGGTCACGGCGAACACCTCGATGTCGGCGTTGCCGGTGTTCTGCCGCGTCATGTCGACCCGGCAGAACGCCTGGCCGGCGTCGTTCGGGTTCGGGGTGCCGACCTCGGGCTTGTGGTACCAGCGGATGTCGACGACCGCGCCGTCGACGGTGGCCTTCGCGGCGGCGAGCAGCGCCTCCACCTCGGGGAGGTACAGGCCCGTGGTGAGCGACCGGTTGCCCTGCACGGTGAACGACGTCGCGAACGACCGCGCCGTGACCGCCTCGTTGACCGCACCGAGGTCGTCGTAGGTGGCCCGGTCGCCCGTGGTGGCCGGGTAGGTCGGGGCCCACGCGCTCATGCGGCGGATCGGCTGGTACGAGGGCGACCCCTCGGTGCCGAGGTTGATGTCCAGCCCGTACTCGAAGGACTTGCCGAGCGTGGTGCCGGCGGGAAGGGGAACGACGCTCATGACTGCTCCTCGGTGGTGTCGGCGTCAGGGGTGGTGTCCAACGGCACCGAGTCGGGGCCGTAGGCGGTCGCCGGGAGGTCCGGCAGGGTGGCCGGGTCGGTGGCCGGGTCGTGCACCCGCTCGACGAGCAGGGGAACGGTGGGGACGGCGACCTCGACGGAGCCGCCCGCATGGCGAGCGGCTTCGCGGAGAAGCGCCTCGGATCGGGCTCTGGCGACGCGCGAGTTCGGGATGTAGACCTCGCCCTTCGGGGCGGGCATCCCGGCCTCGCGGTAGCGGTCAGCGGTCGACTTCACGTGCCCACCTCCGGGTTGTCCAGGAAGAGCCGGTAGTTCTCCGACCGCTCCTCGCGGCCGTTCGTGTCCGCGCCCAACGGGCCGAACGTGCCGCGCTGGATCCACGAGATCCCGCGGACCCGCGACCGGCCCTGCAGGAGGGCGAACGCGAACCCCGCGATCCGATCGGCGTCGTCCAGGTCGTCGCGCGCGCCGCGGATCCGCAGCTGCACGTCCCGCACTGGCTGGTACACCAGGGGGTCGTCGGTGCCGCCGTAGACCCGCACGCCGATCGCGCGGTCGGGGGTATCGGGGATGTCGCCGTAGAAGACGCCGACCATCCCGGCAGGCGTCCCGGGCGCCGTCGACCAGTGCCAGCCGGGGACCTCGCCGAGCATCTCGCACAGCGCGATCGTCAGGGCTGCGTCGTCCATCAGCGGAGCCTCGCGATGACGCCGGAGGTGATGTCGGCCTCGACGCCCACCTCGTCGACCGCGTGCTCGAGGTACTTCGCCTCGCCGTCGTCGTGCCGGTAGTCCAGGCGCTCGTGCTGGAGCCAGGCGGCCGGGTCGCGGAAGACCACCCGGACGGTCACGTCGTCGACGAGCACCCGGCCCGAGCGGCGCAGGTCGCCCTTCTTCTTCGGTGCCTTCTGCTTCGCGAGCTTCAGGACGTCCTTCGCGGTGTCCTGCAGGGCGTCGCGGGCGGCCTTCTCGATCTCGGTGAGCTTCGCGTTGTTCTGCTTGACCACGGGGCCGGGCCTCCTACTCCAGTCGCAGCAGCAGGTGCGCGTCCAGTGGCGGGTCGTTCGGGCTCACGGCCGCGCTGAGGACCCGCGCCTCGCGCTCGTAGGGCTGCCCGGGCCACACGGTGACCAGCGACCCGAGCGGGACGTGCTCGGGGAGGGCGAGAGTGACCCGGGTGGACGAGACGACCTCGCGGCCGTCGGCGTCCCTCACGATCGTCTGCTCGTCGATGACCTCGGCCGAGACGGTGCGAGGCGGACCGTAGGTCGAGCCCATGCCCCCAGCTGCCGCCCGGTCGCGGATGCTGACGCTGTGCGGGTACCAGAACGCACCCCAGGTCACGGGTACTCCTCCGGCGGCCAGATGCGGCACGCCACCGTCGAGGCCGGGAAGTGCCCGATCGGACTGCCCGCGGTCGCCGCACTCGTCGAGCACAGCGCCCGCAGCGAGGACCGGTCGTCCGCGGAGAACGCCGACTGGAAGTCCGCCCACGTCACGCTCGTGCCGTTGCGGGACTGCGACCGCACCCGGCCCGTCCCGGGCGCCGGGAGCTCCGCCGCGACGCCCTTCAGGATCGCGATCGCGTCCAGCCGGAGCTCGTCAACCAGCGAGTCGAGGCAGGGGGCGATGGAGCGCGCCGCGGCAATCAGGCGCCGCGACACGTCCTCGTCCAGGCCGGGAAGGTCGGTCGGTCCGATCATCTCCACCGCCCCCTGTCGACTACTTGGACTTCTCGATCAGGCCCACCGCGAGGGCGTGCTTGATCGACTCGTCCGTGAAGACCCCGTCCGGGACGACCGCCCCGCGGTACAGGTACCGCTCGGCCTTGTCCTTGGTGCGGAGCACGACCGCGGCGCCGGTGACCACGTGGCCCTTCGACGTCGCGCTCGCCCGGGTCCTCGGCTCGGACTTGCCGGCCTTGGCCTCCTCGGCCGCCTTGGCCTCCGCCTTGGCCTTCTCCTCGGCGAGGCGCTGCTCCTCCGCGGCCTTGGCCTCGGCGGCGGCCTCCTCGTCCGCGGCCTTCTGCGCCGCGGCCTGCTCGGCCGCCATCAGAGGCCCGTCCCCGTGAGCTGGACGCCGGCCAGCGGCTCGGTGACCACCGGCACGGTGACGCGGCGACCGCGGATGGTCCACGAGTCGTCCTTGTCGTTGCGGATCGTCTTGGACTCGACGTTGAACGTGCCCTCGCCCGCACCGGCGTAGCCGGGGCCGCCGAGGTTCTCGTCGGCCATGCCGCCGAGCTGCTCGCGGTCGACGAGCAGCGGGTTGCTGCCCGTGTAGTGCGGCGACACCGCCCACGTCAGGCCCAGGGCGTCGACCGGCAGGTTGCCGGCCAGCGCCGGGTTGCCGACCTCGCGCGGCAGCGCCTTGTCGTCGATCAGCATCCCGACGACCTTGGCGTACTGCGCCGGCTTCATCACGACCGTCGACAGGTCCAGGCCGAGGCCCAGGTCGGCGCGCGTCTGCTGGATCGACAGGAGCGCCTCGACGGCCTTGCCCGCGGTCGTCCAGGTGGACGGCGACGCGAACGTCGACGACACGCGGGACGCGATGACGGCCATCGCCACCGAGTCGACGTTCCGCACGATCGTGTTCCCCAGGCGGGTCAGGCCGCGGTTGACGTAGGAGATGCCCTGCCGGGCGATCTTCTCGTCCGCGATGACCGAGTCCAGGCCCCACTTGACCGTGCGGGCCGAAACGACCTCGCCGGTCTCGAGGACGACCTTCGGGTACCCGCCGAGCGGCGAGATCGCCTCCGGGTCCTCCGACGCGAACGCCTCCTCGCCGGTCTCGTAGAAGATCCCGCCACCGGCCGCGTTGAAGCGCCCCGAGAGCAGGAAGTCCGCGATGAACCGCATCCGCGTCAGGTCGTGCAGACGCTTCGCGATGACGTTCGGGTTCGAGAGGAGCAGGTGCAGCTCCTCCGTGGTGAGCGTCCCCTCGGGGTGCTTCACCGGGTACGTGTACGACGCCATGTCGCTACCCCTCTCAGAGGAAGAGGACGTCGATGACGTCCTGGTCGGCGGCAGCGGCGGTGAGCGCGATGCCGATCGGGTTCGAGCCGCTGCCGATGGTGGCGACCTCGCCGTCGGTGGCGGAGATCACGCGGGCGCCGACGGCGATCGCGCCGGACGCGACGAGACGGTGCACGCCGCCGGAGCGCGGGAACACCGTCACGCGCTCGCCGGTGGCGGCGTCCTGCGCGGCCACGCCGAGCACCTTCGCGGAGTCGGCGCCCGACGGGACGATCGCGTTCGCCGTCGAGACCTCGACGAGGCGCCCGCCGACGACGGCCGTCGCGCCGACCGTGAACGGGATCCCGATGCCGGTCTCGTGCTTGGGCAGGTAGTCGGCCATGGTCAGGCCCCCTCGACGGTCGTGGTCCAGCCGGCCTTCGCGGCGAGCCGGTCCTCGGTGGACTGGGTGTCGTCCGCGTGGCCGAGCTCAGCCACGGGCACGGTGTTCTTCGGCATGGACTCGAGCAGCGCCTTCGTGCCGTCCTCGTCCTTGTCGAGCTGGGCCCGCCACGCGTCGCGCGACGCCGGGGCGATCCGCCCGTCGCTGAGCGCGGCCGCGACGATCCCGTCACGGCGCTGGGCGTCGAGCGTCTCGGCCGCCTTGCGGCCAGCGGCGGCGTCGGCCACGAGCTGCTCGTGGATGGCCTTGTCGACGACGACCGCGCCGTCGGGCAGGGTGGAGACGGCCGCGGCCGCCGGGGGGTTGGTCTGCTCCGCGAGGGCCTCGTCGAGCGCCGCGAGCAGCGTCTCGTCCGTGGCGTCGGCATCGGTCACGCCGAGCCGCTCGCGAAGGCCAGCCTTGAAGTCGCCGCTCATGGCGGACTCCTTCCGGTTGGGTTCACCCGGCTCGGACGAGACCGGGGGCTTGGGGGCGCGGCTGTACGCCGCGATCTGGGTGAGGAAGGCGGAGTCGTCGACGTCGTCGTCGAGCGGGACCACGACGATCTCCGGCTCGTCCTCGCCGACGGTCTCGGCGTCGCCCGCGTCCGGCACGACGGCCACGCGGTCGGCCAGACCGAGGTCGACCGCCTCGGCTGCGGTGAGCCACGTCTCCTCGGCGAGCAGCGCAGCCCAGTCCTTCGCGCCGGCCTTGCCGGTGTAGATCTCGGTGATCGCCGCCTCGAAGCTGTCGAGCGTGTCGGCCGCCTTGCGCATCTCGGCCGCGTTGCCCCACACGATCGTGGATGGCGAGTGGATCATCATCTGCGTCCCGGGCGACATCACCGCCTCGTCGCACCCGGCCGTGATGACCGACGCGGCGGACGCGGCCAGGCCGTCGACGACAGCGGTCACGCTCGCCTTGTGAGCTCGCAGCATGTTCAGGATCGCGACGGCCTCGGTGACCTCGCCGCCGGGGGAGTTGACCCGCAGGATGATCTGCGTGACCGAGTCGGACAGGGCGTCGAGCACCTGCCCGACATCCTGCGTGGAGATGCCCCAGTACCCTCCGTATGAGTCGATCGGCCCGTACATGCGGATCGTCGCGACCGTGCCCTCCCCCGACGGCGCCGGGGTGGTGATCGCGTCGAAGAACTCCGCCTTCGACTTCGGGAGGGGCTTGTTCCCCCAGAAGCGGTTCGCCCGCTTGGTGTCGGTCATGCTGCCTCCTCAGCTCCGGCGGCGGCACGCGCCACGGCGTCGTCCTTCGGCGGCAGCTTGTAGCGCTGCCGCAGGTACTCCTCGAGCGCCCGGTCGGTGCGAAGAGCCCCGCAGTCCACGAGTGCCTTGACGGCCTCGGCCGTGATGGGCTGCTCCTCGCCGATCGTCGCCGGCACGAGCCGCGGCGCCGGCTCTGCGGGTCCGAAGTTCACGTCGACGAGGTCCTCGACGACGTGCGCCTGGCAGGTGTTCGCGATGTGCAGCGCCACGGCGTTGAGGGAGCCGACGAAGAACTCCGCGAACGTCGACCCGAGCGCCCAGGACCCGGTCTCGGAGCCGAGGTTCAGGAAGTGCGCGAGCACGGCACGCGCGATCTGCTCGTCGTGGTACCGGATCGGCTTGTCGGTGTCCGCGCGGTTCCCCGTGACGCCCATCAGCGAGAACTCGGCCTTCGCGGGGATCGACGCACCCGCGTCCTGGCCGGCGCGCGTCGCCTTCGCCAGTGCCAGGCCGTCCGTCTTCTGCGCCTCGACCCACGCCAGCGCCTCAGCCTCGGACAGCCCGTCCGGCACCGGGGCGCCCTTGTACACCGGGATGCCCAGGCTGTTGCGCTCGACCCCGACCGCCTGCGCGCGCAGCGTCCGGTCCTTGAGCAGCCAGTTCTTGTAGGCCGTGCGCAGCAGCGACGTCCCGACCCAGTTCGCGCCCTCGCGCTCGTTGACGTACACCACGAGCCGGTCCACCGGGATCCGCACCGGGCGGCCTGCGGTACCCCACTGCTCCACCGCGACGAGGCCGCCGTCGGCTGCCACGTCCCACTTCGAGATCGTCCGCGGCGGCCGCCACGCGAGCTTCCGCAGCCGCACCATCCCGTCGTCGTCGACCCGGTACACCTGCTCGAACACCGAGTGCCCGAACACGAGCTCCAGCAGCGCGAGGCGCAGGTGCTCGTCGAAGTCGAAGCGGTCGCGCGTCCGCGTCGGCGCCGGCGACGTCCGTCCCTTCACCGGCAGCCCGAACGAATCGGCCACGAGGTCCACGACCTCGTCGCGGCAGCCAGTCGGATCGAACATCCACGTCGTGCGGCGGATCGGGAACGTCACCGCCCGCAGCACCGACCCGACCTGCGCGTCCTCGCGGCGCATCTTGTCGAACACGCCGACCGACTTCGGCCACACCAGGGCCGGGTTCGTCTCACCGGTGTCGTCGGCCAGGGCAGTCCACCCCGGGAGGCCCTCGCGCTGGTAGCCGATCTCAGCCATGCGGACCCCCTCTCAGGACGCGGCGATGAGCGCGTTCAGCCGCTCATCTGCACGGGCAGGGTCGAAGGGGCGCCGCTGGGATCGGGCGTGGGCGTACTCGCGGGAGCACACGAGGCAGGAGCGGCCACCCTTCGCGGCCTGAGCGGGCTTCAGGTTGGGGGCCTCGAGCGGGTGTCCATGCTTGCAGCGGCGCTTCCGGGAGTTGTGGTTCGTGCCGTGCCGCCGCTGATCGTCCATGTTCGACTCGTGCGTGTCCCAGCGGAGGTTCGACAGGCGGTTGTTGCCGGGGTCGCCGTCTCCGTGGCACGCCTCCATGCCGTCAGGGCGAGGCCCGACGAACGACTCCAGGACCAACCGGTGCACGAGGCGGGACTCGGCACGGTTGTGGACGCTCAGGCTGACGATCAGACTGCCGCGCCGCTCGGAGACCGTGGGCTTGAGAAGCCTGCCGCCGGCGACCATCACGCCGCGACCGTTCTGGACCTCGCGGGGCATCGACCTGACCCGGCCGAGGTCGCTCACCTCGTAGAGGCCCTCGTATCCCAGGACGGGCAGCCAGCGTTCGGACACCGTCCACCTCCAGGTCAAAAGCTCGCCGTGAGGAGGCTCTCCTCGGTGGGGCCGTTCGACCCGCCCTCCAGCACCGCGGCACGCGGCGTCGGAGGAGCGGGCTTCTTCGGCTCGGGCTTGAGGTTCTCCAGCGCGTACAGCGCCCACGTCATCGCGCACACGCCGGCGACGTCCACGGGCTTGGACGCCTCCCGCGACCACAAGCGGTTCTCGGCGTACTTCGTCGCCAGGCCGCCCTCGATCGCGAGGTCGACGTCAGGCTGCTCGGTCAGGACCAGCGTCTTGTCGCGCACCACGTGGTCGTGCATCTGGCCCGTCGCGATCGCGCACGTCGGCCGGTCCATCTGGTGCACCGTCAGCAGCGGCTTCCCGTCGTCGCCAGTGAGCGCCTCGAGCAGCGGGATCAACTCGACCGACGGGCAGCCCTGCGCCTGCACCGCGACCTCACGCTGCCCCGACGCCTCCGCCAGCTCCTGCAGGTACTCGACGGCCCACACGATGCCCGCGCGCTTCGTGCGCACGGTGACGAACGAGCGTCCGTCCTCGGTCTTCACCGCGGCCGCGACCCACGTCGTCGACCGGTCCGCCGAGGTGTCCACCGACCAGACCGTGCGTGCACCCTTCGGGATCCGCAGATCGGCCGGCGACACCTGCCTGGCCTTCCAGTCGGTCGGCTCGATGTACGGCTCGACGTTCTGCGTCACCCACTGGCACAGAACCTCGATGCGCTCGACGCTCTTGTTCTTCGCCTCGGCCGCCGTCTGCATCAGCCCGTCGAGCGTCATGCCCGGCAGGTACCCCGCGGACGGGTTCGCCTGAGCGAACGCCTCCCGGTCATCCAGCGACGCGTCCGGCTTCGCCGACCACTCCGCCACGAACCACTGCGCACCCGGCTTCTCGACCGACTCATGCGCGATCTGCCGGACGTCCTTGAGGACCACCGACCGGTACGTGCCCGCGTTCGAGAACGCCAGCAGCAGCGAGTCGAACATCGCCGTCGCCGACTTCTCGATCGCCGACCAACCCTCGTAGTCGTACTGCTGCCGCAGCTCGTCGAGGATCAACCGCGCCGACGAGTACCCGCGGGCACCGTCGAACGTCCGCGGCCGGTACACCGCACCCTCGTGCGTGACGAGCTCGGTCTCACCGTTGACCATCCGCGGCATCCGCGTCGCGGACTGCAGCAGCGGCACCCGGTCGTAGGCGATCCCGATCTTCGGGTCGTCCGGCCCGCCCCACTGGCGGACCTGCGACCACGGCTTCATCGCGATGTCGAGCTTCTGCGCCGCACCCACGATCACGAAGTCCCGCGGGTTCACCTGCAGCGGCCACCGCACCGAGTCCACGTACAGGAAGAACGCCGCCAGGATCGCGGCGACCAGCGTCTTGCCGTTCTGCCTGGCGACGATCACCAGCGCCTTGCGGAATCGCAGCGTCCCGAACGCGTCGAGCTCGAGCAGGTGGATCAGGAGCCAGCGCTCCCAGGGGATCAGGTGCACCTTGAGCACGTTCTCCGCGAACGCGATCGCCTCGAACCCCCGCGACGTCGCCGGAATCAGCGCACAGCCACACCCACACGGCCCCGGCTCACCCTCCGCCAGCGGCCGAGTGAAGATCCGCGGCGTCGTGAACCCGTGCGTGATGACCGACACGCGGCGATCACCCCACCTCCGGGACCACGCTCAGGCCCCTACGCATCTCGGTCAACGCCTGCTGGGACGGCGACGCACTCGACGCCGGCCCAGGCTTGGCCTTCTCGGCCGCCGGCGGCACCAGCTGCAGCGCGTCGAGGTACTTGAGGTACGTCGGCAGCGACGTGTTGTCGTTCGCCGGCACCTTCGGGCGTGACCCCGTGTCCGCTGCGTCCTCCATCGCCCACTGAACGATCACGTCCCAGACGTCGATCCGGTGAGCAAGGGCGCGGGCCGCTGCGATGGCGGCGGCGTCCCGATCGGTCAGGTGAGTCGCTGCGGCGAGTGCCCGCTCAAGGCCCTCCGAGAGCGACTCGCGCTCGAACTCAGCCACCCAACCTCACCGCCTCTCGCGCGCGCGACCCCCGGGACGGCAACCCCGGGGAGAGAGGACGGCTCCCCCCGGCGGTCGGCCCCCCCGAGAGTCCGGGCTGGATTTTATGCGGGGGTCCGTAGAGGCTCGCGCGTCGTGAACCGCCGACGGTTGTTCTCGCTGTACGTCACGAGGTCGAGATGCGCGGGGTTGACGCATCTGCGGTTGAGGCAGAGGTGATCGATGACCATGCGGCCGGCGATCGGGCCTCGGAAGTGCTCCCACATCGCGCGGTGTGCGGTGACGTTCCGCCCTCGGCGGTTGATCTGCCCGTACCCGCCCCACGTGAGCGTGCCTTGCCAGACCCAGCATCCGGTCGTCGGGTCGATGGCGTAGCGCGACAGGAGTCGCTGTTCGAACGGGCGATTGTCTCTGGCGCGCCGGTCAGCGTTGCCCATCGCGAGCCCCCGATCCGGCGGTCACCACCACGCCTCGATCTCCTCACCGAGCCCGGACGACGGTGCCCGGTTCCCGCGGTTCTGGTTGCACAGCATGTGGCTGTGTCGCCAGTTCGTGGTGTCGTGCTGCAGGTCGGGGTGCGTGGACACGGGGTGGTAGTGGTCGAGGTTGTGGCTGTCGGGCGTGGTGTTGGGCTCGACGTCGTAGGCGATGCGCTGCTTGCAGAGCCAGCAGTTCGCGAGGTGCCGAGTCTCGGGGTCGGCGTCGAGTCGCTTGCCCTCGGCGAAGAACTCGGCCCGCGCGGCCTTCATCGCTCGCGTGTCGGAGCGCGCCTTGGCGTGCGTGCGTGAGGGAGCCATCGTTCACCTACCTCGGGGGCTCACCGCCGGGCATGGCCGTCCCGGAGTAACTTGGCCGGGGACTAGATCGGCTGGCGGTTGTCGTCGACTTCGGCGAGCGTGCCGTCCTGGTAGCGACGCCACCGCACGTTCTGCAGGTCGCGGAAGTAGACGACGCTCCCGGGTTCCGCGGCGTCGGGACGGAGCTCGGTGGTTTCTAGCCGCGCGATCTCCCCCGGCGGGAGGACGGACGTGTCGGCGAACGCGTCTCGTGTCTCGCCTAGGAACGCCTCAACGTGGACGTCGAAGATCGGCGCTGTCGAGTGGTTCGAAACGAGCACCTGCCATGCCCCGATTGCGCGACCGCCGCCGGTGACCATCGAGGCCTTGAACCTGGGGTACGCGATCACGAGCATGGCCTGCGCCCGTCGAGCTTCGTCTCTAGAGCGCGCCTCGGAGGCTTCGCGCTGCTTTCGCTCGGCGTCGCGCTCGGCGAGGGCTGCGGCCTCCCGGCTCTCGGCCTTCTCGGTTGCCTTGTGCTCGCGCTGAATGCCAGCGACGGCGATGAACACGGCCGCGGTAGTCGCGATTGCGCCGGCGATCTCCCACGTGTCGTGCCACCGAGCGGTGTACGCGTGGAGCCAGTTCGTCGCGTTGAGCAGCCAGTCCATGCGGCGAGGCTACTGGCGGGTGGTTCCTCGTCGTGCAGGACTCCTCCAGCGCGTGCGCGTGTGGCGTGATCTGGGTGCGCTGCGACGGCGAGGTGATCGTAGGTGCGCTCTGTGGTCGGGTCGCGACCGGCTGATGCCGCGCGTGGTGATCGACCGCGATGGCGTTCAGGCCCCCGCAGCGGCGTCAGTCTTGCGTGCCTCAGCCGCAGCCTTGCGAGCCACTCGGGTCGCCTGTCGCGCGTTGACCTGGGCAGGAAGCTGGTAGACCTCAGCCAGGACCACGGACATGAAGTCGAGTACGTCCTCCGCATCTTCCGCGGTGGTCGGCTCGACAAAGTCGCCGTGTGCCATCTCGTTGCCGAGGTGCCGGATCTCGTGCGCGCTGGCCTGGATCAGCGCGCGGATATGGCCGGCGTCTGCAAGGGCATCGATCTTGTCGGCCAGCTGACCCTTTGCGATGCCCTTGTCCTTCGCGACGGCCTCCACGACGGACCGCGCGAGCAGGATTGCGGCGCGATAGGAGCGGATGGAGTAGCACGCGTAGGCCTCGGAGGCAGCGTCGGCGATCCACTCGGGCACGTCGTCGAACCTCCGTCCGAGAACATGCTCGGGCAGCCATTGCAGCATCGCGTCGGGGATGTCCATACGGGCGCGTGCGTGGTGGGCGAGATTCACGCTGCCGTGGCCGTAGGACGACATGCCGATACTCACGAACCCGCACTGGTCGCACTGGAAGACGCCGAACCAGGCGTAGTTCCGCTGGGGAGATCGCGAGGACGTCCGTTCCGTCACTGGATCGAGCAGCAGCGTCTGGTGAGCGTCCGTCGCACAGTTCCAGCAGACCCGGGATGCCATGCCCGCACCTTATCGAGTCGCTAGTTGTCTGAGCGATAAACGCGAAGGCCCGGCGCTCGCGGTGGGTGACCGGTGCGTCGGGCCTTGGAGACACGTCACCCGTATTTCCGGTGACAGGAAGGACAGTAGCACCCGGCGTGCCGCGCCCGCCAAGCGCGACACGCCGGGAGGCCGGGCTATCCGGCGTTGCGGTCGAGTCGGGCGGCGATGTCACCGAGGCGGTAGAGGTTCTCGCCGCGGACGTCTCGGCCGCGCTCGGGCAGCTCGCGCTCGGCGCCGAGCTCGGCGCGCTCGCGGTCGCGCTTGATCCAGACGTTGAGCGTGTTCCGCTTGAGGTCGGGGAGGATGCGGCGGGCGTCGTCGAGGGTGATGAGCGCGTCGGGGTTCGTCTCCGGCAGGGCGTGGTAGGTCGTGCGGAGTGCCCGGGCGAAGTGCGCGGCGGTGGGCCATGTGATCCGGCATCCGGTGCAGGTGTGGGCGTCGTCCAGGCCTGCGTCGGTCCACCGCTGCAGGACGGTGCCGCCGCACTCGGGGCACGGGACCTCGTTGCGGACGGGGGCCTTGGATGCGCCGGTGATGTAGCGCAGGCGCCCGATGAGGTCGCGGACGTCGCCGCGGTACTCGGTCCACGTCTGGGCGTGCTGGGCGGCCCAGGTGGTGTTCGCGAGGAGGTAGTCGACGGTGTCGGCGAGGGCGGTCGTGGTGGGTCCGTCTTGGTGCTGCTCGTCGCGCCAGGCCTCCTCCCAGAACGTCAGGACGGCGCGCACGGACGGCGGGTCCTTGCGCTCGGCTTCGAGGAGGGCGGGGTCGATCGTGGTCTCCCCGCGGCCGAGGCGGGTCTTGTCGACGTTCCCGCCGGCGGCCATGACCATGGCGGCTCCGCCGATGATCGCGGCGTCGGTCGCGTGGCGGGGTTCGCCGGCGCCGAAGCGCATGTCGTACCGGACAGCGTGCAGGCCGGCGGCGGCGGCGATGACGTCGGGCAGGAGCGCGTAGAGGTCGCGGATCTCGCGGAGGTCGTTGCGGGAGCGGGAGACGCAGTGCTCGCAGACCCGACCGGTGGTGTCGAGCGTGCGGTCGCAGGTGGCGCACTGGGTGGTGGTGGCGGGGCACTGGGTGCACGCCCACGTGCGCGAGGTGTCCTCGGGGCCGGTGGTCTCGGTCCACTCGTGCTGGTGGTCGGTGGTGCTGGTCATGCGGTGCTGCCTCTCGCTGGCGGGTTCGAGGGTGGGGCTGGGGGTGCGGGTCACGCGGTGCGGTGGGGTGTCCAGCCCTTCTGGTCGATGCGCGAGTACCAGCCGCGGCGGACGACCTGGAAGTCGCCGCGGGCGCCGTGGCGGTTCTTCGCGACGATCACGTCGAGCTCGGTGTCGTCGTTCAGGTTCGTCTCGTGCAGCAGCAGGACCACGTCGGCGTCCTGCTCGATCGCGCCGGACTCGCGTAGGTCGCCGAGGGAGGGCCGCTTGTCCTGGCGCTGCTCGGGTCCCCGGTTGAGCTGCGAGAGGGCGATGACCGGGATGTTCATCTCCTTCGCGAGGACCTTGAGCCCGCGGGAGTACGACGCGATGAGCTCGTGGCGGGGGCGCCGGTCCCCGGGTGCGGCTTCCATGAGCTGCAGGTAGTCCACGACCAGCCCGGAGACGGGTCCGCGGCGCGACAGGGTGCGGGCGTGGGACTTCACGTCGGTGAGGCTGATCCCGGACCGGTCGTCGATGCTGATCCGCAGGCCGGTGAGGATGTCCATGCGGCGGGAGATGCGCGCCCAGTCGGCCTCCTGCAGTGCGCGCCCGTCGATGCGCCCGACGGGGACCTCGGCGAGGTTCGCGAGGAGTCGGCCGTGCAGCTCGGTCTCGGGCATCTCGAGGGAGTTGATCGCGACGTACCCGTGCTCGGCGAGGCCGAGGGCGGCGTCGATCGCGACGATCGACTTCCCGACCCCGGGGCGCGCGGCCACGACGTAGAGCGCCCCGGGCCGCCAGCCGCGGATCAGGTCGTTGAGGTCGGACCAGGGTGTCGGGATCGCGGCGGACGGCTGGGCGATCGCGTCGAGGGTGTCGGCGATGGTGTCGCCAACGAGCCGGACGGCCGCGGTGCCGCGGGTCACGGCGTCGAGTTCGCCGCGGAGGATCTCGACGATCTCGGCGGCGTTCTCGACCTCGCTGAGCATCTGGTTCCCGCGGATGAACAGCGCGCCGAGCCTGCGGCGGGCGGCGTAGTCGGCGACGAGGCGCGCGTACCGGTCACCGAGCGCGGCGATCGGGGCCTCTGAGTACACCTGGTGGATCCACAGCGCGTCGACGGCGTTGAGGTCCATGTCGGTGCCGCGGGTGGTCTCGACGGCCGCGACGACGCTCGCCGGGTCGGTCGGCTCGCCTCGGTCCCGGAGGCGGGTGATGACCCGCCAGACCGCGGCGTTCGCCGGGGTGCCGAAGTCCGCGACATCGACGTCGAGCCCGTCGACGATCCCGGGCTTCGCCATGGCGAGGCCGATGACCGCCCGCTCGGGGTGGAGGTCGTTCACTGGGGCTCTCCCGTCTCGGTGATCTGGTTCTTGTGCGCGCGGACGGCGTACTCGACGGCCTCGGCGGGGCTGAGGCCGTCCGCGAGGGCCCTGCGGAGGTCGCCGTTGTACATCCACGGGTTGGCGCCGTCGGGCTCGGGGATGCCGGCTGCGCGGATCTCGCGCAGCCCGTCCTCGATGCGCAGTGCGACGGCTGCCCGGGCACCGCGGACGATGTCGGCGGGCATGATCCACTCGCGGTGCTCGCGGTAGTGCTCGACGACGGCGGTGGTGGCGTCCTCCATCCGCAGGTCGGGGAGCACCTGCGCCCACGCGAGGGCGGTGGACTCGTTCACGGTCCGGTTGTCGAGGGACGCGCACAGCGACAGCAGCTCGGCTGCGTGAGCGGGGTGCATGGTCAGGCTCCGATCTGGGGTGAGGTGAGGACTGGGTGCTGGGTGCGCAGCCGCTCTGCGAGCTCCATGCCGTCGCGGACCTTGTCGTCCGTGGTCGGCACCGACGGCCTGCCGGTGGACCTCGGCGCGTACGGCTCGTCCTCCCACCCGCCGCGGTTCAGCCACGTGGCCGGGTGCGGGACGAACTGCTTCTCCGGGAGGTTCGGGTCCTCGGTCAGTCGCTTCGCACCGAGGATGACCCGGGCGGCCGACGCGTTCTTCGTGGCCTTGGCGAAGGCCTTGATCGCGTCCTGCTTGCCGACCTTCCTCGGGTACAGGGACCAGAACTGCTCGAACTCGGACGTCGTCGTCGGCGCAGCCGATGACGGTGTCTTGCTCCCCTCCTCTCCCATTCCCCTCCTACTCCCCTCCCCTCCCCTCCTAGGCACTTTGGGGCGAGTTTCGGAGGGGTCCGGAGAGGTCTGGGGAGGTTCGGAGAGGTGGAGAGAGGTGCAGACCGGGCATCTGGCCGACCACCGGGCGTCGGTCTTCTGGTGTTCCCGCAGGTGAACGACGTGGAGCGCCGGTCGCCGGTCGGGACCGTAGGTGATGCGCTTGATGCGCTCGGCGTCGATCAACTCGCGCAGGAGTGCCTCGATGTCGACGTCATCCATCGGGAACACCTGCATCTTGAGGCGCATCACGTCAGCATCAAGATGACCCTCATCGCACAACGCGAAGTTCCACGTTCCGATGTACAGCATCCGAGCGTCACGGGAGCACTTCACGAGCGTCCCGTCGGTCCAGAACTCGGGCTTGATGTACCGCATCCGAGGCATCAGGCGCCGTCCTTGGTGTGCAGGACGGTAGCCGCGGCGCGGATACGGTCGAGCACGTCGCGGTGGACGTGCCCGCCGTCCTCAGCCTCGATCTCGTCGCACGCGTCACGGACGGCGCGGACCGTTGCTGCGAGCGCGGTCCCCGACTCGATCATGAGGTCCTCGTCGGCCGCCAGCACGACGATCTTGTCCGCGAGCTGGTCGCCGATGGCGGCGACGGTCACGATGTCGCACGGCCACGAGGCAGCCTGCTCACAGCCGTCGCAGTTCCCGTTCGGCAGGGGGATGTGGTCGGCGCGGGCCTCGGCGAGGATCGACCTGGCGGCGGGGACGATCGCGGGAGTGGTCATGACGACTCCTTGCTGGTGATGGTTCGGTGACCATGCGGCGCCGTACAGGTGCGCGGTGCGCCACAGGGTGCCGACGTTGGCCTCGGTCTTGGGCCGGTAGACGCCGACGGCGAAGAAGCCGCGGGGGCTCAGGTCCGGCATGCCGGTCTCCTTCCTGATGTGGTCCGCCGGGGTGGGCGGTGGCGGGTCAGCCCACCCCGGCGGGGCTCGTGGGTTAGTCGCGGATCCAGCGGCGGGGGCCGAGACGTGTGCTGCTGTCGGGCTCGGCGAACTCGCCCTGGTGGCGCATGGTCTTGCCGACTCGGCCGGCGTGGACTCGGATGAGGCAGCCGTGGGCGCCGACGTAGTGCCAGCGGTGTCCGCGCCATCCCGGCTGGTCGGCGTCGGCTGTGCACCATTCGGGGCACGCGGTGGGCCGAGGGTGGCTGAGCATGGAGTCGATGAGCCGGTCGGTGGGACGGTTGTTGCACAGCTCGGCGCCGAGATCGTGCAGTTGTTCGGCCGTGAAGGTCCCGGCTGTGGTGAGCGTGAGGTCGATCGGCCCTTCGGACTCGGTCCACTCGGCGCGCGTGCGGGAGGCGCGGAGCGTGACGCCCGGGATGACCTCGACGGCTCGCGTCCTGTGCGCCACGAGGCGCTCCGGCGACGTGGCTACGACCTCGCACGCGCCGACGTCGCACCAGTCGAAGTGCTCGCTGGACGTCACGGACCCACCGCCTCCGCGGCTGCGACGATCGTGAGGACGGCGGTCGCGAGCTCGTGGTCGGTGCCGTTGCCGTAGGCGTGCTCGACGGCGTCGAGCAGGTGGTCGTCCTCGGTGATGTGCCGGTCGAGCACCTTCGCCGCGCGGAACGCCGCTCGGCGGATGCTCTGCGGCTCGTCGCCGAGGGTCAGGCCCGCGAACGCGTCGTCCTCGGGGTCGTCCCCGTCGTCCGCCGGCGGCACGTAGACGTCGATGTAGGTCTCCGACTCGCGCCAGTTCGCGAACCACGAGACGTCCGACACGAGCGCCAGGGCGACCGCACGCCGCTGGGCAGAGTCGGCCGTCTCGGTGAGGGCGCGGTCGATGGCGTCCGCCGCGATCGACCTGAGCGCCCACGTGCGCAGCACCGGGTCGTCGAGCGCGCACGCGGAGCACACAGGTCGGTGACTGTTCGCCGGCCACACCACGTGCCACGTCCGGACCGTGAACTCGGTGGCGCACCGCGTGCAGACGTGAGGGCCGGAGCCGGACGCGAGGATCGGTGCCCAGTCCTGAGAGGGGGTCTCGGAAGCCGTCTGGCGCATCGGGACGACGTTGCTGTCGGTAGCCATCTAGATCACGTCCTTCTCGGGGACGTACCAGTGGCCGTCCTCGCGCTTGTGCATGCGGTCGTAGTCCAGGCCGACGGCGTTGATCTCGGCCTCGGCGTTCTCCTCGGGGGTCTGGCAGTCGGGGCAGAGCAGCCCCGTGAGCACGCCGGACTTCCACACGGAGTTCCAGTCGTCGGCACCCCGCCAACGCCGGCTGCAGCGCATGCAGCGCTCGACCCTCGGCTTCTTCCTCATCCGAGCTCTCCATTCCCGTAGAGCACCGTCAGGGCCGCGCGGTAGGTGTCGAGGTCGGCCTGCGAGAAGCGCTCGCGGATCTCCCGGTGCGCGGTGCGGGGGTCGGTGATGCCGTACTTGTCGAGCAGGTCGGAGATCAGGGCCTGTGCCTGGGGGGTGCCGTCGCTGACGCCGGACGTGGTCATCGGTCGGCCTCCTCGAAGGCGTCGAGAAGGGCGGCGTACCGGATGAACTCGTCCCCGATCCGCCGGGCCTGGTCGGCGGTGAACGCGACGTCGGGACCGGTCGTGATGAGGTACGTGGTCTTCGGGTCTCCGCCGGCAGGGCCGGGCTGGTACTCGAACTTCTCCATTCGGGCCGACATCGACCCGTCGTGCCCCTCGACCTCGAACGACAGCCCGTCGGTGAACCGGGTCCGGCTGCCGTCGACGTCGACGCCCCAGTCGCCGGGCTTACCCCACGGCGGGGCCTCGTCCTCGAGGCACCGGCTCGCGACGATCAGCTGGTGGGCGACGGCGCGGGCCTGGTCGGTCGTGAGGTTCGCGTCACCGACGGTCCACACGCCTACCGAGTCGGACACGCGGACCTCGCCGGTGTAGAGCCGGTACTCGTTGCGCTGCATCGTCACAGCGACTTCCCCGCTGCCGTCCAACGCGGCGGTCCTGTGCTCGGGTCCGTAGTGGAAGAAGTCCTGACCCTCGCCGTCGTGCTTCCACGAGTTGGTGGTCTTCGCCCAGGAGGGTGCGCTAGCAGCGCGCTTGCCGCTCACTGGCCGGCCTCGTAGAAGTCGCCGTCCGGGTCGGCCAGGTCGGCGGCAGCGAGAAGCGCGCGGGCGAGCTGACGCGCCTCCGCAGGAGCGAGCCGGGCGTTCCTCAGCGTGGTCCCGGTGCCCTCGCCCCGGTGCTCCCGGGCCAGCGTGACCCACGCGAGGGCGCTGTCCCGGGACGACACCACCCGCTCCAGGGCGACCTCGAAGTGCGAGATGCCGACACGCCCGCCGTCGCACTCCCACCGGTACCCGTTCGAGTACAGGACGGCGATCGGCCGCGAACGGTGCTGGTCGCTGCCGTACCCGACCTCGACCTCATGCGAGTCGACCTCGCACCACGCCGGGCAGGTGCCCCGCCAGGACGGGTCCGCCGACCCCGCGGGCAGGATCCACGGGTGCGGCTCGTCTCCGGCGAGCGCCTTGAACCGGGCGAGGCTGGGCTCGACCGCCTTCGCGGGCAGGGCAATGCTGTTCGACGCGCGGTCGACCTCAATCGCCTTGGTGGCCGCCAGCACGATCTCGAGGCTCGTGAGGACCTCCGCGGACTTGCTGTCCGGGTCGACGGACCACAGGCCCGGACCGGCGCTCTCGTACCAGTGGACGCCGTTGTTCACGGAGTCGCCGGGGTCGAGCGCGTTGAGCCGGTCGACGGCCTCCTGCTGCTGCTTGGTTACGGTGCTCTGCGGTACCGTGGTGCTCATCTTCGTCTCCTCGACAGGGGTGGGGATCACGGCGGCGGCGAGTTGCACCTCGCGCGCCGCCTCTTGCATCTGCAGGCCGGCGTTCATCAGGCGTCTGGCAGCGAGTCGAGCCAGGACGCGAGGTCCCGGATCAGGACCACACGCCGGCCGCGGGAGTCGCGCTTGGCGCGCAGCGGGGGCGGGAACCCGTGCGGGTCGGTCGCCTTGGTGGCGCGGTCGAGGGTGTCCTCGCTGAACGGGACCAGCTCGGTGGCCTCCTTGAGCGTCACCGCGAGGCGCTCGGCCGGCGCCTTCACCGTGCACCGGCCACGAACACGATGAGACCGAGCAGCAGCCCGAAGGCGATGAGCGACGCCCAAGCGCCGATGGTCAGCGCGACCGACGTCGGCGGCGCCAGGCGCTCAGCGGTCTCCGCCACCTGACGATCCAGCGCAGTCACGCCGCCACCTCGGTGAGGTCGGCGCGCATGATGTCGTAGACGCGCTCGAACAGCGGGAGGTCCCGCTTGAAGTAGCCCTTGACCTCGGTCCACGTGCCGTTGACGAACCGGCTGACGGGCTCCGGCTCGCAGCCACGCTCGGCGACGTACAGGGCCTTGAGGCGCTTACCGAACGACCCGGACCACCGGGCGATGGCGGGGGCCTTCACGCCCTTGCTCTTGAGGAACGAGTAGACGTCGACCGGGATCGCGCCGTCCTCGATCTCCGGCTCCTCGCCCATCGACCGAGCCAGCACCAGGCGGGCCTTCGCCTCGAGGTAGTCAGGCGCGATGATCCCTGACGCGAGGCGGATCACGTTCATCTGCGCCTCGGCCTGCTGCGCCAGCGCCGTGAGCTGGTCGTGGGTGGCCCGCGGGTTGATCGCGCCCCCGTTGGTCCAGTACGCCTCGATGACGTCGGCGACCTCGGACTGGTAGGCGACGAGCAACGGCCTCACGGCCTCGCCGACTCGTCGCTCGTCGATGGTCGCCAGCAGCATGAGGAAGGTCCGAACGTCGACCGCGAGCATCTGACGCCGCTTGCCGTCGGCGGCAACCACGGTGGTGAGCACCGTGGTTGCCCAGGACTTGTCCTCGAGCTTCTTGCGCTGGTTGTCGTAGTCGACGCCGAGTGCGTCGATCGCCGGCTTCAGCACGATGTGCGGCTTGCCGTCGATGTCGACCGCGAGCACCTCGGCGTCGTGGAACGGGATGCGGATCAGGTCCGTCACGGGATAGGCTCCTGTCTTGGTAGGTGCCCCCGTAGCCCGGCATGGCGTAGCGGGGGCGCTGCTGTGTTTCGGCTCAGGCGGACAGGGCGTCGCGAAGCGCGGACGTCTCGACTGCCTCTGCGGCGAGGTTGAAGTCGAGGCCGAGGCGGAGCTTCAGCGCCGCGAGGAAGACAGACGACGGCGGCTGCTGGCCCCCCATGACGCGCTTCACGGTCGCGAGACTCACGCCCAGGGCGGTCGCTAGGCCCTCGTTGCTCGTGATCCCTCGCGCGGACATCGCCCCCCGCACGGCGTCAACCCTGAGTCTCAGGATCGGTGCTGATGTGGTCTGCATGGGTCAAGATTGACCCGCATCTGCGGCGCTGTCAACGCGAACGGGTCAAGTCTGACCCTCACGTGCGACGAACGTGCTGGCCGAGGGCTTGCCTGAGGTCCAGAAGTGAGCCACACTGCTTCTGTGGACATCTCGCTTCCCTGGTACCTCAAGACGGCGCTCGGGCGCGACGTGCAAAGAGAGGAGATCGCTCTTGCAATCGGCGCTTCGATCTCCACGGTCACGCGCCGGATGCGAGACGGCTTTCCAGTCGACGAGATCATCCAGGCCGCCCGCTACTTCGGGTTGTCGCCACTCGACGCCCTCGTTCAGCTGGGCTACCTCAAGTCGAGCGAGGTGGGCCAGCTCGTCGTCATGAAGGACCTCAGCGACTACACCGACGTCGAGCTCGCGACCGAAATGCTCCGTCGCGCAAGCGAGCGGTCGACGACGTCCGGGGTCGCGATGCCGCCGGCCGACCAGGTCGACGAGAGCGCATCCTCGAACGTCTACGTCCGGGTGCCAGGCGGAGCCGGGATTTACATAGAGGCGACGGGGAGGCGGCTACCCGCCGTTGTGTCGCTCGAGGGTGGATCCAGCGGCCTGATGACCGCGATCGAGAGGAGTTCTCGTACCGGCGACGATGCAGGGCTCGAGGCCGCGCTGGATGCGCTGGAGCTCTACGCGGAGGAGCACCGGGGGGACTGGGAGTCCTGGCAGAGGGCTCACGACCGTGATCGCGACCGGTCGCGAGGCTGAGCAATGACGCCAACGTCGCCGCCGCTGTCGCAACTCCCATTGCTAAACCCTCGCAGGGCGAGCGCCGATCTACGTTGTAGTGAGCCCGCGCTCGCGGGTGTGTGATGCAGGGGGAATCGAAGTGAAGATGAAGGCCCATGCGGTCGTGCTGGCGGTCGCGAGCATGGTCGCCCTCGTGGCGTCCGGCTGCGGGAGTTCAAGTGACGAGAAACTTGCCGAGACGACTGCCGCTCCCGCTCCGATCGAGACAACAGAGCCAGCGCCCACGCCGGACGCCGACGCAGCCTGCGCCGTCATCGGCGACGGGGGCAGCGAGTCGATCGTTCAGCGCATCCCTACTGCGCTTACCTCGATAGGTGCCACCATCGGACAGGAGCAGATCGATGAGCTCCTCGACATCAACGAGAAGCTCGGCGACGCCATCGAGTTGGCGCCGACCGACCTCGCCGCAGCCCTGACATCGCTGAAGGTTCCGTTCCAGCAGGCGCAGGACGCGATGGACTCTGGGAGCGGATCGCTCAGCATGGACACGGCGTCGGTGGCTGCCGACGTGACTGAGGTTCTCGAGCTGTGCGTAGCCGCCGGCTACTCCGTCGCCGAAGCCGATAGCGAGGCTGCATCAGATGCCGCCGGTGTCGAGGCTGCGCTCGCGTCGTGGTCGACGGTCTCTGCCGTCACCGAAACGGAGCCCGGCCGGTTCGAGATCCAGACCAGCATCGTCGACCCCCGCGGGGACGACGGCAGCCCCGAAGCGCAGGAGGCGATCGCGATCTGCCAGGCCGCCGTGGACGCTGGCGCTACCTATGTCGCGGTCTTTGAGGCGGACGGAACGCACTTCGTGTTGTACGGGCACCCCTCTGCTCCACCTGGGGCGTGTGGGGAGGTCTGAGGCGCTCTTCGCGCTAGCGTGTCCAGCACAGCGAGGGCAGCGCGGGCGCACAGCGGGCGCGAAGCCTGACCAAACATCAGCGGGGGGATCTGTGGCGACGTACGGGTACAAGTTGAGCGTCGTCAATGTGACCCCCTACGGGCGGCCTCAGGACAACCTCGATCTCGACGACGCTCGATTCGGAAACGGTGGCGGTCTGGCGTACCTGCGCGACACGGCGGTCGCCCTGCTTGCTCAGGGACATGACGACGAGCGCCGGAGTACGTACACAGAGTTCTCCGAGGTCCACCCTTCGCATCTCGGCGTGCTCAGCATCGTCCAGGGCGGTGAGTACGGAGAGAGCCGGACACTCGTCGACCGGGTCACCAAGGCGCGTCGAGCGATCACGGTTGATGACGCGGTCCTTTCTGACGCGCGAGTCGTACTGGTCGTTCCTGAGCACGGTCAGGACGCCGTGATGGTCTCGGAGGTGAAAGGCAGGACCCACCACACTGCGGGTTTCGTCACCCGCGTGAACACGCGCCTCAAGGGTGACGGGCTCTCTCTGCGGCTTCGACGGGAGGTCGCGGACGGTGTGGCGTGGGGCAAGTTCCTGGCCGATCAGGACGCCGGGATCGTTGGAGTCGAGTTCGCGCAGAGCGTGCGACGTTCGGAGGACCGAACACCGTTCGCCACCGGCGGCGGCCTGACTGCGGCGCGTCTCCGGTTCGCGCTTTCGTCTACCGGCGACGTGGCTCAGGGGATCATCGGGAGACTGCGCGGCGCCTCGCCCGAGCAGAGCCTCCGCGACCAGTTGGACCTCGCCACCGTTGTCGGACTGCGCGACTACCATGACGAAGACTTCGATGAGCAGAGGATCATCGTCGTCAAGGACGGTCGCGAGCGGACCATCAACGTCAGTCAGGCGTTGCCCTCGTTCACGTACGTCTTCGCCGATGACGAACGTCCCGATCACCAGGGCTTCCTGGACCAGAGCCGAGGTGCTGTGCTGGACCTGTTCCAGGAACTCGGGGTTGAGCTACCTCCTCAGTGGTGGCCGGAGGCCCCGACTACGTAGTGGAGAGGTGGCGTGAGATGTTCGACAGGTTCAAGATCACGCCGGTCGTAGAGAAGCACCTCTGGTCGATGCGTCCTCCTGGCAGTCAGAGGATGCGGCGTAGCGATCGACTTGTGTACGCCGGCGTGCCGATGCTCACTAGCGTCGTCGCAGGAGCGGCGATCTGGTTGGGCGCGCCGGTCTCGAATGGCATCTCTCAACTGCTCGCGGCGACCAGCCTCCTGGTTGGAGCGATGCTCACGACCTTCGTCTTCCTCGTGAACCTCAGAATCCGCGTCGGAGACAGCAAGAGCACTGTCTACCGGCGCAACCTACAGCGGCTCATTGGCTCGGCCGTCGCGAGCTCGCTGTACTCGGCCGCCGTGGCGGCGTTCCTCACGTTTCTCCTGGCCGTCGTCGCGACCTTCGACGATCTTCGTGCCCCGGTAGTCGCGCCGTTCACCGCGGGCGTCGTCGCTGGAGTCGCCGCTCATCTTGGCATCACTCTACTGACGGTGATTCGGAGGCTCTTCGGCGTCTATGTGGACGTGTTCGGAGCTGACTACGGCCCAGAACTGGTTCAGAGCGAAGATCGGACGAAGCGCAGTTCGGCGGGGTGATCGCCGGTCGTCGTCGCGGTGAGTTCTTGTGTGGGCACCAAGCCAAGCCGGGCGGCTACGTCGTCGAGCGCCTTGCGCGCGAGCACCTGGGATACGTGCTGGTACCCGCGACTGGTCACGATCGTGGAGTGGCCGAGGATCGCCTCGACGACCTTCGGGTCGACGCCGGCCTCGAGGAGCAGCGTGGCTGTGGTGTGCCGCGCTTCGTGGAGCTCGTAGCGCCGGCCGACGGTGTCGTCGATCCGGGCGACCTGAGCCTGGTCCTGCAGCGCCCACCAGGCCTCTCGGTCGGTCACCTCCGAGCGAGGTGTCCCGTCCGGGTTCGGCCACACCAGGTTCCACTTCGACGGCGGGCAGATCTCCCGCCAGGCCGCGAGCGCCGCGGTCATCCACGGGACGAGCGGGATGATCCGCTGGCCGTTCGCAGTCTTCGGCGGGACGAGGTGCCAACGGTCGACGAGGTGCCGGTGGGGGAGGCCCGGCTTGATCTGGAACCCCGACGACCGGTCGCGCTTCACCTTGTAGGGCAGTGCGTCGAGCTGCCAGGAGATGTCGATGGTCCCGTTGTCGAGGTCGACCAGGTCCCACGTGAGCCCGAGGCACTCTCCCTGCCGCATGCCCTGAAGGAACGCGGCAACCCAGCGGGAGCCGTCGGGGTGGGTCGCGGCCGCGGCAAGCATGGCGTGCGCGTCCACGATCGAGATGGCGTCCCGATCGTTCACGGCCTTCGCCGGCGCCGGGACGAGCAGGACGCGCTGCGGCACGTCGTACCCCTCGAGGATCGCGTCGCGCAGCATCTTGGTCAGCACGACCTGAGCGCGCTGCGCGGTCGAGGTCGACAGTCCCGAGCCGATGATTGCTGCGGTGACCGAGCGGACGTCCGCCGGCGTCAGCTGGTCGAGGCGGCGGTGGCCGATCGTCGGGATGACCCACTTGCGGACCTGCGAGGTGTCCGTGGCAGCCGACGTGTGCCGGACCTCGGCGGGGCGACGGGTGATCCACTCCCCAGCCCACTTCTGCACCGTGACGCGGGCCGAGGCGCCTTCGACCGGCAGGCCCTCGGCGGCGATCTTCCTCTGCCGCTCCTTCAGCCTCGTCTTCGCCTCGGCCTCGGTGCGGCCCGAGACCTTGATCTTCCGGCGGGTGCCCTTCGCGGTCACTCCGGCCTCGATCGTCCCGACCCAACGCTTCTTCGAGGGGTCCCAGGAGACGCCGCCGGTGCCGTACTGCCGGCGCTTGCGCTCTGCCATCGCGGATCCTCTCAACAGGGGGACAAGTAGGGGGACATTAGCACTCTCCGCCGGGCGGGGGCAGGGCTACCGTTATTGCAGGTCAGCGTCACATTCGCCTGCCGACCATCAACCCCAGGCTATCATTCGCAATGAGAAGGTCAGGGGTTCGAATCCCCTCAGCTCCACCAGCAGCACACGAAGGGCCCGCCGGTCACGGCGGGCCCTTCGTGCATCCGGCGCGTGCGTCCGGCGCCGCGCGTCTGGCGCCGGCCGTCCCCGGCTTCAGTTCCCCCCGGCCTCCGGCTCCTGCGGGGCGGGCTCCTCCTCGGGCGCGAGCCGCGGGTGCTCGGTGGGGTACATCGCGGTCAGCAGTGCGTACGCGCGTGACCCGGCGGAGGTCCGCGGCAGCTGTGCGTACTCCCCGACGAGGTCCAGGACGCGGTCCCAGAACTCGGCGGCCCGCCCGGCGTCGATCCAGGCGTAGCGGGTGAGGCCGCGCAGGTCGTCGTCGCGGACGGCCGCCTCCGCGTCGCGCGCGGCGGCCTCGAAGAAGCCGGGGGTGTCGGCGCGCGGCTCGACCCGGACGTCCCCGACGGTGAACAGCCGGGCGGTCCGGCCGTAGAACGACTCCTCGCGCCCGCGGACCGTCCGGGTGCGGACCACGGTCAGCAGGCCGGCGTCCGCGAGCACCTTGACGTGGTGGGCCACGGTGCTCTTGGGCCTCCCGGCGGCCGCGGCGAGCTCCTGCACGCTCGCGGCCCGCTCGAGCAGGAGCTCCAGCAGCACCTCGCGCAGGGGGTGGAAGATCGCCCGGACCTGCTGCGGGTCGCGGACCACCTGCCGGTCGGCGAGCGGGTACCCGGGGAGCTGCTGACTGCTCGACATCGGTGGATCACTCCTCTACGCTGACTGATCCAAGGAAGTGGATCAGTCGGGACGAGCCTACGCGGGGCCGGCGCCCCGGGGGAGGTGCGACATGGTCGCCGAGACGCAGGCCGGCACCGCCGCGAGCGGGCGCGGGGCCGCGACGCCCCCCTGGACGGTGCGCCCGCTCGACGGGGACACCTGGGACGCCTTCGCCGAGCTGGTCGAGCGCAACGGCGGCGTGTTCGGCGGGTGCTGGTGCCTGGGCCACCACGCGACGCCCGAGGGGCGGTCGTTCCACGAGGTCCGCGGGATCGACAAGCGCGCGACCAAGGAGGAGCTGGTGCGCGCCGGACGGGCGCACGCGGCGCTCGTGCTCGATGAGGAGGGTCACGCCCAGGGCTGGGCCAAGTACGGCCGGCTCGACGAGCTGCCGCTGCTCGCGCAGCACCGGCGGGCGTACGAGAAGGAGCCGTCGACGCCCCCCGACTGGCGGATCTCCTGCTTCTACACCGACACGCGCCACCGCCGCGAGGGCATCGCCCGGGCCGCCCTCGCCGGCGCGCTCGACATGATCGGCCGGGAGGGCGGCGGCACCGTCGAGGCCACCCCCGAGATCACGGCCGGGCGGGTCGCGCACGGCCGGTTCCTGTTCGTCGCCTCCGTCGAGCTCTTCGAGGAGCACGGGTTCGAGCGGGTGCGGCAGCTCGGCACGTGGGCCTGGCTGGTCCGCCGGGTCGTGGAGCCCTCGCAGCCGCGGGGCGCCCAGGCGTAGGCACGGGAACGGAGACGCATGTCCACCCTCGAGGGACGGGACGGCCGCGCACTGGTGGTCGTCGACCTGCAGCACGGCGTGATCGACGGCGCCCACCGGCGCGAGGAGGTCCTCGCCACCGTCACCGACCTGGTGGCGCGGGCCCGCGCCGCCGGGGTCCCGGTCGTGTGGGTCCAGCACCACGACGACGAGCTCGTCCGGGGCACGCCGCCCTGGCAGTGGGTCGACGGCCTGGGGCCGGCCGACGGGGAGGCCCTCGTGGAGAAGTCGTTCGGCGACGCGTTCGCCGGCACGACGCTGGAGCAGACCCTCGCCGGGCTCGGGACGGCGGAGATCGTCCTCGTCGGGGCGTCGAGCGAGCAGTGCATCCGCTGCACCCTGCACAGCGCGGTGGTGCGCGGCTACGACGTCGCGCTGGTCGCGGGGGCCCACACCATGGTCGACCTCTCCGAGTACGGCCTGCCGGAGCCGGCCGTCGTCATCGGGTTCCTCGACTCCGTCGCCGCGTCCGGCATGGAGTGGCCGGGGCGGCGCGGCCGGTCCGTGACCCCCGACGCCGTCGGGTTCTGACCGTCGACCGCCGCCCGGGGGTGTCGTACCCCGGCGCTACGGTCGCGCGATGAGGACGATCTACAACACCGCCACGACCCTCAACGGGTACATCGCCGACGAGCGGAACTCCCTCGACTGGCTGTTCGCCGTGGACGACTCGGTGGCGCCCGACCAGGAGGCGTTCCTGGCCGGCGTGACCGTGCTGGTGCTGGGGTCCACGACGTACGAGTGGGTGGTCGAGCACGAGGACCTGGTCGCGCACCCGGAGCGGTGGCCCGGGTACTTCGGCCGGCGGCCCCTGTTCGTCTTCACCACCCGCGAGCTGCCGGTGCCCGAGGGCGTCGACGTGCGGTTCGTGCGGGGGCCCGTGGCGCAGGTGCTGCCGCGCATCCGGGAGGCGGCGGGTGACGGGGACGCGTGGCTCGTCGGCGGTGGCGACCTGGCCGGTCAGCTCCTCGACGCGGGGGCGCTCGACGAGGTGCAGCTCTCCGTCGCACCCGCCGCCCTCACCGGCGGGGCCCCGGTGCTGCCGCGGACGGTCGGGGCGGACCGCCTGCGGCTGCGCACGGTCGAGCAGTTCGGGCAGTTCGCCCACCTGACCTACGACGTCGTCCCGGTGGGCTGACCGGCCGCCCGGCGCAGGACGGGGCCGGTCCCGCCCTCCGGCGGGGTGGCGGACCCGCCGGTGGCAGAATGTCCCGGTGCCCGACGCGACCCCGACCCGACCGGGCCGGTGGTCCCGGGCCCGGTCCGCCGTCCGGACGTGGGTGGACCCCCTCGTCGTCATGATCGTCGCCGTGTTCGTCCTGGGGCTGCTGGCCCCGGCGTCCGGCGGGTTCGCGACCGGGCTCGACCACGTCACCACCGGCGCCGTCGTCCTGCTGTTCTTCCTCTACGGCGCGCGCATGGCGACCAGCGACGTCTGGGCGGGGCTGCGCAACTGGCGGCTGCAGGGCGGGATGCTCGCCTCGACGTACGTGCTGTTCCCGGTGCTCGGGCTCGCCGCGCAGCTGCTGCCCGAGTCGGTGCTGCCGGGCGACCTGCAGACCGGCCTGCTGTACCTGTCGCTGCTGCCGTCGACCATCCAGTCGTCCGTCGTGTTCACGTCGATCGCCCGCGGCAACATCGCCGGCGCGATCACCGGGGCGACCGTGTCGAACGTGCTCGGCATCGTGCTGACCCCGCTGCTGGTGGGCCTGCTGATGTCCCGCGCCGGCGGGCCCGTCGGCGGCTCGGCGGGCGCCACGCTGCTGCAGCTGCTGCTGCCGTTCGTCGCCGGGCAGGTGCTGCAGCCGTGGATCGGGGGCTGGGTGCGCTCGCACCGGCCGGTGACCCTGCTGACGGACCGCGGGACGATCCTGCTCGTCGCGTACGGCTCCGTGTCCGAGGCCGAGCGGTCGGGCGTGTGGGACGACCTCACCGTGGGCGTGCTCGCGGTGCTGCTCGTGGTGTGCGCGGTGCTGCTGGCCCTCATGCTGCTGGCGACGTGGACCGGGGGGCGGCTGCTCGGCCTCGGACGCCGCGACCGCATCGCGCTGCTCATGTGCGGCTCCAAGAAGAGCCTCGCGACCGGCCTGCCCATGGCGAGCGTGCTGTTCGGGCCGGTCGCGGCCGCGGGCGTCGCGCTGCCGGTGATCGTGTTCCACCAGCTCCAGCTCGCGACGTGCGCGGTGATCGCCCGCCGGCTGGCCGCCACCGACCCGGAGGACGAGCGGGCGACCGTCCCCGCCTGACCCGCGTCCCCGCCCGAACCGTCGGGCCGGCCCGATCTGCGTGCCCGCCGACCCGCGTGCCCGCCCGACCGGTCGGGCCGGCCGCCGTCAGTCCCGCGCGCCGCCCACCACGGCCGGCTCGTGCGGGCCTGCCGTGCCGCCCCCGGGCTCCCCGGCGTCGGGCCCGCCCGAGTCCGGCCCGCCCGCGTCCGGCCCCCGCAGCGCGCCCCGGCGCCGCAGCACCCGGCGCACCGCGACGACCGCGGCGACCACCAGGGCGGCGACCGCGAGCCAGGGCACGAGCGCCCCGAGCACGAGCAGCGCGACGCCGAGCACCCCGACCAGCGCCTCCCAGCCGGCCGCCAGCCCGCCGAGGAACCCGGTCCGCTCGTCCGTCGTGGGGGCGGGCGCGCCGTCGCTCCAGATCATGACGTGCAGGGTGGAGAGCGCGACCTGCTCGGCGACGCGCGCCCGCTGGGACTCCAGCTGCTCGAGGGCCGCCTGCCGCTCGGTCAGGGTGTTCTCGGCGCTGATGACGTCCGCCTGCGTGGCGGCACCGGCGAGCAGGTCCTCCATGCGGGCGACCGACAGCCGCATCGCCCGGATGCGGGCGTCGAGGTCCTGCGCCGCCGCGGTGACGTCCTCGGACCGGAGGTCGACGTCCTGCACGTCGCCGAGGTCCTCGAGCGCGTCGAGCAGGTCGCTCACGTCGTCCGCGGGCACCCGCACCGTGAGGTTGGCGGACGCGTCGGTGCCGTCCTCCGCGCGCGCGGAGGACTCCTGCCGCGCGTCCACCCGGCCGCCGGCCTCCTCCACCAGGGCGACGACCCCGTCGGCCGCGCCGCGCGGGTCGGACGCGGTGAGCGCGACGTCGCCGGTGGTGACGACCTGGCGCCCCGCGGCGTCCGCGCCGGGGTCGGCCGCGGCGTCGTCCCCGACGTCGGCCGCTGCCGCGCCCGCGTCGCCCCCGCCGGAGACGGAGTCCTCGCCGGAGAACGCGCGGGTGTCCGTCATCGACGCCCCGCCGGAGTCGGCCCCGCCGTTGCTGCAGCCGGCGACGAGGACCGCGAGCAGCGTGAGGCCGAGGGCGGCGCGCGCCGCACGTCGGTCCCGCCACCCGCCCGGCCGCCCGGCGCGCGGTCCCACCGTGGCGCCCCGGCGGCCGCGCGCCACCGGGTGCCCTGTCACGTCCCGTCCGACCAGTGCCCGCATGGCTGGACGGTAGTGGGGCGCGTGCCCGCAGCGGGGGCGTTCCGGACGGAAGGAGACCGGATCGTTGCCGTGGCGCCCCGAGCGCGTCCGGTCCGTGACCCGGCCGCGTCCGGCCCGTGACCAGCCGGCTCCCAGCGGCAGGCACGGACCGGTGGCCGACCCTCGCGGACGCGCTGGTCGCGGGCCCGCTCGCCGCGTCCCGCGCCTCCCGCGCGTCGCCCCCGGCGGTGGCTCCGAGGCGGCACACTGGTCCCGGGGGCCGGGCCGGAGTGCGCCCGTCGTCGTCCCGTCGTCCGGAAGGACTCCCGTGCCCGCTCCCGCCACCAGCCTGCGACTGGTCCCTGCTCCCCGCTCGGTGCGCGTGGGTGACGGGGCGCCGTTCGTCGTCTCGGCCGGCACCACCGTCACCGTGGGCGTCTCCCCGGCCGAGGTCTCGCTCGGCGTGCTGGCGGCGGAGGTCCTGAGCCGCGCCACCGGCGCGACCGTCGAGGTGCGGTACCGCGACGTCGCGGAGCCTACGCAGCCCGGCGACGTGGCCCTGCGCCTGGCGGAGGGCCTGGGCGCGGAGGAGTACCGCGTGGAGGTGGACCCGGACCGCGTGGAGGTGTCCGCCGGCTCGCCCGAGGGGCTCGTGCGCGGGCTCGCGACCCTGCAGCAGCTGCTGCGCCGGGAGGACGGCGCCTTCGTGGCGCCGCCGGTGGTGGTGGAGGACGCGCCGGCGCACGGCTGGCGCGGGCTCTCCGTCGACGTCGCCCGCCACTTCTTCGGGCCGGACGAGCTGCGCGTCGTCGTCGACCTGATGGCCGCGTACAAGCTCAACGTGCTGCACCTGCACCTGTCGGACGACCAGGGGTGGCGCCTCGACCTGCCGTCCCGCCCGGCGCTCGCGGCGCGCTCGGGCGGCACCGCCGTCGACGGCGACCCGGGCGGATTCTTCACGACCGAGGAGTACGAGGCGCTCGTGGCGTACGCCGCGGCGCGAGGGGTGCGCGTCGTGCCGGAGATCGACGTGCCGGGGCACGTGAACGCCGCCCTGCACGCGTACGGCGAGCTGACGCCCGAGGGCGAGCCGACCGAGGCGTACACGGGGATCGACGTGGGCTTCAGCAAGCTGGCGGCGGACCTGCCGGCCACCGAGCCGTTCCTGCGGGACGTGTTCGGGGACGTCGCGGCCGTGACGCCGGGGGAGTACGTGCACATCGGCGGCGACGAGGTGCTCACGATGGGGCACGAGGAGTACGCGCGCCTGGTCGCGATGGCCTCCGACGCTGTCCGGTCCGCAGGCAAGCAGGTCGTCGGCTGGCAGGAGATCGCGACGACCCCGCTGGAGCCCGGCACCGTCGTGCAGTACTGGGACACCCGGATGGACCCGGCGCCGTTCGTCGCGGCCGCGCGTGCGGGTGCCCGGCTGCTCATGAGCCCCGGGTCGAAGGCGTACCTGGACATGAAGTACGACGCCGACACCCCGCTGGGCCTGGAGTGGGCCGGCCACATCGAGCTGCGTGACGCCTACGACTGGGAGCCGACGGCGCTGGTCCCGGGCCTGCCCGAGGGCTCGGTCATCGGCGTGGAGGCGACGGTGTGGACCGAGACGCTGCGCAGCCTGGACGACCTCATGACGATGCTGCTGCCCCGGCTGGCCGCCGTGGCCGAGGTGGCGTGGACGCGCCCCGAGCAGCGCGACTGGGAGGACTTCCGCGCGCGCGTCGCCGCGCACGGCCCGCGGTGGGACGCGCAGGGCCTCGCCTGGTACCCGAGCCCGCAGGTGGACTGGCACGTCGGCTGACGCGGGCCGCCCCTAGATCCAGGACCGCAGCCACATGTGCAGGTGCCAGAAGTCGTACGGCACGACCCACGCCGTCCACACGGGGTAGAAGAACGCGCTGACCGCGAGCACCACCAGCGTCACGGCGACCGTCGCGGCGATCCCGCGCCGGCGCTGCACGTCGTCGCGCGACTGCAGCAGCAGCCCCAGCACGTAGACCAGCGCGAGCACCACCCACGGCGCGAACGCGATGGAGTAGAACGTGAAGATCGTGCGGTGCGCGTAGGCGAACCAGGGCAGCCAGCCCGCGACGACGCCGGACAGCACGGCGCCCGCGCGCCAGTCGCGGCGCACGACGAGGACCACCAGGGCCACCACGAGCGCCACCGCGCCGAGCCACCAGAGCACCGGGTTCCCGAGGGACGTGATCGCCTGCGAGCACGCGTCCGCGCCGCAGGCGTCCCGCGCGGCCGCGCCGGTCAGCCCCGACACCGCGTCGGGGTAGTAGAACGACGTCGGCCGCCACTGCACGATCCACCCCAGCGGGTGGGCGGCGTAGGCGTGCTCCGAGGTCAGGTGCGTGTGGAAGTCCCACATCTGCGTGTGGAAGTGCCACAGCGACCGCAGCGCCGGCGGCAGCCACGTCACTCCCTCGCCGGGGTGCTCGACGGCCCACTGCCGCAGGTACGCCCCGGGGTGCACGAACCAGGACCACCACGTGGCGACGTAGACGAGCGCCGCGGTCGGCACCATGACGAGACCCGCCGGGACGGCGTCGCGCCACAGCGCGGCGAGCGGCCAGCGGCGGACGCCGACGGTGCGGCGCGCGGACGCGTCCCACGCGACGGACAGCAGCCCGAAGACGGCCAGGAAGTACAGCCCGGACCACTTGGTGCCGATCGCCAGGCCCAGCAGCACGGCCGCCGCGAACCGCCACCAGCGCCACCCGAGCCGCGGGCCCATCCCCAGGGCGGCGCCGGAGTTGAGCACGGCGGCCGTCCGCGCGGCGAGCCGGCGGCGCGCCTGGTCGCGGTCCAGCAGCAGCGCGCCGAACGCCGCGAGCGCGAACACCATGAGGAACCCGTCCAGCAGCCCCGTGCGCGAGTGGACGATGCCCTCGCCGTCCACCGCCAGGAACAGGCCCGCCAGCGTGCCGAGCGCCGTCGACGCGAAGAGCCGCCGGCCGATGCGCGCCACCATCAGCACGGCGAGGGTGCCCGCCACCGCGGACGCGAGCCGCCACGCGGCCGACGAGCCGATGCCGCCGCCCACGTGGATCCCGAGCGCCATCAGCCACTTCGCGACCATCGGGTGGACGATGTACTCGGCCTGCTCCTTCAGCGCCGAGCCGTCGCCGGCGGCGAACAGCGGGTTCGCGTCGTCGCCCCACGACCCCTCGTAGCCCTGCACGAGCAGCGAGTACGCCTGCTTCACGTAGTAGGTCTCGTCGAAGACCAGCTCGTGCGGCGTCCCGAGCCGCCAGAACCGCAGCACGCCGCCGAGCACCGTGACGGCGAGCGGCCACAGCCAGCCGGTCACGCGCGCGCGGCGCGTCGCCCCGAGCAGCAGCGTCCGGGTGCCCAGCAGGGCGACCAGCAGCCGGTCGTGGGTGGAGAGCGCGGCCTCGTCCCCGCCGTCGTCGGCGGCGTGGGCCCGGCGCGGCAGGGACGGCCCGGCCGGGTCCGTCGGGCCGGCCGGACGGGTTGGGTCGGCCGGGTCGGACCCGACCGCGGGGCCGTGGGCGTCCGCCGTGACGGGGGCGGTCTCCGGCTCCGGCGCCGTCACCGGGTCCCAGCGGTGGGGCGCGCGGGGCCGCGCCTCTGCCGGCCCCGGCGGGACGGCCTGCGGCGCGGGCGTCTCGTCGGGCTGCGGCACGTCCGCCATCGTAGGGGCGGCCGCTCGGCGCCACCTGGGAGTCCGCGCACCGAGGAGGTGGCAGGCTGGTCGACGTGACCCCCTCTGCCACCGGCGCCGGCCGGCTCGTGCTCGCGGCGACGCCCATCGGCGACGTCGAGGACGCCTCCCCGCGGCTGCGCCGGCTGCTGGCGGAGGCCGACGTCGTCGCCGCGGAGGACACCCGGCGGCTGCGGGCGCTCGCCGCGCGCATGGGGGTGACCGTCGGGGGGCGCGTGGTGAGCCACCACGAGCACAACGAGGCCGCGACCACGCCGGAGCTGCTCGACGTCGTCGCCGGCGGCGGCACGGTCCTCGTGGTCACCGACGCGGGCATGCCCGCGGTGTCCGACCCGGGCTTCCGGGTCGTCGCGGCCGCCGTGGAGGCCGGCCTGACCGTGACCGCCGCGCCCGGGCCGAGCGCCGTGCTCACCGCGCTCGCGCTGTCCGGGCTGCCGACGGACCGGTTCTGCTTCGAGGGCTTCCCGCCCCGCAGGCCCGGCGAGCGGTCGCGGGCGTTCGCCGCGCTCGAGCGTGAACCCCGCACGCTGGTGTTCTTCGAGGCACCGCACCGGCTCGCGGCGACGCTCGCGGACATGGCGGCGGCGTTCGGGGCGGACCGCCCGGCCGCGGTGTGCCGGGAGCTCACCAAGACGTACGAGGAGGTCGTCCGCGACGGGCTCGGGGCGCTCGCCGACTGGGCGGCGTCGCGGGAGGTTCGCGGCGAGATCGCCGTCGTCGTCGCCGGTGCCCCGGCGCGCGAGGTCGCGTCCACGGCGGACCTGGTGGCCGAGGTGCTGGCGCGCGCGGACGCGGGGGAGCGGCTCAAGGACGCGGTCGCCGAGGTGGCGCAGGTCGCGGGCGTGCCGAAGCGGGACCTGTACGCGGCGGCGCTCGCGGCCCGGTCGCGCTGACGGCGGCGGTGCGGTCGCGCTGATCGCGGCGGTCGAGGGCCGGTGACGCGGGACGGCCCGCCGGTCGCGGGCAGTGCGACCGGCGGGCCGTGTGCTCCGGCAGGCGACGGGGGTGTGCACCGACCGGGGTCGTGGAGGGCCGCCCGGGTGGGCGGCCCCGGTCAGGCGGGGTGCACGAGGTCCAGCACGGCGCGCAGGGCGCCGACCTCGACCTGCCCGGGCGCCGAGGCCCGCCCCACCGTGCCGAACGTCGCCGCGGAGCCGAACACGCCGCCGACCAGGCGGGACGCCACACCGGTGGCGGCCATCGACATGGTGATGAGCGGCACCGCGAGCTGCGTGGACGCCTCCCGCGTGGCGGTGAGCAGCGTCAGCACGTCGTCCGCGTCGCGGGGCATCACGGCGATCTTCGCGACGTCCGCGCCCCGGTCGGCCATGAGGTGCAGCCGCCGGACGATCTCCTCGCGCGGGGGTGTGGCGTCGAAGTCGTGGTTGGACGCGACGACCGCCACCCCGGCGGCGTGCGCCAGCGCGACCAGCTCGGCGACGGCCTCCTGCGACCGCATCACCTCGACGTCCACGAGGTCCGCGACGCCGGCCGCCACGACCGCACGGTAGATCGCGACGTACTCGTCGTCCGCGACGGCCGCGAGCCCGCCCTCCGCCGTCGTGCGGATGGTGGCGAGCAGCGGCAGGTCGCCCAGCGCCTCGCGCAGCGCGCGCCCCGCGACGGTCGCCTCGGTGGGGCCGACGACCCCGCGCCCGAGGTGGTCGACGCGCCACTCCACGACGTCCGGGCCCGCCGCGACGACGGTGCGCGCCTCGGCGAGCAGCTCCTCCACCGTGGCGGCGGTCAGCGGCACGACGACGACGGGACGGCCGCCGCCGATCGTGGTGCCGCGCACGGTGACGGGCGTGGGTGCAGGGGTCGGCGTGCTGGTCATGGCTCCTCCTCGGGGCGTCTCAGCCGAACAGCTCGGCGCGCACGTGCTCGACCGGCATCGGCTTGCCGGTCCACAGCTCGAACGCCGCGGCGCCCTGGTGGAGCATCATGCCGAGTCCGTTCATGGTGCGGCACCCGGCGGCCTCCGCCTGCTCGAGGAACGGCGTGCGCGGCGGGCTGTAGACGACGTCGGAGACGAACAGGTCCGGCCGCAGCACGTCGGCCGCCGGCAGCGGGTTCAGCCCCGCCAGGGCGCCCATGCCGACGTTGGTGGCGTTCGCCAGCACGACGGACTCGTCGACGCACGCGCGGAAGTCGTCGAGGTCGTCCAGGTCGTGCAGCACGGCGGTCGCGTCCGTGTGCTCCGCGATGGTGCGCACGGTGTGCTCGGCGACCGGCCAGACGGCGTCGCGGCGGTTGAAGATGTCGATGCGGGCGACGCCGTCGAGGGCGGCCTGGACGGCGATCGCGGTGCCCGCGCCGCCGGCGCCGATCAGGGTGATCCGCTGCCCGACGGGGTCGACCCCGGCCTCCCGCAGGGCGGTCATGTAGCCGGTGCCGTCGGTCACGTGCCCGGTGAGGCGGCCGCCGTCGTTGACCACCGTGTTGACCGCGCCGACGAGGCGCGCGGCGGGGGACAGGTCGTCGAGCATCGGGACGATCGCGATCTTGTTCGGCATCGACACGTTCCAGCCGCGCACCCGCAGGGCCTTGAGGCCGGTGACCGCGTCGGCCAGGCCGTCGTTGTCGACCTCGAAGGCGAGGTACGCGTAGTCGAGGCCGAGCTCGGCGAGCGCGAGGTTGTGCATCCGCGGCGACAGGCTGTGCCGGATCGGGTAGGCGATCAGGCCGAGCAGCTCGGTGTGGCCGGTGATGGCGCGGATCGTTCCGTCGGGCATCGGGACTCCTGTGCTTCGTGGACGTACTCGTTAGTTCATTCTGACGGGACTTCGATCCCGGATCCGGGCCCATGGTCCTGCGATGATGCGTCGGTCCAGGCAGGGCGATCAGGCGAGGGGTGCGGTGATGACCGACGCGGGGCAGGGGGCCGGGGCTTCCGGGGACGCGGGGGCGGGCGGTGCCGCGGTGCCGCGCACCCGCGACGCGGACCGGACCCGCAAGGAGATCCTCGGGGCGGCGATCGAGGAGTTCTCCGCCCGCGGCCTCCTCGGGGCGCGCGTGGACGCCATCGCGGAGCGCATCCACACCACCAAGCGGATGATCTACTACTACTTCGGCTCCAAGGACGGGCTGTACCGCGCCGCCCTCGTCGAGTCGTACCGCGGCACCCGGGACCGGGAGCGGTCGCTGCACCTCGAGGACCTGCCGCCCGAGGACGCGCTGCGCGAGCTCGTGCGCTCCACGCTCTGCTACGACGCCACCCACGAGCCGTTCGTCCGGCTGGTGCTGTTCGAGAACCTCCTCGAGGAGGGGATGATCGGCCACCTCGACGCCGAGACGCGCGAGGTGAACCAGGTCGCGCTCGAGATCCTCGACGACGTGCTGGCGCGCGGCCGGGCGTCCGGGGTGTTCCGCGACGGCCCCGACGCGCCGTCCGCCCTCGACGTGCACCAGGTGATCAGCGCGCTCGCGTTCTTCCGCACCGCCAACCGCTCGACGTTCCGGGAGCTGTTCGGCCGCGACATGCTCGCCGAGGAGACGCGCCCGCAGGTGCGGGCCCTCGTCGAGGACACCGTCCTGCGCCTGGTCCTCGCCACCCCGGCCTGACCCCCGCCGCCCCGGGCTGACGGCTCCGTCCCCGGGCTGACGCCCGCCGCCCGGCCGCCGGCCGACCCAGGCCGCGCCGCAGCCCTCCGCTCGGCCACCGGCGCCACGCGCCGGACCCGTCGAGGTCGTCAGGTCGGGCCGAGGTCGTCAGGTGGACGTGACGACCTCGGCCCTGGCTGACGACCTCGGCCGCGGATGACCACCTCGGCCCTGGCTGACGACCTCGGCCCGCTCCGGGCACCCCCCGCCCGCCGTCCGTCCGCGTACGGGAAACCTGTCACAAAGTCTGGGACCTCCTACCCATCCCCTCGGGCCCGCCGCGCGCCACCGTAGTAACTAACCAGATCGGTACTTACCAGCCCGCCGCGGAGAGGACCTCTCGTGACCGTCGCGCCCCCTGCCCCGTCCGCCACCGCGGACCGCACCCGGCCCGCGCCCCTGACCGTGCGGGTCGACCCCCGCCCGGCCGCGCCCGCGACCCCGCACCTGCTGTCCCCGCTGAGCGTCCGGTCCATGACGCTGCGCAACCGCGTGGTCATGCCCCCGATGGGCACCAACATGGCCATGCCCGACGGCACGGTCTCCGACACCCAGCTCGACTACTACGAGCAGCGCGCCCGCGGCGGCACCGGCCTGATCATCGTCGAGAACATCTGCGTGGCCTTCCCCGCCGGGTCGAACGGCACCACCCAGCTCCGCATCGACCACGACCGCTACGTCCCGCGGCTGTGGGAGCTGACCGAGCGCCTGCACCGGCACGGCGCGAAGGCCGCGATCCAGCTCAACCACGCGGGTGCCTCCGCGAGCCCCGCACGGACCGGGGTGCCCGCGCTGTCGGCCTCCGACGTCCCGTCCAAGCCCGGCGGACCGGTCCCCGTGCCGATGACGCCCGAGCAGATCGCCGAGGTGCCCGCGCAGTACGCCGCCGCGGCGCTGCGGGCCAAGCGCGCCGGGTTCGACGCCGTCGAGCTGCACGCCGGGCACTCGTACCTGCTCTGCCAGTTCCTGTCGCCGCTGTACAACCACCGCACCGACGCCTACGGCGGCACCCCCGAGAACCGCGCCCGGCTCGTCCGGGAGACCCTCGAGGCGGTCCGCGCCGCCGTCGGCCCCACGTATCCCGTGATGCTGCGGATCAGCGCCGACGAGCTGGTCGCGGGCGGCAACACCGTGGCCGACTCGGTCGAGCTGATGCGCCACCTGGTCGACGAGGTCGACGTCATCGACGTGTCCGCGGCGCTCGCCGGCAACCTGCAGTACCAGATCGACCGCATGGACCTCCCGGACGGCTGGCGCGCCGGCATGGCACGCGTGTTCCGCGAGGAGTTCGGCAGGCCGACGATCTCCAGCGGCAACTACCGCGACCCCGCGGTCGCCGAGCGCGTCGTCGCGGAGGGCGACACCGACCTGGTGGCGATCGGCCGGGGGCTCATCGCCGAGCCGTGGTGGGTGCGCAAGGTCGCGACCGGGTGCGCGGACCGCATCCTCGACTGCATCTCCTGCAACATCGGTTGCGCTGACCACCGCATCCGGCTGGACCGCCCGATCCGCTGCACCGTGAACCCGGACATCGTCGGGCACGAGGACTACCTGCGTCGCCGGGTGACCGCCCCGACGCGCGTGGTCGTGGTCGGCGGCGGCGTCGGCGGGCTCGAGGCGGCGTGCACGGCCGCGGAGGTCGGGTGCGACGTGGTGCTGCTCGAGGCCCGGGACGTCGTCGGCGGCGTGGTCGGGGAGGCCGTCCGGCTGCCCGCGAAGCGCCGCATCGCCACGTTCCTCGACCACCTCGTGCGGCGGGCCGCGCGCGCCGGCGTGGAGATCCGCACCGCGACGCCGGCGACCGTCGACCTGGTGCGCGAGCTGGCGCCCGACGTCGTGGTGAACGCGACCGGCTCGCAGCCGCTGCTGCCGCCCGTCCCCGGCCTGCTCGACCGCGTGGACGTCCCGGGGACGCAGGTCTTCTCGATCCTCGGCGCCACGGCCGGCGTCGACGACCTCCCCGCGCTCGCCGGGAAGCCGGTCGTCGTGGTCGGTGCCGGTGCGGTGGGCCTGGACGTCGTGGAGGCCTGCGTCGCCGCGGGCGCCGAGGTCACGCTCGTCGAGCGGCTCGACCGGGTCGCCGGCGACCTCGACCTCATCACCGCGATGCAGATGCGGGAGATGCTCGACCGGCACGACGTGACGGTGCTGACGCGCACGTCGCTGACGGAGGTCGGCGACGGCTGGGTCGAGGTGGAGGACCCCGACGGGTCCCGGCGCCGGCTCGAGGGTGCGGCGACCTACGTGTGCCTGGGCATGCGCGGCGACCGCACGAGCCACGGCGAGCTGGCCGGCGCGTTCCGCGGGACGGACGTGGACGTGCTCGACGTCGGCGACTCGTCGGGCGGCGCGAAGATCATCGACGCCACGGCGGGCGGCCGCGACGTGCTCCTGACGCTCGAGGCCCGCGGCGTCCTCGCACCCCGCTGACCGCACCGCGCTGACCGCACCGCGCTGACCGCGGCGCCGGCCCGCGACCACCCGGCCACCCGCGTCCGCGCGGTCCAGCCGCGTCCGCCGTCGTCGAGAGGGCAGTAGATGGGGCGTTCGTGGACTCGAACCCCCATCTACTGCCCTCTCGACGAGTCGACGAGCCGGCGGGGGGAGCGGGCGCGGATGCAGGGCGGCCCCGTCGCCCTCCGGGGTGACGGGGCCGCTCCGCGTGCGGGACGCGTCATCCCCGGTGCGCGCGCACCGCCTCGGTCAGCGCGGGCACGATCTCGAACAGGTCGCCGACGACGCCGAAGTCCGCGACGCCGAAGATCGGCGCCTCCGGGTCCTTGTTGATCGCGACGACGGTGCGGGAGCCGGACATGCCGGCGAGGTGCTGGCTGGCGCCGGAGATCCCGCAGGCCAGGTACAGGTCGGGGGCGACCTTCTTGCCGGAGACCCCGATCTCGAGGGAGACGGGCACCCAGCCGGAGTCCGCTGCGGGCCGGGAGGCGCCGACGGCCGCGGTGGGGCCGAGTGCCGTCGCGAGCTCGCGCAGCACGCCGAACCCGTCGGCCCCGCCCATCGCGCGGCCGCCGGAGACGATGATGCGGGCGTCCTCGAGCGCGACCTCGCCGGTGTCCTCCGCGGGCACACGCTCCACGAGCGTGGTGCGCGAGGGGGCGGCCGGGAGGTCCTCGACGACGACCTCGGCAGCGGTCCCGTCGGTGGCGGCGGGCGGCAGGACGCCCGGGCGGACGGTGAGCACGGCGACGGCGTCCCGCACCCGGCTGCGGGTGACGGCCGCGCCGCCGAGCACGGTCTTGACGCCCAGCAGTCCGTCACCGGTGCACTCGAGCGCCACGCAGTCCGTGACCAGGCCCGTGCCGAGGCGCGCGGCGAGCCGGGGGGCGACGTCCGCCCCGCGGGTGGTCGCGGCGACCAGCAGCGCGGTCGGGGCGTGCGTGGTCAGCAGGGTGTGCAGCGCCGCCGTCCACGGCTCGGTGGCGTAGTCGGCGTAGCCGCCGGACACGCGGCGGACGGTGTGCGCGCCCGCGGCGCCGGCCCGGGCGACGACGTCGTCCAGGTCCTCGCCGACGGCCACCGCGGTCACGGTGCCGCCGCACGCGTCCGCCAGGCGGCGCGCCTCGGTCACGACGGCCAGGCTCGCGTCGGCGGCGACGCCGCGCTCCGACTCGACCAGGACCCACAGGGTGCAGCTCATCTCGTCCTCCTCACAGGGCGCCGGCGCCGGCGAGCGCGGCGACCAGCTTCTCGGCGGTGTCCCGGGCGTCGGTGCCCTGGATGCGCTGCCCGGGCTCCCGGGCGGGCGGCTCCGCGGTGGCGACGACGACCGCGCGGGCGGCGTCGGGGCCGACCTCGGTGACGCCGAGGTCCGCGGCGGTCAGCACCTCGAACACCGCCTTGTTGGCGGCGAGCTTGGAGCGCACGGACGGGTACCGCGGGGTGTTCACGTACTCGTCGACCGACACGACACCGGGCAGCGGCAGCCGCACGCGGGCGTGCCCGTCCTCGAGCACCTGGGTGCAGACCAGCGCGCCGGGCTCGGCCTCGATCGCGGTGACGGTCGTGACCTGCGGCAGGTCCAGCAGCTCGGCGACCATGGCGGGCACCGCGGCGGTGGCGCCGTCGAACGACCGCGCGCCGGCGAGGACCAGGTCGACCGGGCCGAGGCGGCGCACGGCGGCGGCGAGCACCCGCGCGGTCGCGAGCGCGTCGGAGCCGGCCAGGCCCTCGTCGCTGACGTGGACACCGGCGGTCGCGCCGACGCTCACGCACTCCTTGAGCACCGCCTTGGCGGACGCCGGACCCATCGCGACGACCGTCACGGTGCTGTCCCCGGCGGCCTCCGCCAGCGCGACGGCGGCCTCGAGGGCGTTGCGGTCCACGGGGTCGGTGGTCGCGGGACCGGCGGCCCGGTCGAGCACGCCGGCCGCGGTCAGGCGCGCGCCGGCGAGGTCGTCGGGCACCTGCTTGACCAGGACTGCGATCTGCATCTCTTCTTCCTTCTCTCGGGTACTGCCGTTCGCGGAGGCGGTGTCAGCCGACGGGGACGAGGGCCGCGGCGCGCTCGCGCAGCACGTCCTTGCGCACCTTCCCGGCGGGGGACAGCGGCAGGGCGTCGACCACCTCGACGTGCGCGGGGATCTTGTACTTGGCCAGGCCGCGCGCCAGGAACTGCTCGCGCAGCGCCGGGACGTCCGGGGCGGGCACCCCGGGCTCGAGCACGAGGTACGCGCACACGCACTCGCCGAGCCGGCGGTCGGGCATCGCCACGGCCGCGGCGTCGCGCACCCCGGGGCACTCCCGGAGCACCTGCTCGACCTCCGCGGCGGAGATGTTCTCGCCGCCGCGGATGATGACGTCCTTGGCCCGGCCGACGATGCGGAGGTAGCCGTCGGCGTCGAGCCGGGCGAGGTCGCCGGAGTAGTACCAGCCGTCGGCGTCGAGCACCGCGGCGGTGAGCGCGGGGTCGTCCAGGTAGCCGCAGAACACCTGCGGGCCGCGGGACGCCGCCTCGCCGACCTCACCGACCGGCAGCGGCTCGCGGGTCACCGGGTCGACGACGCGCACCTCGACGCCGGGCACGGGGCGGCCGTCGGTGGTGAGCACCCGCTCGAGGTCGTCGGCGGGGGTGGTGAGGGTGTGCGGGGCGCTCTCGGTGGACCCGTAGACGCTGAGCAGCCGGACCCCGTGGTCGAGCGCCTCGCGGGCGAGCGACCGCGGCACGGGGGAGCCGCCGCAGCACAGGAACCGCAGGTGCTCCGCGACGCGCTCGCCCGGGTCGCACGAGTCGAGCATGCACCGCACGACGCTGGCCGCGGCCATGCCGCACGTGGCGCCCTCGGCGCGGGCCATCGCGACCGCGGACGGCCCGGTCGGCACGTCGAGCAGCAGCGCGGTGCCGCCCACCAGGTACGGCAGCGTGAGGCCGTGCAGGTACCCGGTCGCGTGGCCGAGCGGCGCGGGCATGAGCACCCGGTCGCCGTGGCCGACGCCGAGCATGCGCGCGAACCCCCGCTCCCCGGACAGCACGTTGTCGTGGGACAGCAGCACGCCCTTGGGCCGGGCCTCCGACCCCGAGGTGAACAGCACGGCGGCCACGTCCTCGCCGCGCCCCGGCCGCCGCAGGTCCTCGGGCAGCGGCTCGTGGGTCGCGACGACGTCCGCCAGGTCGGGCACCGCTGTCGCGGGCCGGCCGTTGTGCGGGACGGCGGCGACGGCGACCAGGTGGTCCAGCTCGGCGGCGAGCCGCGCGGCGACGGGCTCGAGGTCGGCCCCCCGGAACCGGGTCGGGACGAGCAGCGCGCGCGACCGGCTGCGGGTGAGCACCTCGCGCAGCTCGGTCTCGCGGTACGCGGTGAGCACGGGGTTGACGACCGCGCCGATGCGCAGGCAGGCCGCGTTCACGCAGACCATCTCGGCCCAGCTCGGCAGCTGGACCGAGACCACGTCGCCCCGGCCGACGCCGTGCCCGCTCAGCCAGGTGGCGATGCGGGCGGCGCGGTCGTCCACCTCGGCGTAGGTGAGCCGGGCGCCGCGCGAGTCGACGACGGCCTCCTGCTCGGGCCCGGCGAGCACGGACAGCCGCCAGTAGTCGTCGAGCGACGCGTCGCCCCACAGCCCCGCGCGCCGCAGCTCCGCCCGCCGGGCGGGGCTCACGACGGCCGTCCCGCGCACGCCGCGCGGGACGGCCCGCCCCGGCGCGCCCTGGTGCCCCACCGCCTCAGCCCTGCCGGTAGGAGACGCCGGCGCCGGCGGCCGGGTAGTCCCAGGAGTAGCCCGGCGCCCCGGTGCGCAGCCGGTCGCACACCAGCCGGCAGCTGCCGCACTCCAGGCAGCCGACGTGGTCGAACGACATGACGTCGGCCGCGTCGTCCCAGGCGTAGCGCTGCGCCGGGCAGGACGTCGCGCAGGCGCGGTCCGAGGGGCAGGTGCGGCACGCGACGGGGTCGATGACGATGTGCGGGTGGTGCTCGTCGGTCTCGAACCGGGTGGCCGCGAGCAGCACGTCGACGGGGCGGGTCACAGCGTCCGCACTCCCTTCAGCAGGGTGCGGGCGGTCCGCACCGGCTTCTTGATCTGGCGGGCGGCGCGCCACAGCGTCGACGCGACGGGCGTCAGCGGCTCGGGGCCCACGTGGTACAGCCCGGTCATCGCGTCGACGGCGAGCTGCGGGTAGACGGTGAACAGGTCGGTCGTCGCGGCCATCCAGTCGTGCGCGCCCCGCGTCGCCCGGAAGTCGCGCAGCAGCCCGGCCTCCAGGCGCTCGCGGTACCCGGACAGCGCGGCGGCGCCCAGCGGCCCGGTGCCGGCCGCGGCGTCCAGCGCCCCGGTCACGGCGTCCGCGGCCGCGATCCCGCTCATGACCGCGTAGTCCATGCCGCGGATCGTGAAGCCGCGGTTGAGGCACAGCCCTGCCGCGTCGCCGCAGACCAGCCAGCCGGCGCCGGACAGCTCGGGCAGCGTGTCGTACCCGCCCTCGTAGACCAGGTGGGCGCCGTACTCGACGAGCTCCCCGCCGGCGACGTAGCGGCCGATCGCCGGGTGCTCGTGCAGCGCCTCGGCGGTGTCGAGCAGCGAGTGCCCGGACTCCTTCCACGCGACGGAGTCGAGCACCAGGCCCAGCGACACCGAGTCGGCGTTGGAGTAGCAGAACACGCCGCCGAACACCCCGCGGGTGACCGCGCCCATGCCGAGCACCGCGGCGCCCTCGCCGGGCCGGACGCCGAAGATGCGGTCGACCTCCTCGCCGGAGCCGTACCGGTAGACGTACTTGGCGCCGACCGCCACGGCGTGCGGGTCGAGCGGCCGGATCAGGCCGGCGCGCTCCAGCAGCAGCGGGTTGATGCCCTCGCAGTCGATGACGACGCGCGCCTCGAGCTCGTCCTCGCCGGCCTTCACGCCCCGGACCACGCCGTCGCGGACCAGCAGGCCCTCGACGGTGGTGGCGGTGACGACCATCGCGCCGGCCTCCTCGCACCGGGCGGCCAGCCACTCCAGCAGCGGCGTGGCGAGGACGGTGTACGACTCCTCGGGCGCGGAGCCGAGCGTGGTGTCGATGTTCACCGCGTCCTGCTCGGTCAGCAGCGAGATGATCTCGCGGGTGACCCGGCGCTGGAGGGGGGCCTCGCGCCAGTCGTCGCCGAGCAGCGCCTGCAGCGCGTAGGTGTAGAGGCGGCCGCCGGTGAGGTTCTTGGAGCCGCACGTGGCGCCGCGCTCGACCAGCAGGACGGAGCGGCCGGCCTGCGCCAGCCGGTAGGTCGCGGCGAGGCCCGCGAAGCCCCCGCCGACGACGATCGCGTCGAAGACCTCCTCGTCCATCAGGCCGACTCGCGCGCCAGCGCCCGGCCGATGACCAGGGCCTGGATCTCGTTGGTGCCCTCCATGATCTGGAAGACCTTGGCGTCCCGGAAGATCTTCTCGACCGGGTACTCCTTGGTGTACCCGTTGCCGCCGAGCACCTGGATCGCCTTGCTGACGACGTCCTGCAGCATGTCGGAGACGAGCATCTTGGTGATGGCCCCCTCCTTGGTGACGGGGAGGCCGGCGTCCATGAGGCGCATCGTGTTGTGCACGAGGCAGCGGGCGGCCTCGGTCTGCGCGGCCATGTCGGCGAGCAGCTTCTGGACGAGCTGGAACTCGATGATCGGCTGCCCGAACTGCTCGCGCTGCCTCGCGTAGGCGACGGCCTCGTCCAGGGCGCGCTGCATCATGCCGACGCAGATCGTCGCCATGAACGCGCGCGAGAAGTCCAGGCCGCGCATGGCGATCCGGAAGCCCTCGCCCTCGGCGCCGACGCGGTGGTCGGCCGGGACGCGCACCTCGTCGAAGACGACGTCGCAGGTGTTGGACGTGCGCAGGCCGCACTTGTCCTCGTGGGTGCCCCAGGAGACACCGGGCCGGTCGGTCTCGACGATGAAGCACGAGATGCCGCGGTGGCCGGCGGCCGGGTCGGTCTTGGCGAGCACGGCGTAGACCTTCGCGATGCCGCCGTTGGTGATCCAGGTCTTGGTGCCGTTGAGCACGTACTCGTCGCCGTCCCGCACCGCGGTGGTGCGGATCGCGGCGGCGTCCGACCCGGCGCCGGGCTCGGACAGCACGAACGCGCCGAGGCCGCCCGGGGCCACCAGGTCGGCGAACAGCTGGGCCTGCTCCGGCGTGCCGGCGAGGATGACGTTGCGCAGCGCGACGAACGTCGACACCAGGGTGATCGCGTAGCCGGCGTCGACCTTGCCGAGCTCCTCGAACACCATCGCGGTGGTCGCGAAGTCCAGGCCGCCGCCTCCGAACTCCTCGGGGATCTCGAGCATGTGCAGGCCCATCTCGAACGCGGGCCCGAAGAACCCGGGCGGCAGCTCGCCGGCCTTGTCGGCGGCGCCGATGTGCGGCGCGACCTCCTTCTGGACGAACTCACGGACCATCGCGACGAGCTCGGACTGCTCCTCGGTGAGGATGAGGGCCACGGGTGTGCTCCTTTGCTGCCCGCCGGCACGGCGGGGTGGGGGACGAGGGGACGCGGGGGCGCGGGGGACGGGGACGGTCAGGGGGCGGCGGGCGCCGGCGCGGCGGGTGCCGCGGGCGCCACCGGTGCCGCGGGTGCGGACGGCGCGGCCGGACCGTGCACGGCGCCGGCGGCCAGCAGGTCGGCGACCTGCGCGGGGGTGTAGCCGAGCTCGGCGAGCACGGCCTGCGTGTCCGCGCCCTGCGGCCGCGACAGCGTGAGCTCGGGGTGGCCCTGGCTGGCGAACCGCACCGGGTTGGTCGGCAGCATCCGCTGCGCGCCGTTGGGGTAGGTCACGGTCCGCAGCACGTCGTTGGCCTGCGCCTGCGGGTCGTCGTAGACGTCCCGGGGGAGCTGGCAGGGGGCGATCGGGAGGTCCAGCGCGCCGAAGGCGGCCAGCCAGTCGGCCGCGGGCCGGCGGGCGAACGCGGCGTCGAGCGCGTCGACGACCTCGGCGTTGCGCCCGGCGGCGTTCATGTCCGCGCACACCCCGAGCACCGGGTCGCCGACCAGGTCCTCGCGGCCGACCACGCGCATGACGGCGTCGTAGTCCCGGTCGTACTCCGCGACGCACAGGGCCATGAGGCCGCCGTCCGAGCCGAGGTAGGTGTTGTTGAACGGGTTGGTGACGGCCCGCCGCGCCTTGGGGTACTCGGCGCCGTACTGCGCCGCGATCATCGCCTGGTTGAGCATGAACACCCCGGAGTGCAGCAGGCTGGCCGTGACGTAGTCGCCCTGGCCGGTGCGGTCCCGCTGCAGCAGCGCGGCCAGGATGCCGGCGGCGAGCACGAACGAGACCTGGAAGTCCCCGTACCCCGACGGCGGCAGCATCGCGGTGCCCTCGCGGTCCCGGGTGGTGGCGAGGACCCCGCCGCGCGACATGTAGGTGGTCATGTCGAAGCCGGCGGCGTCCTTGAGCGGCCCCTCGGCGCCGAAGCCGAGCACCTGGGCCATGACGAGGCGGGGGAACCGGGCGTGCAGCGTGTCGAAGTCGTACCCCAGCTTCGCCAGGGAGCGGACCCGCGTGCTGGTCACGAACACGTCGGCGTCCGCCAGCAGCCGGTCCATGACCTCGCGCCCGCCGGGCGTGCGCAGGTCGACCGTGACGAACCGCTTGTTCATGTTCGCCATGTCGAACCCGGGGTTCTCGTCGTCCGTGCACGGCGTGCCGAAGACGGTGCCCTGGGTGCGGCCGGGGTCGCCCCGCGGCGGCTCGACCTTGATCACGTCCGCCCCCCACTCGCCCAGCACGCGCTGGGTGGTGGGGGCGGCCAGGAACGCCGTCATGTCGACGACGCGCAGACCTGCGAGCGGCTTCATCGTCCGGTTCCCCCCGCCCGTCAGAAGGTGTCGCCGCCGGTGGCGATCAGCCCGCGCGCCGCGGTGATGCGCTGGACCGTGGGAGGGCCCTCCTCGAGCCACATCGCGCGGCAGTCGCGGTACAGGCGCTCGACGGGTCCGTACTCGCAGTTCTCGAAGTAGCCGATGCCGCCGAGGATCTCGAGCATGTTGTCCGAGACGAGCTTGACGGTGCGGATCGAGAACAGCTTGCACATGGCCGCGTGGGTGTCGGCCTCCTCGCCGCGGTCGTAGCGGTCGGCGGTGTCGTGGACCATCTGGCGCAGCGCGTAGATGTGCGTGCCGGACTCGGCGATCATGTGCTGGATCTCCTGGCGGCTGGCCAGCACCTTGCCGAACGTGACGCGGTCCTTGGCGCGGGCGACGGAGATCTCGAGCATCCGCTGGGCCATGCCGAGGTTGGAGTCGGCGATGTGGGCGCGGGACAGGCCGAGCGAGAACATCGCGACGTGGTAGCCCTCGCCGACCTCGCCGAGGCGGTACCTGTCGGGCACGCGGCAGTCGGTGAACCGCAGGCCGGCGTGACCGGCGCCGCGGCAGCCCATCATGTGCTCCATCTCGACGATCTCGTACCCGGGGGTGTCGGTCGGGACGAAGAACGCGGTGAGGCGGTGGTCCTTGTCGGCCTCGGGGTTCGTGAGCGTGATGAGGTAGGTGCCGTCGGAGCAGTCGGTGTGGGAGATGAGGGTCTTCTCGCCGTTGATGACCCAGTCGTCGCCGTCGCGCACCGCGGAGGTCTTGATGTCGGCGCCGGAGCCGGCCTCGGCCTCGGTGAGCGCGAAGTTGATGTACAGCGTCTTGTCCGCGAACCGCGGCATCGCCCAGGTCTTGAGCTCCTCCTGGCCGAAGTCGTCCATGATCCGCCAGTTGAGGCCGGCCGCGTGGTGCAGGTGCATCCGCATGCCGCCGGGCCCGCGGGAGAACTCCTCCTGGACCTGGAAGATCTGCTTGGTCGTCAGGCCCCAGCCGCCGTACTGCTCCGGCAGGTAGAACCGGTAGAGGTTGTGCTTCTTGCCGAGCTCGAAGAACTCGTCCGGGAAGACGTTGGTGTGCTCGATCTCCTTCTGCATCTCGTCGAACGGGCCCTCGGCCAGCTCGCGGATCTCGCGCAGGTACTGCTGGAACTCCTCGTCGGTGGCGGGCTTGTGGTCGAGCACGGGCATCCTCCTCGATGGCGTGGGCCGACGGCGCGGAACGACGGCGTCGTCGTACTCACTAGTTCGTACAAACTCGTGGACAGCCTCGCACCCCGGCCGTGAGGTGCCAGGGACCAACGTCCCCGCACGCGTGCTCGATGGGCGATGTCGCAGGTCAGGGCGCTGCGGATGGGGGTAGACGCCCGTCGCGGGTGACTTTGTGACGCCGCGCTCAAACTCGGGACCTAGGGCCCTGCCGCGGGCCGGGGGAGGACCGATTATGTACTACCGAGTGAGTACCTACGACTGAGCTCCTCAGCCGACCGCCCCCTCGGGGCGCCGACCCCCCGGCGCGTGCCCTTCTGCAGCAGCGTCGCTCGAAAGGCTCGACATGAAGAACCGCTACGCCCCCACCGCGGGGTCCGTGTACCTGTACTTCTTCCTCTACGGCATGGCCGTCATCATCATGTCCCAGAACTCCGCGCACCTGCAGGAGCAGTGGGGCTCGACCGAGGGCAACGTGCTGATGGCCATCTCCGGCATCGGCATCGGCAAGATCATCGGCCCGTCGTTCGCCGGGTTCCTGTCCGACCGCGTCGGCCGCCGCTTCATGGTGCTGACGTCGCTCGGCATGTACACGCTGTTCATGGTGGGCATGCTCGTCAGCCCGACGTGGCAGGTCGGCTTCGCGCTCGCCGTCTGGTTCGGCCTCGCCAACGCGATCATGGACGTCGGCACCTACCCGACGCTCATGGAGTCCTACCCGGACAAGGCCGGCTCCGCGAACATGCTCGTCAAGGCCGCCATCGCCGCCGGTCAGCTCGTGCTGCCGCTCATCATCACGTGGCTCGCCGCCTCCGGGCACTTCTGGGGCCTGCCGTTCATCGGGGCGGCCGTCGTGCTCGTCGTGGTGTTCGTCGTCATGCTGCGCGTGCCGTTCCCGGACTACAAGGCGCTGGCCGCCGAGCAGAAGGCCCGCATCGAGGCCAACGCCGAGAGCGCCGGCGACACCGGGGCCAAGCTCGGCGTCGAGGGCATCGCGCTCGTCCTGTTCGGCTTCACCGCGACGTCGATGTTCTGGCTCGCGCAGAACTCGCTGCCGTCCGCCGGGCAGTACATGGCCGGCATGAGCGAGGGCTCCGCCCGCGGCCTCATCTCCTGGTACGCCATCGGGTCGTTCGCGGGCGTGTTCATCACCGCGAGCCTGGTCGCCAAGAAGTTCCGCCCGGTGACGTTCCTCATCGTCAACCCGGTGGCGGCGGCGCTCGCGTACCTGCTGATGGTCACGGTGCAGAACGCCACGCTGTACCCGTTCCTCGCGTTCGCCATCGGCTACTTCGCCGCCGGCGGCCTGTTCCAGCTGACCGTCGTCGTGCTGGCCGAGTTCTTCCCGGTCCGCAAGGGCGTCGTCACCTCGATGATCGGCCTCGCGTCCGGCCTCGCCGCCTTCGTGCTGCCGTACCTGTCCGGCTGGCTCGTCGACGGCGCCGCCACCAAGGCGTCCGGCTACACGAACGTCGTGTGGGTCGGCCTCGTCGTCTCGGTAGCCTCGGTCCTGCTCGGCGTCCTGGTGCTGATGCGGCACCGCCGGGTGTTCCCCCGGTCCGTGGCCGCCGAGTCCCGTCCCGCGGTCGTCGCCGCCTGAGGGCGGCCGCACCCGACCAGGAGATCCCCACCATGACCGCGCTCGGAACGACGGGCCTGCCGGCCGACGTCACCCCCCGCCAGGCCCGTCGCGCCGCTGTCAGCGCGTTCGTCGGTGCCGTCATCGAGTGGTACGACTTCCTGATCTTCGGGCTGGTCGCCGCCACGGTCTTCAACAAGCACTTCTACGCCTTCGACAGCCCGACCATGAACCTGCTGGCGTCGTTCGCGACGCTCGGCATCGGGTTCCTGTTCCGGCCGCTGGGCGGGCTGTTCTTCGGGCGCATGGGCGACCGGGTCGGCCAGAAGCGCGTGCTGATCGTGACGATGACCGTCATGGGCGCGTGCACCGGGCTCGTCGGGTTCCTGCCGACGTTCGACCAGATCGGCTGGTGGTCGCCGGTGCTGCTCACCCTGCTGCGGTCCGTGCAGGGGTTCGCGGTCGGCGGCGAGTGGGGCGGGGCCGCCCTGCTCGCCGTCCGGCACGCCCCCGCGGGCCGGCGGGCGTTCTACTCCTCGGGCGTGCAGATCGGCTACGCCGTCGGCCTCGTCACCGCCTCGACCGCCGTCTCCGGCATGAGCTACCTCACCGGCGACCAGTTCGAGGTGTGGGGCTGGCGGGTGCCGTTCTGGTCCTCGATCGTGCTGATCGCGGTCGGGCTGTGGATCCGGTCGGGCGTCGTCGAGCGCCCCAAGGAGCCGCAGGCGGCGAGCTCCGCGGCGGCGGGCGGCGTGCGGGCGGCGATCCGGCAGAACCCCCGGGCGTTCCTCGAGATCATCGGCCTGCGGCTCGTCGAGCTGCTCACGATGTACATCGTCACGACGTTCGCGGTGGCGTACGCCGACACGCACCTGGGGATGCCGCGCGAGCAGCTCGTCAACGTCGCGGCGCTGGTGGGCGCGCTCGGCATCGTGTCGATCCCGGCGTTCGCGTACCTGTCCGACCGGGGCGGCTGGCGGCGCAACTACGTGGTCGGCTCGCTGGTCGCCGCGGTGTGCGCGTTCCCGTTCTTCTTCGCCCTGGAGTCCCGGTCGATCGTCGCGATCGCGATCGTGGCGATCCTGCTCATCAACGTCGCCCACGACATGGCGGTCTCGGTGCAGCAGCCGCTCATCACCCAGATGTTCGGCGCCGCGCACCAGAACACCGGGGCCGGGGTCGGCTACCAGGTGGCCTCGGCCGTCGCCGGCGGCTTCACGCCGTTCCTGGCCACGGCCATGCTCGAGGCGGCGCACGGGCGGTGGTGGCCGGTGGCGACCTACCTGCTCGTCGGGTCGCTCGTCTCCGCCGCGGTCGCGGCGTTCGCGGTCCGGCAGCCGGCCGCGGCCTGAGCGCGGTCCGGGCCCGGTCGTCGCGGACCGGGCCCGGGCCGTCCCCGGGTCAGGCGGCGTCCGCCGGGTCCGCCAGCACGAAGCGCAGCACCACGTCCTCGATCATCGCCCGGACGTGCACCGACTCCTGCTCGCCCAGCATGTCCCGGCCGAACAGCTCCCGGAACGTCGAGCGGTTCGACACGCGCTGGAACGCCAGGCCCGAGATGACCTCCTGCACGTCGAGCGCCGTCGGGGCGTCCGGTCCCGCCCGGAACACGCCCTGCTCGCGCCCGCGCCGCAGGATGTCCTCGATGATCGTCACCGCCGAGCGGTTCGCGGCACGCACCTCGTCGGACATCAGGTGGATCGCCCCGGCCTCGAGCAGGTTCTCGAACACCACCAGCCGCACGAACGCCGGGTTCTGCTCGTGGTGCTGCACGTTCGAGCGGACCAGCAGCCGCAGCGCCTCGGCCGGGTCCCGCTCGTCGAGGTGCAGCCCGACCTCCGTGGCCCGGATGCGCCGGTAGGACTCGAGGAGCGCCTCGGCGTAGAGCTGCTCCTTGCTGCGGAAGTAGTAGTAGATCATCCGCTTCGTGGAGCGGGTGCGCTCCGCGATGGCGTCCACCCGCCCGCCCATCAGGCCGTGCGTCGAGAACTCCTCGATGGCCGCCTCGAGGATCTCGCGGCGGGTGCCCTCGGGGTCGCGGCGTGCCACGGCGGTGCGCGCCGTGCCGCGGCGGGCGCCGCCGGGGCCGCCGGGGCCGCCGGGGCCGTCGGTGGGCGCGGTGGTCGCGGTCGTCTCGGGCATGGCGGATCTCCGGTCGTCGTCCCGCGTGCCCCCTGCGAGCACGCGCGGCCGTCCGCAGGTCGGAGAGCCGCGAGGTGCAGTATGAACCACTTGGTACGATCCGCGACGCACCGCGGCACCGACCGCCGCGTCGCCGTACCCCTGGAGGACCGCGTCATGCAGCCCCGCCCCGCCCCGCACGCCGCCGCACAGCCCCCGCTGCCCGAGCACGGCCCGCTCCTGGTGCTCTGCGGCCCGATGGGGTCCGGCAAGACCTCCGTCGGGCAGGCGCTCGCCCGGCGCTGGTCGGTCGAGCTGCGCGACACCGACGACGACGTCGAGCAGCGGGCCGGCGTCACCATCGCCGACATCTTCCTCGCCGAGGGCGAGGACGCGTTCCGCCAGCGCGAGCACGAGGCCGTCGAGGCCGCCCTCGCCGAGCACCGGGGCGTCCTCGCCCTCGGCGGCGGCGCACCGCTGCGCCAGGACACCCAGGAGGAGCTCGCCGCGTACGTCGCGGGCGGCGGCATCGTGGTGTTCCTCGACGTCAGCATCGAGTACGCGGCGCCCCGCGTCGGGCTCGACGACTCCCGGCCGCTGCTGATGGGCAACCCCCGGCAGCGGTGGATCGACATCATGCGCGAGCGCCGGGAGGTCTACGAGTCCGTCTCGACCCTCCGCACGCTCACCGACGGCATGACCGCCGCCGAGGTCGCCAAGGAGATCGAGCGCCGGCTGCGCGTTGCCGCCCGGGAGCGCGCGGAGCACGCCGGGCACGCCAAGCACGGCCCGCACTCCGGCGAGCGTCACTAGCGCCGCGGCGGTCGGGGGCTAGCGTCGGGCCATGGAGTTCCGACGCATCCCGGGCCTGCCGCCGTACGTGTTCACGATCATCGACACGCTCAAGGTCGAGGCGCGGCGCGCCGGCCGGGACGTGGTGGACCTGGGCTTCGGCAACCCCGACCTGCCGAGCCCGCAGCTCGCGGTCGACAAGCTCGCCGAGGCGGCGCAGAACACCCGCAACCACCGGTACTCCGCGTCCCGCGGCATCCCCAAGCTCCGCCAGGCGGTCGCCGACCACTACCTGCGCCGGTTCGGCGTGACCCTCGACCCGGAGACCGAGGTGATCTCGACCATCGGGGCCAAGGAGGGGTTCAGCCACCTCATGTGGGTGCTGCTGCAGCCCGGCGACGCGGCGCTGGTGCCGACCCCGTCGTACCCCATCCACATCTGGGGCCCGTACTTCGCCGGCGCCGACGCCCGCCAGGTGCCGATCGGTGACGGCACGGACGGCGCCGGCTACGTGGACCGCGTGATGGAGGCGTGGGACCTCGGCTGGCCGAAGCCGCGGGTCGTCGTCCTGTCCTTCCCGCACAACCCGACCACCACCACCGTCGAGCTGCACGACCTGCAGCGGCTCGTCGACTGGGCGCGGGAGCGGGACGTCGTCCTCGTGCACGACCTCGCGTACGCCGACATGAGCTTCGACGGCTGGACGCCGCCGTCGATCATGCAGTGCGTCGGCGCCACGGAGGTCGCGGTCGAGCTGTACTCGATGACCAAGTCCTACTCCATGGCCGGGTGGCGGGTGGCGTTCCTCGTCGGGCGGCGCGACGTGGTGGGCGCGCTCGCGAAGCTCAAGTCGTACCTGGACTACGGCACGTTCCAGCCCATCCAGATCGCCGCGACCGTCACGCTCAACGAGGCGACGGAGTACCCGGCGGAGCTGTCCGCCGTCTACGAGAGCCGCCGCAACGCCCTCGTCGACGGCCTGTCCCGGATCGGGTGGGACATCCTGCGGCCGCGCGGGACCATGTTCGCCTGGGCGCGGATCCCCGAGCCGTACCGGGACCTCGGGTCGATCGAGTTCGCCGAGCTGCTCGTGCGCGAGTGCGACGTCGCCGTCTCGCCGGGAGTCGGGTTCGGCCCGGGCGGCGACGGGCACGTGCGGTTCGCGCTCATCGAGAACGAGCAGCGGATCGCCCAGGCGGTGCGCGGGCTGCGCCGGGGGCTCACCCGGCTCTGACGCAGGGCCGCCCGCACCCGCGGGCGCTCACCGTCCGGGGTCGGCTCAGGGTGCGCTCCGGGTGGTCCCCGATGCGGGGCGGGCCGGCCGGCTGGGAGGCTCGGGAGCACGACGCGGGGACGGCCCGCGCCCGGGACGAGGAGACGCACGATGGCACCGCGCACGACGGCACGGCGCAGCGCAGCAGGGCGTACGGCGGCAGGGCGTACGGCGGCAGGGCGCACGGCGGTGCGGCGCCGGACGGCCGGCGCGGTGGCGCTCGGGGCGGTCGCCGCGGTCGCGCTCGGCGGGTGCGTGGCGTCCGCCGGACCGAGCGAGACCCGGGAGGTCGAGGTCGGGGACGTCCACGCCGTGGACCTCGGCACGGGTGGCGAGCTCACCGTGCGGCGCGGCGACCGGGCCGGCCTCACCATCACGGCCGGCGCGCGCACGCAGGACCGGCTGGTCGTCCGCGAGCGCGACGGCGTGCTGCTCCTGGAGGCGGACAGCCGGCCGTTCGGCGGCCTCGGGGACGTCGAGTACGAGCTCGTCCTGCCCCGGGTCGACGAGGTGGCGGTGTCCGGCTCGGGCGACGTCGAGCTGGCCGACGTCACGGGTGAGCGGCTCCGGGTGCTGGTCGAGGGCTCGGGCAGCGTGTCCGCGTCCGGCGTGGACGCCGACCGGGTGGACGTGACGATCGAGGGCTCCGGCGGTGTCGAGCTGTCCGGCCGGGCGGGTGCGGCCAACCTGAGCATCGAGGGCTCCGGCGACCTGGACCTGGAGGACCTCCGGCTGGAGGAGGCGAACGTGTCGGTCGAGGGCTCCGGCGACGTCGAGGTCAGCGTGCGGGACCGGCTCGCCGTGTCGATCAGCGGCTCCGGGACCGTGAGCTACACCGGCGACCCGCGGGTCGAGCAGGACGTCTCGGGGTCCGGCTCGGTCGAGCGCGGCTGACGGCCGGTCAGAGCACGTCGGACCCGGCGACCACCCGCGCCCCGGGCACGGGGCCGGAGGCGGTGAGCACCGAGTCGGCGACCCCGGCGGCGGTCATCGCCGCGGCGATCACGAGCGCGTGCTGCCGGCTGCGGGCCAGCGCCGCGACCGTCGGGCCGGACCCGGAGACGACCACGCCGAGCGCCCCGGCGTCCTCGGCGACGGCGAGGGTCTCCACGAGGCCGGGCGCGAGCTCCACGGCCGCGTCCTGCAGGTCGTTGTGCAGCAGGGCGCCGACCGCCGGCGCGTCCCCCGCCCGCAGCGCCTGCAGCAGCGTGACGTCGGCGTCGGGCTCCGGCCCCGGGTGGCCGCCGCCGAGCGCGTCGAACTCCTCGAACACGCGCGGCGTCGCGAGCCCCTCGTCCCGGACGCCGAACGCCCAGTGGTACTCCCCGCGGCTGAGGGCGGCGGTCAGCAGGTCGCCCCGGCCCGCCCCGACGGCGGTCTGGCCCATGAGCAGGAACGGCACGTCGGAGCCGAGGTCGGCGGCGAGCTCGTGCAGCTCCTCCCGTCCGAGGCCCGTGCCCCAGAACGCGTCGCACGCCAGCAGCGCGGCAGCCGCGTCGGCGGAGCCCCCGGCCATGCCGCCGGCGACCGGGACGCCCTTGTGCAGGTGCAGGTGCACCCCGTCGGAGACGCCGGTGCGGTCGGCCAGGGCACGCGCCGCCCGCAGCGCCAGGTTGCTGCCGTCCGTGGGCACCAGCTCCGACTGCGGCCCGGAGACCGTGACGCGCAGCTCGTCGGCGGCGCTCGCGACCACGTCCTCGTAGACCGAGACGGCCTGGAACACGGTCGACAGCGGGTGGTACCCGTCCGGCCGGCGCGGGCCGACCCGGAGCGAGAGGTTGACCTTGCCCGGCGCCCGCACGCGGACCTCACGGCCGGTGCGGGGGGCGAGGCGCAGGTCGGTCACGGGACCACTGTGCCAGGTCCGGGCGCTGGTGGCGCGGGGTCGTCGGCCCCGGGCCGGGCGCCCTCCGTCGCGCTCAGACGCCGGGCAGGTGCTCGGCGACGCGCGCGAGGGCGGCCACGTCCAGGGCCTCGCCGCGCGCCTGCGGGTCGACCCCCGCCGCCGCGAGGGCCGCGACCGCGGGCCCCGACCCCCCGGCGAGCGGTGCGAGCGCGGAGCGCAGCATCTTGCGCCGCTGCGCGAACGCCGCGTCCACGACGGCGAACACCTGCTCGCGGGTGGCGGACGTCGGCGGGGGCTCGCGCCGGTCCAGGCGCACCAGCGCGGAGTCGACGTTGGGCACCGGCCAGAACACCGTGCGCCCCACGGTCGCGGTGCGGCGCGCGGAGGCGTACCAGGCGGCCTTGGCCGACGGCACCCCGTAGGTGCGGCTGCCCGGCGGGGCGGCGAGCCGGTCCGCGACCTCGGCCTGCACCATCACCAGGACGCGCTCCAGGGTCGGGAACCGCTCGAGGAACGTCAGCAGCACCGGCACGGACACGTTGTACGGCAGGTTGGCGACCAGCGCGGTGGGCGGGCGGCCCGGCAGCGCCCGGACGTCGAGGGCGTCACCGCGGACGACCGTCAGCGAGGGGGCGGGGGCGGGACCGGCGGGGGGCGCCGGGTGTCCGTCGGGGCGGACGTCCGCGCCGGCGTCCGGGCCGACGTCGGAGAGGTCCACGACGTCCACGGCCGCGCCGGGGACGTGCCGCCGGACCGTCTCCGGCAGCAGGCCCGCGAGCACCGGGTCGATCTCCACGGCGACGACGTCCGCGCCGGCCTCCAGCAGGCCCAGCGTCAGCGAGCCGAGACCCGGGCCGACCTCGACGACCCGCTCGCCCGCGACCACGTCGGCCTGCCGCACGATCTTGCGCACCGTGCCGCCGTCGAGCACGAAGTTCTGCCCGAGGGTCTTCGTCGGCCGGATCCCCGCCCGCTCGGCGAGGGCGCGGATCTCCGCGGGACCGAGCAACGGCCCCGCCGCAGGAGCGACGGGGCCGTTGCTGGAGGACATGCGGGCGAGCCTACCGGCCGCGCGCGGGCGGCCGGCGTGCGGCCGTCCGCCGCGGCGTCAGGAGAACAGCCGCGGCCCGCAGTGCGGCCACTGGCCGGCGCCGGAGCGGTTGTACAGCATCTGCGCCCGCGCGGTCTGCTCGTCGGCCGAGGCCTCCGAGGGCAGGCCCGCGCCACCGACGGCCTGCCAGGTGGCGACCGAGAACTGGTACAGGCCGTGGTACGTCCCGCTCGCGGAGACCGCGGTGGGGTTGCCGCCCGACTCGCACGCCGCGAGGGCGCCCCAGTTCAGGCCGGCCGCGTCGCCGCCGCCGACCGCGGGGGTGCTCGGGGTGCTCGGCGCCGCGACGACCGGGCGCTTCGTGGTCCCGACGTTCGTCACCTGCGCGACGGGCGCCTGCGTGACCTCGTCGGAGAGCAGGTCGCGCCCCGTCTCCTTGCCGTCCACGGTCGTGACCCGCTCGATGACGGTCCGCACGCCGGGCACGCCCGCGGTGGTGACCTTCGACTGGCCGACGTACAGCGCCGGGTCGTCCTGCTCGACGGCGTCGAACGGCACCTCGCTCGTGGTGGTGACGTCCTCGACGACCACGCGGTTCACGACGACCGTCACGCGGTCGTCCCGGTGGCGCACGCTCACGCGGTCCAGCGGCTGGAGCTCGACGTCCAGGCGGTCGAGCGCGTCGGCGACCGTGGTGCTGCCGTCGGGGACCGTGAGGGTCGTGCCGTCCACGACCACGTCGGCCGGGCCGTCCAGCGTGAGGTCCAGCGACAGGTCGGGGCGGCCGCCCGCGGTGGAGCGCGACGCCACGAGGCGCACGTCGTCGCCGCGGGTGGCGAGCATCTCGAGCGCCTCGTCGGCGGTCAGCGCGGTCGTCCAGACCGTCGCCTGCTCGCCGTCCGCCTGCACGGTCACCTGGCGGGCGTGCCGGACGACGACGTCGACGCCGTCGCTCAGGGCCCCGGCAGGGCTGACGGTGTCACGGGCGCCGAGCTCGAGGTCCTGCTCGGCGAGGAGGCCGTCGACGCTGCCCGCGAACGTGGAGACGGTGGTGCTCACGCCGTCCACGTCGAGGGTGACGGTCTTGTGGGCGTCGGCGACGGCGATGCCGCCGGTGGCCAGCACGACCACGGCGGTCGCGGCACCGATGAGGCGCACACGACCCCGGCGCGTCCGGCGCTCGGCGGTCGGCTCCTGGTCCGTGGTCCCGGGGTCCGTCGTGTTGGACACGACGCGGGTGCGGAGGGTGGCGGGCGTGGCTGCGAGGCGCATGCGGGCGCGACGGAGGAGGGAGGTCACGTGTGTCCAGACGACGGCGGTCCCGGGCACGAGGGGCGGGGTGCGTCGCGGTCCGCGACGCCCGGCGGTGCCCCGGGCTCAGGAGCCCGCGGCGACGGCGGCACCTGGAGGGAGGAGCCGCACCCGACGGTCCCGGATCCTCGATCCGGCGGTCGGCCCTCCGAGACCCGGAGGGGCGGTGCTGCCCGGGAGCCCAGGGTTGCGGGCTGTCACGGGCGACACGCGACCGTAACCCATTCGTGATCTGCTGCCAAGTGGGGGACAGGGCGCGGGGGTCAGTACCAGCCCTTGGCCTGGAACGACGACCAGGCGCCGCACGGCGTCGAGTACCGGCCGGCGATGTAGTTCAGACCCCACGTGATCTGCGTGGACGGGTTGGTGCGCCAGTCGGCGGCGATGCTGGCCATCTTCGAGCCGGGCAGCGCCTGCGGGATCCCGTACGCGCCCGACGAGCGGTTCTCGGCGTCGACCCGCCAGCCGCTCTCCTTGTTCCACAGCTCCAGCAGGCAGGCGAACTGGTCGTCGCCCCACCCGCGCTCCGCGGCCAGCTGCTTGCCGACCTCCTGCGCGCTGCCCGGCGTGACGGTGATGTCCACCCCGGACGCGAGCTCCATCGTGCCGACCTTGACGACCTGGGTCACGGGCTCGACGGTCACCGCCGACGCCACGACCTGCCGGTCCACGACCGCGCCGCCGACCGTGGACGTCGAGTACGTGGTGGTCCGGACGCCCGCGCGGCCCTTGGTCTCGACGACCCGGGTGCCCTTCACGAGCGTCGGGTCCTCGACCTCCTGCTCCTCGAACGGGACGGCCTCCTCGACGCGCTCGCCGCCGGTCGCCGCGCGGGTCACCAGCACCACCAGCCCGTCGGTCGCGGTGGCGTCCAGCGGCACCGACACGCGGTCGCCCTCGTTGAGCACCAGGCCGATCTCCCGCAGGGCGTCGCGCACCGTCCCGGCGCTGGTCACCCCGTCGATCACCTGGCCGTCCACCGCGAGGTGGATCGTCTTCTGCGTCGAGACCCGCAGCACGTCGCCGCGGCTCAGCGACGACGACCGCGAGGCGGACAGCAGGGTCTCGTTCTCCCGCAGGCCCAGGCCCTCGACGGCCTCGCCGACCGTCAGCGCGGTGGTCCACACGGTGCGCTGCTCGCCGTCCACCTCGACGTCGAGCTGCCGGCCGTGGCGGACGACCACCTGGGACCCGTCGCGCACGGGCTCGCCGAGCGCCGGGGCGACCATGTCGTGCTCGCCGACCTCGATGTCGCCCGCCGCGAGCACCTGCGCGACGGTCCGGCCGAACGCGCTCACCTCGACCGGCGTGCCGTCGACCTCGACCGTGATCGTCTTGTGCAGCCCGGCGAACGCCGTCGTCGCGCCCGCGACCAGCAGCAGGGCGGCGCCCTGCGCCCCGATCCGCAGCAGCCGGCCCCTCCGGGAGCGGTGCGCGCGGTGGGCGTGGACGCGGTGGGGGTGCGCGTCGCGCGGTGCGGGGTGCGGGGTCGATCCCGTCGCGGCGGACCCGGTCACGACGGCGTCGGCGGGGGGCTCGGTGCGCCCCGCCGGCAGCGGCCGGGAGGGCACGGACGGGTCGGGCGCAAGCACGCGGACGGCTCCAGCAGGTCGGGACGGCGGGAGGGAGGGACTCACGCCGGGTACAGCAACCCCGACCGTAACCGATTCGTGACCCGCAGCGGAAGCCACCCGCCCCGCCACCACCCACCCGGCCGCCCCGCCCGCTCGGCGGCCCCGCCTGCGTCGACGGCCCCGTCACGGCCGCCCCGGCACCCGCACCGGCTCCCGCGCGTTCGGAGGCTCCCACAGTGCTCGGAGGCGTCCGCGCGGGGTTGGAGGTGTCCGCGGAGCCCTCCGATGCCGCGCGCCTGCCTCCGATGCCGTTGGGAGCCTCCGAGGGTGCCGGGTGGTGTGGGCGCGGGCTCGGAGGGTCGGGCGCGGGGTTGGAGGTGTCCGCGGAGCCCTCCGATGGTGCGCGGACCCCTCCGATGACGTTGGGAGCCTCCGAGGGGAAGGGGAGAAAGGGGGCGGTCAGCTCACCAGGCGCCGTAGACGCGGGTGGCCGTGGTGGCGAGGGTGGCGCAGGTGGTCGCCAGGTCGAGGTCGCGCTCCTCGGCGAGGCGGCGGACGGTGTGCGGGATCACGTACGGCGCGTTGGGGCGGCCGCGCAGGGGGTGCGGCGTGAGGTAGGGCGCGTCGGTCTCGACCAGCAGCAGGTCCAGCGGCAGCAGGCGCAGGGCGGCGCGCAGGTCCTCGTTCGCGGGGTAGGTCAGCGGGCCGGCGAACGAGCAGTACCAGCCCTCACGCGCGCAGGCCTCGGCGAGCGCCGGCCCGCCGGAGAAGCAGTGGAAGACGGTGCGCTCGGGGGCCCCGTCGCGCAGCAGGACGTCGACGACGTCGTCGTGCGCGTCGCGGTCGTGGATCTGCAGGGCGAGGCCGAGCTCCTTGGCCAGCGCGACGTGCGCGCGGAACGCCTCGCGCTGCACCTCCCGCCCCCGCGATCCGGCGCGGAAGTAGTCGAGGCCGGTCTCGCCGACGGCGCGCACCCGGTCGTTGCCGCGCGCGACGTCCGCCACGCGGGCGAGGGCGTCGTCGAGGCCGACGTCGTGGCGGGGCTGCGGGTCGGGCTCGAGGCCGTCGGGTGCGACCTCGTGGACGCCGGCGTGCAGCACCGCCTCGTTGGGGTGGATCGCGACCGCGCCGAGCAGCGCCCGCCGGCCGGCCCGCTGCGGCACGGGCCCGGAGGCCGCCGCCCCGGCGTCCACGGCCAGCACCGCGTCGGTCCACGCGACGGCGTCCAGGTCGCAGCCCACCTGCACCATGCGGGTGACCCCGACGGCGGCGGCCCGGTCGAGGTGGTCGTCGAGCCCGGTGGGTGCCGGCTCGGCCCCCGGGGGCGCCTCGAAGCCGAGCACCGACTCCAGGTGGGTGTGGTCGTCGACGACCGGGGCCGGGAGCGCGTCCGGCAGCGCCGGCCAGCCGCGGTCCCGCCCGGCGCGCGAGCGGCCCACTCAGCCCTGCCGCAGCCGGTCGAGCTCCTCCTCGACGATGGCGTCGTCGAGCTTCGTGAACACCGGCTCCGGCTTGCCGACGGGCGTCCCCGGCACGACCGCGGCCGGCTGCCACGCGGGCAGCGTGACGCCGCGGCGGTAGTCGCCGGTGATGACCGGGTACTGCCGGGACGGGTCGTCGAGGTCGGTCACCTCGTCGATGCGGGGCAGCGGCGAGAACGCCCCGGTGCCGCCGAGGGCCTCGTGCACCTTCTGGGCCGAGTGCGGCAGGAACGGCGACAGCAGGGTGTTGCAGTCGCTCACGGCCTGCGCGGCGGTGTGCAGCACGGTGCCGAGGCGCTCCGGGTCGTTCTTCAGCTTCCACGGCTCGGTCTCGGAGATGTACCGGTTGGCCTCCTGGACCACCCGCATGGCCTCGCCGATGGCGGCGCGGTGGCGGTGCGTGCCGATGAGCTCGCCGACACGGCCGAACGCGGTGGTCGTCGTCGCGAGCAGGTCCTCGTCGACCGTCGTGCGCGGCCCGGGCTGCGGGATGGCTCCGACGTTCTTGTGGATCATGCTGGCGGTGCGGTTGACCAGGTTGCCCCAGCCGGCGACGAGCTCGTCGTTGGTGCGGCGCTTGAAGTCCGCCCACGTGAAGTCGGCGTCCTGGCTCTCCGGGCCGGCGGTCGAGATGTAGTACCGCAGCGCGTCCGGCTGGTACCGGCTCAGCATGTCGCGGACGTAGATGACGACGCCGCGGGAGGACGAGAACTGCTTGCCCTCCATGGTGAGGAACTCGCTCGACACGACCTCGGTCGGCAGGTTCAGCCGGCCGTACGCGCCCGGCTCGCCGCCCTTGGACCCGCCGCCGGCGTAGCCGAGCAGCTCGGCCGGCCAGATCTGCGAGTGGAAGGTGATGTTGTCCTTGCCCATGAAGTAGTACGACAGGGACTCGGGGTCGCTCCAGAACTGCCGCCACGCCTCCGGGTCGCCGGACCGGCGCGCCCACTCGATCGACGCGGACAGGTAGCCGATGACGGCGTCGAACCACACGTACAGCCGCTTGGACGGGTTGTCCTCCCAGCCCTCGAGCGGGATGGGGATGCCCCAGTCGATGTCGCGCGTCATGGCGCGGGGCCGGACGTCGTCGAGCAGGTTGAGCGAGAACTTCAGGACGTTCGGCCGCCACTCGGTGCGGGTGCGCAGCCAGTCCCCGAGCGCGTCGACGAACGCCGGCAGGTCGAGGAAGAAGTGGTTCGACTCGACGAACTTCGGCGTCTCGCCGTTGATGCGCGAGCGCGGGTTCTTGAGGTCGATCGCGTCGAGCTGGTTGCCGCAGTTGTCGCACTGGTCGCCGCGCGCGCCGTCGTAGCCGCAGATCGGGCAGGTGCCCTCGATGTAGCGGTCGGGCAGGGTGCGGCCCGTCGACGGGCTGATGGCGCCCATGGTGGTCTGCTCGACCATGTACCCGTTCTTGTGGACCGTGCGGAACATCTCCTGCACGACGGCGTAGTGGTTGCGCGTGGTGGTCCGGGTGAACAGGTCGTACGACAGGCCGAGCTGGGTGAGGTCCTCGACGATGACGCGGTTGTACCGGTCGGCGAGCTCCTGGGGTGTGACGCCCTCCTGCTCGGCCTGCACGAGGATCGGGGTGCCGTGCTCGTCGGTGCCGGAGACCATGAGGACGTCGTGGCCCGCCATGCGCATGTAGCGGCTGAACACGTCGGAGGGGACGCCGAAGCCGGCGACGTGGCCGATGTGGCGCGGGCCGTTGGCGTAGGGCCAGGCGACAGCGCTGAGGATGCGGGACATGCCGTCGATCCTAGTGAGCCGCGTGGCCCTCCCGGCGCGCGCGGTGCCGAGGTCGTCACCTCGGGCCGAGGTCGTGCGGTGCACCTGACGACCTCGGCCGGACCTGACGACCTCGCCGCCCGGGTCAGCCCTCGACGGCCTCCGCGAGCGCCATCCACCGCTCCTCGACGTCGGCCACCTCGGCCTCGAGCGCCGCCTTGTCCGTCCCGAGCGCGGTGAGGCCGACGTAGTCCGCGGGGTCGTGCTCCGCCATCGTCCGGTCGAGCGCCTCGATCTGGCCGGTCAGCTTCGAGATCCGCCGCTCCAGCGCCCCGAGCTCCTTCTTCGCGGCGCGCAGCTCCGCCCCGTCCAGCCCGGTGCCGCCCGCCGCCGCCGGGGCGCCCCCGGTCGCCTCGGTCGGGGCGCCCGTCTGCACCGGGTTCCCGCCGCGGTGGTGCTCGAGCAGCCGCAGGTACTCGTCCACGCCGCCGGGCACGTGCCGGAACCGTCCGTCGAGCACCGCGTACTGCTGGTCGGTGACGCGCTCCAGCAGGTACCGGTCGTGGGAGACGACCAGCAGCGTGCCGGGCCAGGTGTCCAGCAGGTCCTCCATCGCGGCGAGCATGTCGGTGTCGAGGTCGTTCGACGGCTCGTCCAGCACCAGCACGTTCGGCTCGTCCAGCAGGATCAGCAGCAGCTGGAGCCGCCGCCGCTGGCCGCCGGACAGGTCCCTGACCGGGGTCGAGAGCTGGGCGCTGGTGAACCCGAGCCGCTCCAGGAGCTGCCCGGGGGTCATCTCCTTGCCGCCGGCGACGTACGTGGTGCGGTACCGGCCGATGACGTCGCTGACCCGGTCGTCGGCCACGTCGGCGAGCTCCGCGAGCTCCTGCGTGAGCGTCGCGACCTGCACCGTCTTGCCGCGCTTGACCCGGCCGGCGCTCGGCGCGACGGCGCCGGTGACGAGCCCGAGCAGCGTCGACTTGCCGGCACCGTTGACCCCGAGCACGCCGGTGCGCTCACCGGGCGCGATCCGCCAGGTCACGTGCCGCAGCACCTCGTGGTCGCCGTAGGAGACCGACACGTCCTCGATGTCGACGACGTCCTTGCCGAGCCGTGCGGTGGCCATGCGGGACAGCGCGACGGTGTCGCGGGGCGGCGGCACGTCGGCGATGAGCGCGTTCGCGGCCTCGATCCGGAAGCGCGGCTTGGACGTGCGGGCGGGCGCGCCGCGGCGCAGCCACGCGAGCTCCTTGCGCATGAGGTTCTGCCGCTTGGCCTCGGTGGCCGCCGCCATGCGGTCGCGCTCGACGCGCTGCAGCACGTACGCCGCGTAGCCGCCCTCGAACGGCTCGACGACGCCGTCGTGCACCTCCCACGTCGCGGTGCACACCTCGTCGAGGAACCAGCGGTCGTGGGTGACGACCAGCAGGCCGCCGGCGTTCGCGGACCAGCGGCGGTTCAGGTGCCGGGCGAGCCACGTGACGGCCTCGACGTCCAGGTGGTTCGTCGGCTCGTCCAGCATGAGGACGTCGTCGTCGCCGGCCAGCAGCGCCGCGAGGGCGACGCGCCGCCGCTGGCCGCCGGACAGGTCGCCGACGCGCTTGTCCCAGGGCAGGTCGCCGACGAGCCCCTGCACGACGTCGCGGACGCGCGCGTCGCCGGCCCACTCGTGCTCGACGCGGTCCCCGACGACGGCCGTGCCGACGGTCAGCTCCGGGTCGAGCGTGTCGGTCTGGTCGAGCACCCCCACGCGCACCCCGCCGCGCACGGTGACGCGGCCGCCGTCCGGGGACAGGCGGCCCGCCAGGAGCGCCAGCAGCGAGGACTTGCCGTCCCCGTTGCGCCCGACGACGCCGACGCGGTCGCCCTCGTTCAGCCCGACCGTGACGCCGTCGAAGACGCGCTTGGTCGGGAACGACAGGTGCAGCGCTTCGCCGCCGAGCAGGTGGGCCATTCCGCCAAGCGTAGGGCCGCGCGCCCGCGGCCCGCCGCGGGCTGCGGCTACCGTGGGTGCGTGCCGCGCCCCGACCTCGACGCCGACCTCGACGCCGACCCCGACGCCCCCGGCTGGCGCCGGCCGCCGCTGACCGCCGACCAGCGCCGCTACGACGCGCTGCTCGCCGTCGGGCTGCTGGTGGGCGGGGTGCTGAGCCTCGCGCTCGGCGGCACCGCCGGGATGTACGACGACCCGGCGGAGGGCTGGGTCGCGGTGCTGTGCGTGCTCGCGGTGACGGCCCCGCTCGCGGTGCGCCGCCGGTGGCCCGCCGCCGTCGCCGGGGTGGTCGCCGCGGCGTTCGTGGTGGTCGGCGAGCTGCGCGTCCCCGAGACCCTGTTCGCGAACATCGCGCTGTTCATGGCCCTGTACACGGTCGGCGCGTGGGACCCGCGGCGGACCCGGGCGGTCGTCGTGCGCGGCGTCGTGGTCGTCGCGATGTTCGTCTGGCTGCTCATCGCGATGTTCCAGGCGGTCACCGACCCCGAGGGCATCGAGGGCTTCTCCAACGCCGGCGCGTTCTCGCCGCTCGTCGCGTTCCTGCTGATCCAGCTGCTCACCAACGTGCTGTACTTCGCCGGCGCGTGGTGGTTCGGCGACCACGCGTGGAACGCCGCGCGCGAACGCGCCCGCACGGACTGGCGGGGGCGCCTGCTGGTGGGCGAGCAGCGCCGCGTCGAGGAGCAGGCGGTCGCGATCGAGCGGCTGCGGCTGGCCCGCGAGCTGCACGACGCCGTCGCGCACCACGTGTCGATGATGGGCGTGCAGGCGGCCGCCGCCCGCACCCTGCTCGGCGTGGACCCGGGGCGCGCCGCGGAGGCCCTCGAGCAGGTCGAGGACTCCGCCCGGGAGGCGGTGGACGAGCTGCACGGGCTGCTGACGACCCTGCGCGACACCCCGGACACCGGCGAGGCGGCGGTGGGCTCCCTCGGCGTCGACCGGCTGCCCGAGCTGGTCCGCCAGGCCACCGACAACGGCCTCGAGGCGCAGTACCAGGTGGTCGGTGAGCCGGTGCGCGTACCGCCGCTGACGTCGCTCAACCTGTACCGGATCTGCCAGGAGGCGCTCACGAACGTCCGCAAGCACGCCGGGTCCGGTGCGCGCGTGGACGTCCGGCTGCGCTACGACGGCGCCGCCGTGGAGCTCGAGGTGGCGGACGACGGCACCGGGGGCCGGCGGGTCGGTCGCGGGACGTCCGGCGGGCTCGGGCTGGTCGGGATGCGGGAGCGGGTCGCCGCGGACGGCGGCACGCTGGAGACCGGCGCGCGGGGCCGCGGCGGGTACCTGGTGCGGGCGCGGGTGCCGCTCGCGCCGCGGACGGGAGGAGCACGATGACCGAGCAGGTGGCCGCGGGGACACCCGGCCCGGCGGGGCCCGTGCGGGTGCTGCTCGCCGACGACCAGGCCCTGCTGCGCGCCGGCCTCGCGACGATCCTCGGCGCCGCGCCGGACCTGGAGGTCGTCGGCGAGGCGGGCACCGGCCGGGAGGCCGTCGAGCTGGCCCGCGCGCTGCGCCCCGACGTGGTCTGCATGGACGTGCAGATGCCGGAGATGGACGGCCTCGAGGCCACCCGCCGGATCGTGGCGGACCCGGACGTCGCCGCGGCCGTGCTCGTGCTCACCACGTTCAACCGCGACGACTACCTGCTCGAGTCGCTCCAGGCCGGCGCCGCGGGGTTCCTGCTGAAGAACTCCCGCCCCGAGCAGCTCGCCGACGCGGTGCGTGCCGTCGCCGCCGGGGACGCCCTGCTGTCGCCGGAGGTCACGCGGGCGGTCATCGCCCGGGCGGTCGGGGCGGGCACCGCCTCCGCCCCGGGACGGAGCGTCCCCGGGGGCCCGCAGGAGGGCGGGTGCCCCTCGGCCGCGGGGCTGACCGAGCGCGAGACCGAGGTGCTGCGGCTCGTCGCCCGGGGGATGAGCAACGACGAGATCGCCGCGGAGCTCGTGCTGGGGCGCGCGACGGTCAAGACCCACGTCTCGAACCTGCTGATGAAGCTGGGCCTGCGCGACCGCGTGCAGGCCGTCGTGTTCGCGTACCAGAACGGGTTCACGGACTGACGCGCCCGGCGCCCTCCCCCGCGGGGCGGAGGGCGCAGGTTCCGCCGCCGGGCTGAGGCGCCCGGGCCGCCCGCTCCCTAGCGTTGACCCCGGACGACGCAGGAGAACGGGAGACGGACATGTTGCGACTCGACGGCATCCACCGGTCCTTCGGGGACCGCCTGGTGCTGGACGACGTGGGCTTCGAGGTGCAGCGCGGCAAGCTCACGGGCTTCGTCGGCGGCAACGGCGCGGGCAAGACCACGACCATGCGGATCGTGCTCGGCGTGCTGTCGGCCGACTCGGGCACGGTGACGCTCGACGGCGCGCCCCTCGGGGACGACCAGCGCCGCGGCTTCGGCTACATGCCGGAGGAGCGCGGGCTGTACCCGAAGATGAAGGTGCTCGAGCAGATCGCCTACCTGGCGCGGCTGCACGGGTACGACCGCCGGGACGCCACCGAGCGGGCGCGCGGGCTGCTCGAGAAGCTCGGCCTGTCCGAGCGGCTGGACGACCCGGTCGACGACCTGTCGCTGGGCAACCAGCAGCGCGCGCAGATCGCCGCCGCGCTGGTCCACGAGCCCGAGGTCCTCATCCTCGACGAGCCGTTCTCGGGCCTCGACCCGATGGCGGTCGACGTCGTGCTCGGCGTGCTGTCCGAGCACGCGGCCCGGGGCGTGCCGGTGCTGTTCTCCTCGCACCAGCTCGACGTGGTCGAGCGGCTCTGCGACGACGTCGTGGTCATCGCCGGCGGCAGGATCCGCGCGGCGGGGGAGAAGGAGGCGCTGCGCGCCCGGTACTCCGAGCCGCGCTACGAGATCACCTCCGGGGGCGACATGGGCTGGCTGCGCTCGGAGCCCGGGGTGCGCGTCGTCGAGTTCGACGGCGGCTACGCGCTGTTCGACGCCGACGACGCGACGGCCCAGCGGGTGCTGCGCACCGCGCTCGACGCCGCCCCGGTCAGCCAGTTCGCCCCGGTGCGCCCGCGGCTCGCGGAGATCTTCCGCGACATCGTCACCGACGAGCAGCGCCACGACGAGGAGCCCGCCGGTGCGCGGGTGAAGGAGACGGTCCGATGACTTCCCCCACCACCCCGCGCCCCCGCCCCGCGACGCCGAGCGCCGTGCAGAGCACCCTCATGGTCGCCGAGCGGGAGATCGTCACGCAGGTCCGCACCAAGTCGTTCCTCATCTCGACGGGCATCCTGCTGCTGCTCGTGCTCGGCGGCATCGTGCTGACCTCGCTGCTGGGCGACAAGCTCGGCGGCGGCGACACCAAGGTCGCGGTCGTGCCCGCGACGGCGTCGGTGATCGCCGACGTGGACGGGCTCGAGCCGGTCGACGCCGCCGACGCCGACGAGGCCCGCGCGCTCGTCGAGTCCGAGGAGGTCTCGGCCGCGATCCTCCCCGACGAGGACGCCGGCAACCCGCTCGGCATCGTCGTCGTCGGCCTGGACTCCGCCCCGGACGACGTGGTGGGCGCGCTGGCGGTGACCCCGCCCGTGGAGCTGCTGGACGACTCCGCGACGCCCGCCGGGCTGCGGTACCTCGTGTCGCTGCTGTTCGGCCTGGTGTTCCTCATGGCCGCGTCGTCGTTCGGCGGCACCATCGCGCAGAACACCGTGCAGGAGAAGCAGTCCCGCATCGTCGAGATCCTGCTGTCGACCGTCCCGCCCCGCGCGCTGCTCGCCGGCAAGATCCTCGGCAACACCGTGCTGGCCGTCGGGCAGATCGCGGCGATCGCCGCCGTGGCCGTCGTCGGCCTGGTCGTCACCGGTCAGGACGACGTGCTGAGCCTCGTCGGGGCGCCCGTCGCCTGGTTCGTGCTGTTCTTCCTCGTCGGGTTCGTGCTGCTCGCGGCGATGTTCGCGTCCGCGGCCTCGCTCGTGTCGCGCATCGAGGACACCGGCTCCGTGCTGACCCCGGTGATCATGCTGGTGATGATCCCGTACTTCGGCGTCATCTTCTTCAACGACAACGACACCGTGCTGACCGTCATGTCGTACGTGCCCTTCAGCGCGGCCGTGGGGATGCCCGTCCGGCTGTTCCTCGGACAGGCGGCGTGGTGGGAGCCGCTGCTGTCGCTGGCGGTGCTCGTGGTGTCCGCGGCCGTCGTCACGGCGATCGGTGCCCGCATCTACGAGCGGTCCGTGCTGCGCACCGGGCGGCGCGTGAAGCTGTCGGAGGCGCTCGCCAAGGCGGCCTGACCGACCCGTACCGGCGCGCGCGGCACCCGGGAGGGGGGTGCCGCGCGCGTCTGCGTCTGCGTCCCCGGACCCGGGGCTGCGGGATCAGGGCGTGTCGAACGGCGCGACGAGCGTGCGCAGCAGGTCCGCGAGCCGCTCCCGGTCCGCGTCCGGCAGGCCGGCGAGCAGCCCCGCCTCGACCTCCAGCAGCGTCGACATCGCCGCGTCCACCCGCGAGCGTCCCTCGGCCGTGAGGCTCACCAGGACGCCCCGGCGGTCGTCGGGCGACGGCAGCCGCTCCACCAGCGCCCGCGAGGCCAGCCGGTCGATGCGGTTCGTCATCGTGCCGCTCGTCACCAGCGTCTGCGTCAGCAGGGCGCCCGGCGACATCCGGTACGGCGCCCCCGCGCGGCGCAGCGCGGACAGCACGTCGAACTCCCACGGCTCCAGGCCGTGCCGGGCGAACGCCTGCCGCCGCGCCAGGTCCAGGTGCCGCGACAGCCGGGTCACCCGGGACAGCACCGTCAGCGGCGCGACGTCCAGGTCCGGCCGCTCGCGCGCCCACGCCGCGACGATCCGGTCGACCTCGTCCGCCGGGTCGTCCCCGCGCGGGGAGGGAGGGGCGGCAGCCGACATGCGGGCGAGGCTACCCGCTGCGCGCGGACGGACCCGCGCAGGGCACGCCGCCACGGTGGGCCCAGCGGTCAGTCCGCGGGCGTCTCAGCAGCGCGGGTCCGCTTCGTCGCGGGGCGCTTCGCCGCCTCGCTCGTCAGCGTCGGGCGTCGCTCCATGCCGGACAGGCCGTTCCACGCCAGGTTCACGAGCGCCGCCGCGACGTCCGCCTTCTTGGGGCTGCGCGCGTCGAGCCAGTGCTGCCCGGTCAGCGCGACCATGCCGACCAGCATCTGCGCGTAGATCGGTGCCGTGCGCGGGTCCAGGTGCTGCTTGCGGAACTGGTCCGCCAGCAGGTGCTCGACCTGCGTCGCGACGTCCCCGATCAGGCTGGAGAACGTCCCCGTGGCCTGCGCGACCGGCGAGTCCCGCACGAGGATCCGGAACCCGTCCTCGGAGTCCTCGATGTAGCCCAGCAGCGCCAGCGCCGAGCGCTCGACCATGACCTTCGGGTGCCCGCCCTCGTCCAGCGCCCCGGACAGCGCGCTGGTCAGCGCCTGGATCTCCCGGTCGACGACGACCGCGTAGATCCCCTCCTTGCCGCCGAAGTGCTCGTACACGACCGGCTTCGACACCTCGGCGCGCGCGGCGATCTCCTCGATCGAGGTCCCCTCGAACCCCTTCTCGGCGAACAGGCGGCGGCTGACGGCCAGCAGCTGCTCGCGCCGCTGCGTCGCGGTCATGCGGGCGCGCGTCGCCTTCGGGCTGCGGCGTGGCTCGGCGGTCATCCGGCCATCCTGTCAGGCCCGGCGCCCGCCCGCGGGTGGTGCGTCGCGCGACGTCGGCGCCTGGCAGACTGGCGGCCGACGCGGGTGCCCGCCGGGCGGCCCGCGGTCCGCCCTGGTGTAACGGCAGCACGCAGGCCTTTGGAGCCTTGCGGTCCGGGTTCGAATCCTGGGGGCGGAGCCCAGCCCAACCCGCCCGCCCGGGGTCAGCGCGGCGCGGCGCGCCGGGCGACGGTCCGCTCGTGCAGCTCCTCGCGCTGCTCCTCGTCGTCCATCACCAGCCAGACGAGCCCGCAGTTCTGCGGGCCGTCCGCCCCGGGGAAGCACAGGGTGCAGGCGTCACCCGGCCGGATCGGGCACTTCGGGACGGGGTGTCCCATGGCGGCTCCTTCGTGGGCGCGCACGGGCCGCGACCCCGTGGCGAGCGTACGCCCGGCTCGGGTACGCCGGGCCGGGCGCACGGCGGCGCCCGACCCGGCGGTCCGTCACTCCCCGAGCAGCACCCGCGCCGCGTCGGCGTCGAGCAGCTCCCGCACCGCCGCCCGGCCCGCGGCGGCGTCCGGCGCGGCCAGCGCGGCGTCCGCCATCGCCCGGCACCGGTCGAGGGTGTGGGCGCGCAGCGCGTACCGCGCGGCGGGCACCCGGCCGGCGGCCATCGACAGCGACGTGATGCCGAGCCCCGCGAGCACGAGGGCCATGAGCGGGTCGGAGGCCGACTCGCCGCACACGCCGACCGGCTTGCCGAGCGCCGAGCCCGCGCGGGCGGTCGCCGCCACGAGGTCGAGCACCGCGGGCTGCCACGGGTCCAGCAGGTCGGCGAGCTCGCCGCGCAGCCGGTCCGCCGCCATCGTGTACTGCGCGAGGTCGTTGGTGCCGAGGGACACGAAGTCGACCTCCGCGAGGATCGCCTCGGCGCGCAGGGCGGCGGCCGGGACCTCGACCATGACGCCGACCTTCTCGACGCCGGCGGCGCGGGCGGCGGTCGCGAACGCGCGGGCCTCCGCCGGGGTGGCGATCATCGGCGCCATCACCCAGACGTCCGCGCGCCGCTCGGCGGGCAGGGCCCGGACGACCGCTCCCAGGGCCTCGAGCTGCCGCTCGACGACGCCCGGCACGCTGCGCACCAGGCGGTAGCCGCGCACGCCGAGCGCGGGGTTCTCCTCGTCGGGCTGGGTGGCGAAGGCCAGCGGCTTGTCGGCGCCCGCGTCGAGGGTGCGGATGACGACCTTGCGGCCGGCGTACGCCTCGACGACCTCGGCGTACGCGGACTGCTGCGCGGCGACGGTCGGCTCGGTGCGCGCGTCGAGGAACAGCACCTCGGTGCGGAACAGGCCGACGCCCTCGCTGCGGGGCGCGGCGTCGCGGGCGTCGGCGGGCGTGCCGACGTTCGCGAGCAGCGGCAGGGCGTGGCCGTCGGCGGTGGCCCCGGGGCCGTCGACGGCGCGGATCTCCTCCTCCGCGGCAGCCCGGCGCTCCACGACGGCGACCGCCTCCGGCGACGGGTCGGGCTCGACGGTGCCGGCGGCGGCGTCGACGAGCACCGGGGTGCCGGACGCCAGGGCGGTCGCGCCGGCGACGCGCACGACGCACGGCAGCCCGAGCTGTCCCGCCACGATCGCGGTGTGGGACGTCGGGCCGCCGAGCTCCGTGACGATCGCCGCGACCTTCGTCAGGTCCAGCGCCGCGGTGTCGGCGGGGGAGAGGTCCTCCGCGACGACGACGGCCGGGCCGTCCAGCGGCGCGAGCCCGGGCTCGGGCACGCCGAGCAGCCGGGCGACCGCGCGGTGCCGGACGCTGCGCAGGTCCGTCGCGCGCTCGGCGAGGTCCCCGCCCGCGGCGGTGAACGCGGCCGCGAAGCCCTCGACGGCCTGGTCGACGGCGGTGGCGGGGCCGTGGCCGGCGTGCACCAGCCGGGCGGCCTCCGCGGCGAGCGCCGGGTCGCCGGCCATCGTCGCGGCGGCCTCCAGCATGTGGCGCAGGTCCTCGTTGCCGGTCGCGGCGGCGCGGGCGCGCAGGTCGTCGCCGACCTCCCCGAGCACGGCGCGCAGCCGGGACTCGGCGGCGGCCGGGTCGGCGGGCGCGGGCTCGTCGGCCGGGACCTGCGGCGCGGGGGCGACCAGCGCCACCGGGGCGACCGCGCAGCCGCGGCCGACGCCGATGCCGCGCAGCACGCCGTCCGCCGTGCGCCCGGTGCCGGCGGCGCTCATGCCTGACCGACCAGGTCGAGGTCGGACGCCAGCAGCGCGGCCAGCTCGTCCAGCAGCGGCTCGGCGTCGGCGGAGTCCGCGGACAGCACGACCTCCTCGCCGTGCTGCAGCTTCAGGCCCATCACCGACAGGATGCTCGCGGCGTCGACGGCGGGCTCGCCGTCGCGGCCGATCTGGACCGCGTGCCCGCCGTCGGCGGCGGCGCGGGTGAGGACGGACGCGGGGCGGGCGTGCAGGCCGGTGGCGGTCGCGATGCGCGCTCGACGGTGAGGCATGGAGATCCCTTTCTCGTCCGACGCCCGGCGGTGGGCGACGACCCAGGGCAACAAAAAAGACCCGAGGCGTCCGACGTGGTGCCGGTGCCTCAGGTCTTGCCTGAACCGCTCAGTAACAACCCTGGTGCGCCCAGTTCTACGGCGAGGGGGTGCGTGGCGTCAAACCCTGTGCTCCGGGCGGCCGCCCGGAGCCGCTACTTGCGCTCCCTGCCGCGACAGGGGCATGCTGCCGCCCGAAGCACACGCTTCATCCACGGCCACAGGGTTGTTACTCCTCGCGGAGGCAAGATCGGTGGCCCGGCGCACGGTGGTCCGTGCGTCCGGGTCCGCATCGCCTCCCCGCGACCGGACCGGACGGACGGTCCCAGGTCCCCGGAGGGGACGACGTGGCCCCTCGCCCCGAGCCACCAGGCGGTGGCCGACGGCGCGACGCCTCGTTCCTCCGTACCCGGGCGGTCGACGCGCCGCAGGCAGCCCCCGCCTGCGGTCGCCGAGGCCGCCGTCCGTCCCGTGCGCCGGCGTCTGACTGCGACGGAGCAGTCGCCCGTCCAGGTCTCGGCCCCTGCCGAGCCGTATCCGGTCCGCGGTGCAGCGGCCCGGGAGAGGAAGCGCCATGTACACCGAGTTCGCTCGCGTCACCGTCGACGCAGTGGGTGGCCCCGACAACATCAGGCAGGTCACGCACTGCGCGACCCGCCTGCGGTTCCAGCTGGTCGACCCGGCCAAGGTCGACCGGGCCCGCATCGAGGCGCGCCCCGAGGCGGTCGGGGTCCTGGAGTCCCAGGGCCAGTTCCAGGTGATCGTCGGACCCGGCGTCCCCGACGCCTACAAGGCCGTCGCCGCCGTCCCGGGAGTGCCCGGGGAGCAGGCCGCCACCCGGCCGGGACCGGGTACGCCCGGGCCCGACGTCGCGCGGGGTTCGTGGCTGGACCGCGTCCTCGCGACCATCTCGGCGATCTTCACCCCCTACATCCCGGTGCTCGCGTCCGTCGGCATCATCAAGGGCCTGCTCGCCCTCTGCCTGCAGTTCGGCTGGATCGCCGACACCTCGAACACGTACGCGATCCTGTCCGCCGCCGGCAACGCGATGCTGTACTTCTTCCCGGTCCTCCTGGCGTTCACGGCGGCCCGGCAGTTCGGCGCCAACCCCTACGTCGGGGCGACGATCGGCGCGGCCCTGATGGAGCCCAGCCTGACCGCGATCAACGTCACCGGGGAGCGCCTCGACTTCCTCGGCATCCCGTTCGTCGGCCAGTCGTTCGCCAACACGGTGATCCCGATCATCATCGGGATGTGGGCGTTCTCCTACCTGGAGCGCGCGCTGAAGCGGGTCCTGCCGCAGCTCACGCACCTGCTCCTGGTGCCCGTGATCTCCCTCGTCGTCATGGTGCCGCTCATGCTGCTGGTCTTCGGGCCGATCGGCTTCGCGATCGCGAACGGTGTGGCCACCGGCTACGACTGGCTCGTCCAGTACCCGGTCGTGATGAGCATGATCTTCGGCGCGCTGTTCGTGTTCGTCATCATGCTGGGTGCGCACTGGCTGGTGCTGCCGCTGCAGCTCGGCATCCTCGCGGACCAGGGCAGGGAGTACTCGCTCGCGGCGGGCGGCATGGGCAACTACGCGGTGCTCGGCGTGCTGCTGGCCGTCCTGGTGCTGTCGAGGGACCGGCAGACCCGGGCCGTCGCCGGGTCCGCGGCGTTCGTCAACGGCATCGCCGGCATCACCGAGCCCGGCATCTACGGCGTGCTCGTCAAGAGCAAGAAGTACTTCGTCGGGGTGCTCGCCGGTGGTCTCGTCGGCGGCCTCGTGTGCGGGCTGTTCGACGTGTACATCACCGCGTTCGCGTTCACGGGTGTGCTCGGGGCACCGGCCTTCCTGTCGTCCCCGCGGGCCGTCCCCTACTTCCTGGCGGTCTTCTGCACGATCGCCGTGGCGTTCGTCGTGACGCTCCTGCTCGACCGGCGAGGGCGTTCCCGGTCCGCCGGTGCGGCGGCGGACGGAGCCGTCCCCGCCGTGGCCGCGGAGCCCGCCGCGGCCCGCTGAAGCAGGCACGGCGGTGGGGACCCCGTCTCCCCACCGCCGTGCCCCGCACGTCGCCCCCCACGCACGACCCGGAAGGCCCCCATGGATTTCCCGCACCTGTTCTCGCCCCTGCGCATCAACCGGGTGACCACCAAGAACCGCATCGTGGCGACCCCCACGGGGGACTTCTTCGAGGACAAGGCGCTCGGCGGCGCGGGCATCGTGATCACCGGGCACGCGATCGTCGAGCCCGGTCGGTCCTCGTACGCGAGCCCGCACGAGCCCGACGCGTTCGCGAAGTACGAGGTCGAGGAGACCCGCCGCCGCGTGCTCAAGGCGCACCAGGCCGGCGCGAAGGCGTCGATCGAGATCTTCCACGGCGGCCGGCACGCCCGGGTCGCCGACTTCGCCCGGGGTCCCGTCTCGTACGTCCGGGAGGACGGCGTGGAGGTCCGCGGCATGACCGAGGACGACATGGCCGAGGTGCTCGAGCTGTGGGCCCGCGCGGCCCGCAACGCCCGTGACCTGGGCTTCGACATGGTGTTCCTGCACTTCGGGCACGGCTGGCTGCCGGCGCAGTTCCTGTCCCCGCGGTCGAACTCCCGGACCGACGGGTACGGCGGGTCGCTGGAGAACCGGGCACGGTTCCCGCTGGCGATCCTGCAGGCGGTGCGCGCCGCCGTCGGCCCGGACTTCCCGGTGGACATGCGGATCAGCGCCGTGGAGTGGGTGGAGGGCTCCATCTCGTTCGAGGACACGCTGGCGTTCATCCGGCTCGCCGAGCCGTTCATCGACACCGTGCAGATCTCCGCCGGGGTGGACATCGGGGTCGAGGGCAACGTGCACATGGCGACCACGAACTTCGAGGAGCACATGCCGAACGCGCCGTGGGCGGCGCGGGTGAAGTCCGAGGTGCAGATCCCGGTCAGCGTCGTCGGCGCGATCATGACGCCGGACGAGGCCGAGAACCTCATCGCGTCGGGCGTCGTCGACATGGTCGCGCTCGGCCGACCGCTCATCGCCGACCCGGACTGGCCGCGCAAGGCGCAGGAGGGGCGCGCGGACGAGATCGTGCCGTGCATCCGGTGCCTGCAGTGCTACCACATCAGCACGAACCGCCGGAACGTCGGCTGCTCGGTGAACCCGCGCTTCTGGAACGAGGACTTCGTCCCCCGGCGGCTGACCCTCACGCCGCGGCCGCGGCGCACCGTCGTGGTCGGGGGCGGCCCCGGCGGCATCACCGCGGCGCTCACCGCCGCGCAGCGCGGCCACGAGGTGGTGCTGCTGGAGAAGGACGACGTGCTCGGCGGCCAGCTGCAGTACGTGGCCCGCGAGCACTACAAGCAGGACATCAAGGCCTACCTGGAGTACCTGCTGCGGCAGGTCGCGACCAGCGGGGTCGACGTCCGCACCGGGGTCGACGCCACGCCGGACCTGGTCCGCGGGCTGCGGCCGGAAGCCCTGGTCGTCGCCGTGGGCGCGACCGAGGTGGTGCCGCCGATCATCGGCCTGGACCAGCCGCACGTCATGACCGGGAACGAGGCGATCCTGCGCGAGGACGAGATCGGCGACCGGGTGGTCGTCGTCGGCGCCGGGTCCATCGGCACCGAGATCGGGCTGGAGCTGGCCCGGCTGCGCGGCAAGGACGTGACGATGGTCGACATCGGGCAGACCTACGCGCCGCAGGGGAACAGCCTGTACCGCGAGGCCCTGCGGCAGAAGATCGAGGGCACCCCGACGCTGGGCTTCAGGCTCGGCCGGCGCTGCCTGCGGATCGAGGCGGACGCCGTCGTCGTGGCGGACGCCGACGGCGTCGAGGAGACGCTGCCCGCGGACCACGTGGTCGTGTCCGTCGGCATGCGCGCGCGGGACGACCTGGCCCGGTCGTTCTACGGGATCACGCCGGAGACGGTGGTGGTGGGGGACTGCGTGCGGCCCCGGATCCTCATGGACGCCGTCTTCGAGGGCCACACGTACGCCATGAACCTCTGACGGGCCCGCGCCCCGCCCCGCACGTCGCACCACGAGAAGGAGCACCGATGCCCACGAACGACGAGAGCCGCCGCCCCCTCTGGGGCCGGGGGCGCCGCCGCGAGGCCGCCGCACCCCAGCCCGTCGAGCTCGGACCCGTCCGGGTCGGCGCGCCGGTCGTGGGGGTGGCCGTACCGCTGGCGGACGTCGAGGACCCCGCGTTCTCGGCCGGCCTGCTCGGCCCGGGGATGGCGGTCCGGCCGTCGTCCGGCACCGTCGTCGCCCCGCTGGCCGGCACCGTCGTCACCGCCATGCCGCACGCGTACGGCCTGCGGTCCGACACCGGGGTCGAGGTGCTGGTGCACATCGGCATCGACACCGTCACGCTCAACGGGCAGCACTTCGCGCCCGCGGTCGAGGCGGGCGCCCGCGTGGCGGCCGGCGACGTGCTCGCCCGGGTCGACCTCGCCGGGGTCGAGGCGGCGGGCTGCCCCACCACGGTCGTGCTCGTCGTCACCAACGCCCGGACGCTGGGCGGCGTCGCGACCGAGCCGCCCGGCCCGGTCGACGCCGGCCGGACGCTCCTGACCGTCACCCCCGCGGCCTGAGGAGGACCCGTGCACCACCGCACCCTGCGCCCGTTCCCCCCGGCGTTCCTGTGGGGCGCGTCGACCTCCGCCTACCAGGTGGAGGGGGCAGCCGACGTCGACGGCAGGGGCCCGTCGATCATGGACGTCCGCACCGACCGTCCCGCGGGCGTCGCCGACTACACCGTCGCGAGCGACCACTACCACCGGCTCGAGGAGGACGTGTCGCTCCTGGCCGAGCTCGGCCTGCGCGCGTACCGGTTCTCCGTGTCCTGGTCGCGCGTGATCCCGGACGGCGACGGCGAGGTGAACCCGGAGGGCCTGGCGTTCTACGGCCGGCTGGTCGACGCGCTCCTGGCGCACGGCATCGAGCCCGTCCTCACCATGTACCACTTCGACCTGCCGCAGGCGCTGCAGGCGAAGGGCGGCTGGTCGTCGCGCGCCACCGTCGACGCGTTCGAGCGCTACGCGCGGGTGCTGACGGCGGCGCTCGGCGACCGCGTCCGGTACTGGCTGACGATCAACGAGCAGAACGTCATGATCCTGTTCGGCGGAGCCCTCGGCATCCCCCTCCCCGGAGGCGACGACCCGCAGCGCGAGGTCTACCAGCAGAACCACCACATGCTCGTCGCGCAGGCCCGCGCCATGCGGGCCGTGCACGAGGTGCCGGGGGCGTGGGTCGGGCCCGCCCCGAACATCGCCTGCGTGTACCCGGCGAGCAGCGACCCGCTGGACGTCGTGGCGGCCGAGGACTTCGCGGCGATCCGGAACTGGCTGTACCTGGACGCGGCGGTGCACGGCACCTACAACCCGACCGCCTGGGCGTACCTGGGGGAGCGCGGCTGGCGGCCCGACGTCGCACCGGGGGACCTGGCCGACCTGGCCGCCGGCCGCCCGGACTTCGTGGCGTTCAACTACTACACCTCGCACACGGTCGGGGCCCCGACGCCGGACGGGCCCGAGAAGGGCGGCTCGCAGGACCAGCACCTGCTCATCGGTGACGCCGGGGTGTACCGCGGGGTCGAGAACCCGCACCTGCCGACCACCGAGTTCGGCTGGGAGACGGACCCGGTCGGGTTCCGGACGACGTTCCGGCAGCTCTACGACCGGTACCGCCTGCCGCTGCTCGTCACGGAGAACGGGCTCGGTGCCCCGGACGTCCTCGAGCCGGACGGCTCCGTGCACGACCCGTACCGCATCGCGTACCTGCGCGACCACGTGGCGCAGATCCAGGAGGCCGTCTCGGACGGGGTCGAGGTGATCGGATACTGCCCGTGGGCGGCGATCGACCTCGTGTCCACGCACCAGGGCATGCGCAAGCGGTACGGGTTCGTCTACGTCGACCGCGACGAGGACGACCTGCGCACGCTCGACCGGTACCGCAAGGACTCCTTCCACTGGTACCGCGAGCTGATCGCGACCAACGGGCGGCGGAGGTGACGATGCGCGTCAAGCAGGTCCTGAACAACAGCGTCGTGCTCGGGATCGACGGCGCCGGGACGGAGGTCATCCTGCTCGGCCCGGGCCTGGGGTTCCGCACCTCGCCCGGCGACGAGGTGGACCCCGCCGCGGTGCAGCGCACGTTCGTGCCCGACGGCATCGGCTCGCTGGAGCGGCTCGCGGCCATGGTCGAGGAGATCTCCATCGACGCCGTGGCGGCGTCCGAGGAGGTCATGCGTGCGGGGCGCGAGCGACTCGGGCCGCACGTCACGGCGCGGGTGCTCCTCCCGCTCGCGGACCACATCGGGTTCGCCCTCCGCCGCGTCCGCGAGGGCAGCGCGACCGAGTACCCCCTGCGCTCCGAGCTCTCCTACCTCTACCCCGCCGAGCTGGCGTTCGGCCGCGAGGCGCTGGAGATCGTCGAGCGGCGCACCGGGGTCCGGCTGCCCGCGTCCGAGGCCGTGCCGATCGCCATGCACTTCGTCAACGCCCAGTACGGCTCGGACGACATGCGCGAGTACGTGCGGATGACCGAGGCGCTGCAGCAGATCCTGCAGATCATCGACGAGGAGCACGGCATCCGGTTCGAGGAGGGCGCCGTGGACGTCGCGCGGTTCGTCACGCACCTGCGGTTCCTGTTCGTCCGGGCGCGCCAGGACCCGAAGCCGCCGGCCCCGGGGGTGCCGACCGGCACCGGGGACACCGACGAGGTGCTCGCGGTCGTGCGGACCTCCAAGCCGCGGCAGTTCGCCTCGGCCGTGCGGATCGGGGCGCTGCTCGCGGACCTCTTCGACTGGACGGTCGACGCCGACGAGCTGCTGTACCTCACGCTGCACGTCACGCGGCTCACCGGGGCCGCGCCGCGCTGACGGGCTCAGCCCACGAAGATGCAGAACGGGTGCCCCGCCGGGTCGGCGTAGACGCGCAGCGGCTCGTCCGGGTCGTCGCGCCGGTCGAGCAGCAGCCGGGCTCCCAGGCCGAGCACCCGCTCGTGCTCGGCGTCGAGCGTCCCCGCGTCGGGCACCGTCATGTCCAGGTGGAGCTGCTGCGGGACGTCGGGGTCGGGCCAGGTCGCGGCCGGGAGCTCGGGGACCTTCTGGAACGCCAGCGGCCACAGGCCCTCGCCCCGCAGGACCAGCCAGTCGTCGCCCGCCGGGTCCGGCTCACCGGGCGCCGGCGGCTCGTCGCCGGGGCGGGACTCGAGCCCGAGCAGCTCCCGGTAGAACTCCGCGAGCCCCCGCGGGTCGGTGGTGTCCAGCACGGTCTGCACGACGCGGGGACGGGTCACCGTGGCCTCCCTCAGCCGCCCCGGCGCCGACCGCCGGGGCCTACGCCTCAGCATCCCCGCGCGGGGCCGGCTCCGCACGCGGGCCACCTAGGTCACGGCCCTCACCGACGCCGCCGGTCCACTCACCTGCGTCGCCGACGGGCCTGAGTGCTCCGCGGGACCCCCGCACGGCCGCGACGGCGGACCACCCACGCAGGACGCAGGTCCCCCACCCGGTCCGGCCGCGGCGCCGCCAGCGTCGGACGCGGTGCCCGCGCGGGTACCGCCGCGGCGACGAGAGGACCAGGCGTGGACGCCAGACGACCGAGGACGACCATCCGGGGCCGGCTGCGGCGTGCCGGGGCGGGGGTGCTCGCCGTGGCACTGGCCGGGCTCGGGCTCGTGGCCGGGGGTGGCGCGGCGCTCGCGGCGCCGGGGAGCGTCGAGGACGGTGCCATCCGCGTCGAGAACACCAGCATCCAGCGGGTGTACCTCGACGCGGCGATGCGCAGCCAGCTCTGGACCCGGCACTCGACGACCTTCGGGGCGTACTACCGGACGACGGACCGCGAGGGCGGCACGGCCGCGGGCAACACCGGCCCCATGGTCACCACGGCGTCGGGGCGCGAGATGCTCGCGGGCACGGGCACGTTCGTCGAGCAGCGGCACGGCGGCACGGGGACGCCGGCCGACCCGTACTGGATCTCCACGACGCGTGAGGTGGCCGGCGTCATGCGGGTCACCACGACGAACCTCTACGCCGACGGCGACGACTACATCCAGGGCCGGATCAGCTACACGAATCTCGGGGAGTCGGCGGAGGACGTGCAGCTCGGCTACTGGTACGACTGCCACTTCGCCGGGAACGACTTCGGGATGTCGGCGATGGACGCCACCTCCTCGAGCTGCATCTCGACGGAGGGGGAGGGGGCGATGAGCGTCGTGGCGGTGTCGCCCGACCCGATTCTGCTGGGTGGCAACTACTACGCCGTCGCCGCTGCCGCCGCCGGGTACGGCGTCACGACGACGTGCTTTCGCGACAAGTGGACCACGGCGGCGTGCGACGAGCTCCCGGTGGTCGACACCAGCGCCGCCGTCCTGTGGCGCTCCGACGCGGTGGCGCCCGGTGCCGAGGTGACCCGCGCGTGGTTCGTGACGGTCGGCGAGCGCGTCGAGCCGTTCGCGGACCTCGCGGTCGGCGCGACCGCCGAGCCGCCCTCCGTCCAGGTCGGCGACGAGGTGACCTACACGCTCGACGTCCGCGACGACGGGCCCGCGGCGTCGCCCGGGACCACCGTCGACTTCGCGATCCCGGCCGGCCTCGAGCTGACCGCGCAGTCCGGTGACGGCACGTACGACGCCGCGACGGGGACGTGGACCGTCGGGGACCTCGCGCCCGGGCAGGCGGCGCAGATCCGGCTGACCGCGCGGGCGGTCTCCGCGGGGACCTGGGAGGCGTCGGTGACGCGCGCCGCGTCGCCGACGGTGCTCGACCCCTCGGCGTGCACCGCCGGATCGCCGGAGGGCTGCGGCGCCCCGACGACCGTCGAGGTCACGGAGCGGGCCGTCACCGCGACGCTGGATGCCGCCCCGCGCACGCTCGCGGCGGACGGCGTGTCGGTGTCGACCGTCACGCTCACCACGGGGGCGGTCACCCCCGATCCGGTGGAGGCCGACGCCGCGGTCGCGGCGGTCGACGCGCCCGCCACGGGTGCGCCTGCCACGGATGCGCCTGCTACGGATGCGCCCGCTACGGATGCGCCTGATGCGGTTGTGCCTGCCGTGGACGCGCCTGCCGTGGACGCGCCTCCTGCGGACGCGCCTCCTGCGGACGCGCCTCCTGCGGACGCGCCCGCTGCGGACGCGACCGGCGCCGGTGGCGTCGAGGCCGCGGACGCTGCCGACGACGTGACGTTCGCCACGGACCTCGGGGAGCTGGCCACCCCGGTCGACCACGGCGACGGCACCATCACGGTCGGGCTCCGGTCCGTGGAGCCGGGAGTCGCGACGGTCCGCGCGTCCGTCGGCGGCACCGAGGTCGGCACGGTGCGCGTGAGCTTCGTCGCGGCGGACCCCGAACCGGTCGACCCGGAGCCCGTCGACCCGCAGCCCGTCGACCCGGAGCCGGTCGACCCGGAGCCGGTCGACCCGCAGCCCGTCGACCCGGACCCGGCGCCGTCCCCCGACCCGACCGTGGTGGCCCTGCCCGGTGAAACCGCTCCGTCGTCGACGGCGAGCACGCCGAGCGCGGCGAGCGGCGTCCTGGCGTGGACCGGCAGCCCCGCCGGCGTGGTGCTGCTGTGCGCCTCGGCGCTGGTGGTCGCCGGCGGCGCGCTCCTCGCGCTCCGTGGCCGCCGCCGGGTTCGCGGCGAGGGCTGACCCCCAGACGTGCGGGAGGGACGCGGGCGTGCGGAGGGGTGTGCCCGCGTCCCTCCCGCACACCCGCCCGCACACCCCCCGCGCGCCGCCGACCGCCGCGCGCCCGGCACGCCGGGACGACCGCTGCGGCGGCCGGTGCGCACGGGTCCGGGGTGGTCGCGCACGTGCGGGGAGTCGGCGGACGCGCGCCGGGGGTCGCCGCGACGGCGGTAGAGTGCGGGAGCACGACGTCCCCGCCCGGCCGCGCCCCCGCGTTCGTCCGGGCAGACCTCTCGACAGGGAGCACCCACAGGTGACCACCCCCCGCCCCGCTGCGGTCGTCGTCCTCGCCGCAGGTGAGGGCACCCGGATGCGTTCGGCCACACCCAAGGTCCTGCACACCCTCGCGGGCCGCTCGATGCTCGGGCACGCGCTCGCCGCGGCCCAGGCGCTCGAGCCCCGCCGGACGGCGGTCGTCGTCCGGCACGAGCGCGACCAGGTGGCCGCGCACGCCCGCGAGCTCATGCCCCAGGTCCTGGTCGCCGACCAGGACGACGTGCCGGGCACCGGCCGCGCCGTGCAGTGCGCGCTCGCGGTGCTCGACGCCGCCGCGCAGGCCGAGGCCGCGTCCGCCGGGGACGGCCCGGGCGTGCCCGGCTCCGCCGCGGGCGTGCTCGTCGAGGGCCCGGTCGTGGTGCTGGCGGGGGACATCCCGCTGCTCGACGGCGGGACGCTGGCCGAGCTGCTCGCCGCGCACGCCGCGGACGGCAACGCCGTGACCGTGCTGACCACCGAGGTCGCCGACCCGACCGGGTACGGGCGCATCCTGCGCTCGCAGGACCCGGCCGACGCGGGCGACGTGCTCGGCATCGTCGAGGAGAAGGACGCGACCGACGAGCAGCGCGCGATCGCCGAGATCAACTCGTCGGTCTACGTGTTCGACGCCGCGGTGCTCCGCGGGGCGTTCGGCCGGCTCGGGCGCGACAACGCGCAGGGCGAGGTCTACCTGACGGACGTGCTGGCGATCGCGCGGGCCGACGGCGGCCGGGTGCGCGCGCTGCGCACGGACGACCCGGTGCTCGTCGAGGGCGTCAACGACCGGGCGCAGCTCGCGGTGCTGCGCGCCGAGCTGAACCGCCGCGTCCTGGACGACTGGATGCGCGCCGGCGTGACGGTCGTGGACCCCGCGACCACCTGGGTGGACGTCGACGTCGAGCTCGCGCAGGACGTCACCCTGCTGCCCGGCACCCAGCTGCACGGCGCGACGTCGGTCGCCTCCGGCGCCACGATCGGCCCGGACACCACCCTGACGGACGTCGAGGTGCACGCCGGCGCGACCGTCGTGCGGACCCACGGGTCGCTCGCGGTGATCGGCGAGGGCGCGACCGTCGGCCCGTTCGCCTACCTGCGGCCCGGCACCGTGCTCGGCGAGCGCGGCAAGATCGGCACGTTCGTCGAGACGAAGAACGCGGAGATCGGCGCCGGCTCCAAGGTGCCGCACCTGTCGTACGTGGGCGACGCGACCATCGGCGAGGAGACGAACATCGGCGCGGCGTCGGTGTTCGTCAACTACGACGGGGTGCGCAAGCACCGCACGACGATCGGCTCGTACGCCCGCACCGGCTCGGACAACATGTTCGTCGCCCCGGTGACCGTGGGCGACGGCGCCTACACCGGTGCCGGCTCGGTCATCCGGCACGACGTCCCGCCGGGTGCGCTCGCCGTGAGCGCCGGCGCCCAGCGGAACATCGAGGGCTGGGTCTCCCGGTCCCGCGCCGGCACCCCCGCCGCCGAGGCCGCCGCCCGCGCCCGCGGCGAGGACGACCAGCTCTCGCCCCAGGCGCGCGCCGAGCGTGAGCGCGCCGGCCGCGCTGCCGGCTCGGGGGTCTACTCCACGCCGCCCCCGCACCTGCCGGACCACCCGGCCCCGCTGCCCGACGCCCAGCCCAGCACGGAGGACACCGCACGATGACCGGGATCGTCTCGCAGGACGGTGAGAAGCGGCTCGTCCTGGTCTCGGGTCGCGCGCACCCCGACCTGGCCGCGGCCGTGGCGCAGAGCCTCGACATCGACCTGCTGCCCACCACCGCGTACGACTTCGCGAACGGCGAGATCTACGTGCGGTTCGCCGAGTCGGTGCGCGGCGCGGACGTGTTCGTGCTGCAGAGCCACGCGGCGCCCATCAACCAGTGGCTGATGGAGCAGTTCCTCATGGTCGACGCGCTCAAGCGGGCCTCGGCCAAGACGATCACCGTGATCGCCCCGTTCTACGGCTACGCCCGGCAGGACAAGAAGCACCGCGGCCGCGAGCCGATCTCGGCCCGCCTGGTGTCGGACCTGTTCAAGACCGCGGGCGCCGACCGGCTGATGAGCGTCGACCTGCACGCCGCGCAGATCCAGGGCTTCTTCGACGGCCCGGTCGACCACCTGTGGGCGATGCCGATCCTCACCGAGTACGTGCGGACCCGGGTCGACGTGCAGAACGTCACCGTCGTGTCCCCGGACGCCGGTCGCATCCGCGTCGCCGAGCTGTGGGCGCAGAAGCTCGGCGGCGGGCCGCTGGCGTTCGTGCACAAGTCCCGCGACATCCGGCAGCCCAACAAGACGGTCGCGAACCGCGTGGTCGGCGACGTCGAGGGCCGGACCTGCGTGCTGGTCGACGACCTCATCGACACCGCCGGCACGATCACCGGGGCGGTGCGCGTGCTCAAGGAGGCGGGGGCGAAGGACGTCATCGTCGCCGCGACCCACGGCGTGCTGTCCGACCCGGCCACCGACCGCCTCCAGCAGTGCGGGGCGCGCGAGGTCATCGTCACCGACACGCTTCCGATCCCCGACGAGCACCGGTTCGAGAACCTGACCGTGCTGTCCATCGCGCCGCTCATCGCGCGCGCGATCCGCGAGGTCTTCGACGACGGCTCGGTCACGAGCCTCTTCGACGGCCAGTCCTGACCCCCAGCACGACCCCGCGCGCCCTCCGCGCACGCACCCTCCCCTCGCACGCACCCTCCCCGCGCACGCACCCCTCGCACCCTGCGACGCCGAGAGTCCAGGACACGCCGGCCGGGCGTCGTGATCCCGGGCGTGTCCTGGCTTCTCGACGCGGGCTGCGCGCGGGCGGAGGGCGCGGCGCGGGTGCGGGTGCGGGCGGAGGGCGCGGCGCGGGTGCGGGTGCGGGCGGAGGGCGCGGCGCGGGTGCGGGTGCGGGCGGAGGGCGCGGCGCGTGCGCGGGTGCGGGCGGAGGGCGCGGCGCGTGCGCGGGCGCGGGGGCGGACCCGGGTGCGTGCGGGCCGCGGGGCGCGCGGTCCGTGGGGGCGGATTCGTCCCGCAGGGTGGGACGCGGGTAGGATCGGGGGGTTGCCTCGGCGAGGGACGTCGGACGGTCGCTCCACGACCCGTCGGCGGTCCGGCGGACGGCGCGTCCCGCACCCCCCGGGTGCCGTGGACACGGCCGCGCGGACCGCGTCGGATCGAGACCACCGATCTCCGTGATCGACTGGGTGGTCCGCCTCCGCGTGCCCGTCCAGCGTCCCGCGTCGAGGCCACCACACCGTCTCGCCCGTCATCCTCTGCTTCTTGGGAGTCACCGTGTCCGAGGTCAAGCTCGTCGCCACCACCCGTACCGAGTTCGGCAAGGGCGCCGCGCGCCGCCTGCGCCGTGCCCACCAGATCCCCGCCGTCCTCTACGGGCACGGCACCGAGCCGGTGCACGTCGCGCTGCCGGGTCACGAGACCATGCTCGCCGTCAAGCAGGCGAACGCCCTGTTCGAGATCGAGCTCGAGGGCAAGGCCACGCTGGCGCTCGCCAAGGACGTGCAGCGCGACCCGGTCAAGAACGTGATCGAGCACGTCGACCTGCTGATCGTCCGCCGCGGCGAGAAGGTCACCGTCGAGGTCCCGGTCACGGTCGTGGGCGAGTCGGCCCCCGGCACGATCCACATCGTCGAGACCCAGACGCTGACCCTCGAGGCCGAGGCCACGCACCTGCCGGAGCACGTCGAGGTCTCCATCGAGGGCCTCGAGGCCGGCACCGCGCTGACCGCCGGCGAGCTGGCCCTCCCGGCGGGCTCCGTGCTCGAGGGCGACGCGGAGCAGGTCATCGTGACCGTCACCGTCCCGACCGTCTCCGCCGAGGACCGCGCCGCGGACGAGGCCGAGGCCGCCGAGGCCGCCGCGGAGTGATCCGCCCGGCGCGCCCCCGTGCGGGGAGCGCGCCGACCACGCTGGGGACGCCCGGTACCGTGCGACGGTGCCGGGCGTCCGGCATGCGGGGCACCCGCGGGTGCCCGTGACGACGAGAGGGAGTGGCGTCGCGATGAGCGAGGGGCGCTGGCTGGTGGTCGGCCTCGGGAACCCGGGTCCGCAGTACGCCGGCAACCGGCACAACGTCGGGCAGATGGTGCTCGACGAGCTCGCGCGGCGCGCGGGCGCGTCGTTCGGGTCGAAGGGCGGCGTGCTGTCCCGGCGCCCGCAGGCGGCGACGGCGGAGGTGCGCATCGGCACGCTGCCCGGGGGAGCGCCCGGTCCGCGGGCCGTCCTGGCGAAGCCGACCACGTTCATGAACACCTCGGGCGGGCCGGTCGCCGCGCTCGCGCGGTACTACGACGTGCCGCCGGACCGGGTGGTGCTGGTGCACGACGAGCTCGACATCCCGTTCGGCGAGATCAAGCTGAAGCTGGGCGGCGGCGAGGGCGGCCACAACGGCCTGCGGGACACGTCGAAGGCGCTCGGCACGAAGGACTACCTGCGGGTGCGGGTCGGCATCGGCCGGCCGCCGGGGCGGATGGACGCGGCGGACTTCGTGCTGCGCGACTTCGCGAAGCCGGAGCAGAAGGAGCTGCCGCTCCTGCTCGACGACGCCGCGGACGCCGTCGAGCTGGTGGTCACGGAGGGCCTGGAGCGCGCGCAGCTCCGGTTCCACACCCGCACCCGCTGACCGGGTCGCGCGCAGCAGTCCGCTCGAGGTCGTCACCTCGGGCCGAGGTCGTCACGCCGACGTGACGACCTCGGCCTGGGGTGACGACCTCGCGGTGCGTCCGGGGTGCGTCCGGGGTGCGGTGCCGGCGGGTGGGGCGGCGGCGGGTGGGGCGGAGGTCGGCGCGGGAGGGGTGTTGTCGCAGGCCGGGGGCCGGGTGCGGCATCCGGGTGACGCCGGGGGTGGGAGCGCGTCCAGCGCGGGTGTCGTCGCAGGTCAGCGCGAGGCGGATCGCCCATACGGGTGCGAAAGGGGTGAAAACGGACAGATAGGGCGGACCGGGACAAACCCGCTGATATAGCCTCAAGTCACACCAACGCCGCCCGGGGGGACCCTGACATGAGCCTGCTCGACGATCACGACGTGTCGCGCTCCGCCGAGCGCGCCGTCGCGGCGCCGGAGGCCGGACCCTCGACGGAGCACGACGCCGCCGAACGCCGGCGCGCCGCCCGCGGACCACGGCTCTCCTGGGCCTCCGAGCGGCCGTTCCACGAGCCCCTCGGCACCGCCGCCCCGTCCGGGTGGCGCAGCCAGCACGCGACCTACCAGGTCGAGACCCTGGCCCGGGACGTGGTGCTCGCCACCTGCATCCCGACGCTGCTGCTGTTCCTCATGCACGGGGTGTCGCTGCTCCAGCTGTCCTGGGGCCTGATGATCGGCGTGCTGTTCATCGCGATGGTCGCCGTCGAGCGCGGGTACGACCGCCAGGTGATCGGCGACGGCCACCTGGAGTTCGAGGCGGTGATCCGCGGCGGCGTGCTGAGCGCGGCGAGCCTCGCGCTGCTCGCGGTCGGCCTGGACGTCGACGTGCCCCGCACGATCGTGTTCTTCGCGCTGCCCCTCGTGGTGCTGGTGCTCATCACCGCCCGGCACGTCGCCCGCCGCGCGCTGCACCGCCGCCGCGCCGCCGGGGAGTCGATGCGCCGCACGCTGGTGGTGGGGGACGCCTCGTCGATCACCCAGGTCGTGGACGACCTGCGCGGGCTGCCTCAGTACGGGTACCACATCGCCGGGGTGTGCGTGCCGTCGTTCGACGGGCCGCTGCCGCCCCTCGGGGTGCCGGTGCTCGGGTCGGTCTCCGACGTCGTGCAGGTGGCGGTGGACGGGGAGTTCGACGTCGTCATCGTCACCGGGTCCGAGCTGTCCGGGCAGGCGCTGCGCCGGCTGTCCTGGGCGCTGCAGCGCACCCGCACCGAGCTGGTCGTCGCGCCGGGCATCGTCGAGGTGTTCGGGCCGCGCGTCACCCTCGAGCCGACGGCGGGCCTCTCGCTGATCCACGTGAACGCCGCCGAGTCGCGCCGGTCCCGCATCATCGCCAAGCGCGTGTTCGACACCGCGTTCTCCGCCGGGGCGCTGCTCGCGCTGCTGCCGGTCCTGGCCGTCATCGCCGTCGCGGTGAAGGTGACGAGCCCGGGTCCGGTGCTGTTCCGCCAGACGCGGGTCGGCAAGGAGGGCCGCGAGTTCTCCATGCTGAAGTTCCGCAGCATGGTGGTGGACGCCGAGGAGCGGCTCGCGGAGCTGCGCGCGGCGAACCAGGCCGACGGCCCGCTGTTCAAGATGGACCGCGACCCGCGCATCACGCGCATCGGGCACTTCCTGCGCAAGCACTCCCTGGACGAGCTTCCGCAGCTGTTCAACGTGGTCAAGGGCGACATGGCGCTGGTCGGGCCCCGCCCGCCGCTGCCGTTCGAGGTCGCCCAGTACCGCGAGTCGGCGCGCCGCCGCCTGCTGGTCAAGCCCGGGCTCACCGGCCTGTGGCAGATCAGCGGCCGCGCGGACCTGGCGTGGGAGGAGGCCGTGAAGCTCGACCTGCGCTACGTCGAGAACTGGTCGATCGCCTTCGACCTCATGATCCTGTGGCGCACCTTCTACGTCGTCGTGAGCGGGCATGGCGGGCGGTGAGCGCGTCGCGCTGGCGCACGACTACGCCACGCAGCGCGGCGGTGCGGAGCGCGTCGCGCTGGTGATGGCGCAGGCGTTCCCGGACGCGCCGCTGTACACGACGCTCTACCACCCGGACGGCACGTTCCCGGAGTTCGCGCCGCTGGACGTCCGCACCAGCCCGCTGGACCGCGTCGGGCTGCTGCGGCGCCACCACCGGCTGGCCCTGCCGCTGCTGGCGCCGGCCGTCCGGGCGACGCCGATCGAGGCGGACGTCGTCCTCGCGTCGTCGACCGGCTGGGCCCACGGGTTCCCGACACCGGGCCGCAAGGTCGTGTACTGCCACGCGCCCGCGCGCTGGCTCTACCAGACGGACCGGTACCTGGGCCCCGCCGGCGGCGCCCAGCGGTGGCTCGCCGCCCGGGCGCTCGGGCTGCTCGCCCCCGGTCTGCGGCGCTGGGACCGCCGGGCCGCGGGGACCGCCGACCGCTACCTCGCGAACTCGACCGTCACCGCCCGGGCGATCCGGGAGGCGTACGGGATCGAGGCCGAGATCCTGCCCCCGCCGCCCGCCATGCTGCCCGCCGGCGAGGAGACCGCGCCCGACGGCGTCGAGCCCGGGTTCCTCCTGTGCGTCGCGCGGCTGCTGCCCTACAAGAACGTGGACGTCGTCGTGGAGGCGGTGCGCCGGATGCCGGGCACCCGCCTCGTGGTGGTCGGCGACGGCCCCGAGCGGGCGGCGCTCGCCCAGCGGGTGCGCGACCTGCCCCGGGTGAGGCTCGTCGGGCGGGTGGACGACGCCCGCCTGCGCTGGCTGTACCGGCACTGCGCCGCCCTCGTCGCCGCGTCCTACGAGGACTACGGCCTGTCCCCGCTGGAGGCCGCCGCCTTCGGCCGTCCGTCCGTCGTCCTGCGCGACGGCGGCTACCTCGACACCGTCCGTGACGGCATCACCGGGGAGTTCTTCGACGCCCCGGACCCCGACCTGGTGGCCGAGGCCGCCGGGCGCGCGCTGGCCCGCACCTGGGACCCCCGGGTGCTGACGGCGCACGCCGACGAGTTCGCCGCAGGGCGGTTCGTCGAGCGGCTGCACGCGATCGCCCGCGAGGAGCTCGCGCACGCCGCCGGCCCCCGGCCCCGCCTCGAGACCGTCCCGACCGAAAGGCGCCCCCGATGACCCTGCAGGACATGTTCCGGACAGTCTGGTTCGGCAAGTGGCTGGTGCTGGTGTCCGTCCTGGCGGCGCTCGCCGGCGCCTGGCTCTACGTCGACCGGCAGGAGCCGGAGTACGCGGCGGAGGCGACGGTGCAGATCGTCGGGACCGAGACGCTCGCGGACGCCGGCATCCGGCTGGAGAGCGACCCCGCACTGGTGACCGGGGACGCCGTCACCACGACCGCGGCGACCGCCCTGGGCGACCCCGGGCTCGCGGACGACCTCGCGGCCCGGACGTCGGCCGAGTACGCGCTCGAGAGCCCCTCCAACGTCGTCGTCACCGAGACGGGCCTGGACCCGCAGGACACGGTCGACGCCGCGAACGCGGTCGCCACGGCGTACGTCGCGGCGCTGCAGGCGCAGTTCGACGACGACGTCGCGGCGATGCAGAAGCGCCTCGACGCGCTCGCCACGAGCATCGACGAGCAGCAGCAGGCCATCACGGAGTCCCGGCGCGCGGCGGCCGCGGCGGCCGCGAACGCGAACCCCGACGCCCAGGTGGACCCGGTCGAGGGCCTGCTCGAGGCGCAGTACTCCACGACGATGGAGCAGTACCAGACGCTGTCGTCGCAGCTCACGCAGGCCCAGCTGCTGGCCTCGCCGGCCGCGATCCTCCAGAACGCGGTGCACGGCACGCTGGTCAGCCTCCCGCCGATGCTGGTCTACGCCGTCGCCGGCCTGGCGGGCCTGCTGGTCGGCATCGGCCTCGCGGTGGTGCGGCGCGGCCTGGACACCAAGATCCGCACGACGGGCGCCGCGCGCCGCTCGGCGGGTGCTCCGGTGCTCGCCCGCCTGTCCGGCACGGGCGCGGCGCTCAAGTCGTACGAGGCGGAGGGCACGCTCCCGGTGGCCCGCCGCGAGGCCACGGCGTACACCCGGTCCGTCCGCGAGCTCCGCACCGCCCTGCAGGCCGCGGTGGAGAACGACTCGGGCAGCGCGGTGATCGTGGTCACCGCGTCGGACGTCGAGACGCCCCGCTCGTTCGTGGCGGCCAACCTCGCGGCCTCCTGGGCCCTGTCCGGCCGGAGCGTCGTGGTGCTCTCCGGCGACCTGCGCCAGCCGCGGCTCAACGCGCTGCTGCCGGCGTCCGCGGACGCCCCCGCCCCGGCCGGACGCGGCGGCGCCCGCAACCGCACCGCGGCGGTGCCGACCGCGATCCCGCACCTGTCCGTGCACCCGGCGCTCCAGACGGAGCTCGACCCGGCGGACTACCTGGCGAGCGACGAGGTGCGCGCGCTGGTCGAGCAGCTGCGGCGCACCGCGGACGTCGTCATCATCGACGCGCCGCCGATGCTGGTCGCGGCCGACGCCACGATCCTCGGGTCGTACGCGGACGGCGTGCTGCTGGCCGTGACGATCGGCCACACCGCCGCGGCGGCCGTCGAGGAGTCGGCCGAGCGCCTGCGCGCCGCGAACGCCGCGCTGCTGGGCCTCGCGCTCGACGGCGCCGGCGAGCGCCGGCACGTGGCCTACGAGGCGACGTACGCCTACACGGGTGCGGCGGTGGAGACCGAGGACGACGGCGACGCCGCCCCGGCGCCCGGTGCGACCGTGGCCGGGGCGGACGCGCCCGCCGCCGGGCGCGGTGACGCCGCGCGCTCCGAGGGCGACGACGGGCCGGCACCGGCGGACGACGCCGAGCCGGAGGGCGAGCAGGAGGCCGCCGGCGACGGCACGGCGCGCGAGGGCCGGGTCCCGACCCCCGCGTCGGGCCGCGGCGGCCGGGCGCCGGGCGAGCCGGCGCAGGAGCAGGAGGACTCCGAGGACCGCGCCCGGGAGGACCGCGCGCCGGTCGCCGCCGAGACGACGTGACCACCGGACGCGGTGCGCCGCGTGACGCCGCCGCGCTGGGCGAGCCGCACGTGCCGCACGGGCCGCACGGGCCGGGCGCACCGGGCGCGCCGCACGCCCCGGTGCGGGTGGTCGTGCTGGACCACACCGCGGAGCTGGGCGGCGCCGAGCTCGCGCTGCTGCGCACGTGCCGCGCGCTGGACCCGGCCCGGGTCGCGGTGACGGTCGTGCTGTTCTCCGACGGTCCGCTGCGCGAGCGCCTGCGCGAGGCGGGCGTGGCGGTGCGGGTGCTGCCGCTGGACCCGGCCGTCGCCCGCACCGACCGCGCGACGGCGGGGCGCTCGGTGCTCGGGGCGGCGCGGTCCGCGGTCGCGACCGCGCCGTTCGTGGCCCGGCTCGGCCGCCTGCTGCGGGAGCTGGACGCGGACGTGGTCCACACGACGTCGCTCAAGGCGGACCTGCTCGGTCTGCCGGCCGCGGCGCTCGCCCGGCGGCCGCTCGTCTGGCACGTGCACGACCGGATCGCGGACGACTACCTGCCGGGCGGGCTCGCCCGGGTGCTGCGGGCGGTCGCGCGCCGCGGGCCCCGGCACGTCGTGGTCAACTCGCACGCGACCGCCGCGACCCTGCTGCCGCTGCGCCGGGGCTGGACGCTCGCGTACCCCGGTCTCGCGCCGGAGCAGGTCGCGGCGGACCCCGCGGCGCGGCCGGTCCCGGAGGTCCCGGTCGTCGGCCTGGTGGGGCGGATCAGCCCGACCAAGGGCCAGCGCGAGTTCGTCGAGGCGTGCACCCTGCTGGCCGAGCGGTTCCCCGCGGCCCGGTTCCGGGTGGTGGGCGCGTCCCTGTTCGCCGAGGCGGCCTACGAGGCGCAGGTGCGCGAGCTGGCCGCCCGGCGCGGGCTGGACGGACGGCTGGAGTGGACGGGCTGGGTCGCGGACCCGGTCGCCGAGGTGGACGGGCTGTCCGTGCTGGTGCACGCGTCGCCGGTGCCCGAGCCGTTCGGGCAGGTCGTCGCCGAGGGGATGGCCCGCGGCGTGCCCGTGGTCGCGACCGCCGGCGGCGGCGTCGACGAGCTCGCCGTGGCGGCCGACGGCACGGAGCGCTGCCTGCTGGTCCCGCCGCGTGACCCGGCGGCGCTGGCCGCGGCCGTCGCGCGCGTGCTGGAGCGCCCGCAGGAGGCCGCCGCGCGGGCGGACCGGGCGTGGAAGGACGTGCAGGCGGAGTTCGCCGTCGAGCGCACGGCCGACCGGCTGACCACGGTGTGGGAGCGGGTCAGCCGGCGCGGACGCGGCTGAGCACCTCCGCCATCTCCCGGACCCGGTCGGACCAGCGGGGCACGTCGGCGTCGGCCGGCGGCCGCAGCGGGAACCGAGGCCCGGTGGCGTCGGCCCCGGTCGCGTCGGCGTCCGCGAGCACGCGGGCGACGACGTCCGGCAGGTGCTGCGGCGACGCCGTGGTCACGCGGTCCGGCGGCTGGTCGCGGAACCCGGCGACGGGCGTCGCCACGATCGGGCGGCCCACCGCCAGGTACTCGTACAGCTTGATCGGGTCCAGCGAGTCGGTGAAGTCGTCGACGACGTGGGGCACGACGAGCGCACCGGCGTGCTGCAGGTACGCGGGGACCAGCGCGGCCGGGCGGGCGCCGAGCAGCAGGGCGCCCGCGGCCTCGAGCCGCGTCAGGTCGAGCGGGTCCAGCAGCGGCGGCCCGACCAGCACGAGCCGGGAGCCGGTCGCCCGCAGGTGCGTCGCGAGCCGCAGGCACGCGTCGACGTCGAGCCGGTCGGGGTGCAGGGTCCCGACGTACACCGCGTACGGGCCGTCCGGCAGGTCGGCCGGGCGGGGCGCGGGCGTGCGGTAGGCGTCCACGTCGACGGCGTTGGTCAGCAGCGTCACGGGGCGGTCGGCGCCCTTCGCGCGCACGAGCGCGGGGGAGCAGACGACGACCTCCGCGCAGCGCTCCATCAGCACCCGCTCGGCGGCCTCGAGGCGCTCGTGCTCGGCGGGCTCGCGGACGGCGCGCAGCCAGTCGTCGGTGACGTCGTACAGCGCCCGCCAGCCGGTGGCGCGCAGCACGGCGGCACCGCCCGGGTCGTTCACCCACAGCACCGGGTCCGCCATGCCGAGCCGCCGGGCCACGCGGGCGACCGCCCGGGCCCGCCGGTCGTCACCGCCCGCGTCGAGACGGCGCGGCAGCCACTTGGTCGGCCGGTACGCCCACGCCCGGCCGGCGGGGGCGCCGTCCTGCGGGCCGAGCCGCCGCACCGGGCGGCCGAGGGTGGGCTGGGCACCGCGGCGCAGGTCGTGCAGGTGGTCGACGGGCGGCTCGACGAACAGCACGCGCAGCCCCGGGTCGTCGGCCAGGAGCCCCGCGACGAGGTGCTGGTTGCGGCGCCACACCTCGTCCCACGGCTCCAGGGACACCACGACGAGGTCGCGGCGGTCGTCCGGGGCCGCGGAGCGCCGCACGGAGGCGTGGGTCGCGGCGGTCACCGGCGCACCGCCCCGGGCAGACCGGGCAGACCGGGCACGTCGGGCGCACCGGTCGCCGCGGCACCCGCCGTCGGGGCCCCGGCGGGTCCGGCGGCCCCGGGCGCCCCGCCCGCGACCGGCCGCGTCCCGCTCTCCCCGCCGAGCACCGCCGCGTACACCGCGGCGACGCCGTCGGCGTGCGTGCCGAGGTCGAAGTGCTGCTGCTGCACCGCCCGGAGCTCCTCGCCGTAGGCGGCGCGGCGCTCCGGGTCGCGGGCGAGCCGGGCGAGCGCGGCGCCCGCCGCGGGGACGTCGTCGGCGGGCACGAGCACCGCCCCGTCCGCGGACCCCACGGTCTCGTCGTGCCCGCCGCCGCGCCCCGCGACGACCGGGGTCCCGTGCGCCATGGCCTCGACCACCGACAGGCCGTAGGGCTCGTCGGGCCGGGGGGCGAGGAAGATCCCCGCGGTCGTGAGCAGCGCGTCGACGTCGGACCGCGCGCCGAGGAACCGCGTGGTCGCCGCGACCCCGAGCTCGGCGGCCAGGCGCTCCAGCGCGGGCCGCTCGGCCCCGGACCCCGCCACGAGCAGCTCCCAGCCGGCGTCGGCGAGCCCGCTGGCCGCCCACACGCGCAGGCCGAGGTCCGTCCGCTTCTCCGCCTCGAGCCGCTGCGCCATGAGCACGACGGGGCGGCGGGCGGGCGCCACCTCGCCGTCCACCCGCGGCACGGACGGCACGCCGGGGTGCACGACGGTCGACGCGCCGTCCACGCGGTCGGCCACGAACCGGCTGATCGCGACCTGCGCCGCGATCCGCGGCCCGACGACGCGGGCCACGAGGCGCCCGGCCGCGGAGGATCCCCGGCGGTCCGCGAAGTGCCGCGTGGCGACGACGGGGGCGCGGCCCGCGACGACCGCCGCGAGCTCGGCGGCGGTCATGTGCGCGTGCACCAGGCGGGTGTCGACCCGCCGCAGGGCGGCCGCGGCGCGCGGGGGCGTCGGCGCGGGCGCCCACCGGACGCCGGAGCCGGCCAGCTCGGCGGGCATCCGGTCCGCCGCACCGCCGAGGACGTGCACGCGCAGGCCGCGGGCGTCCTGCGTGCGGGCGAGGGTGGTCACGTAGCGCTCGACACCCGCGAAGGCGTCGGTGCACACGACGTGCACGACGTCGGTGGTCACGAGTGCTCCCGGTGGCCGATCGGCAGGGGCAGACGGCGCCGGTGGGGCCGCTCGGGGCGGGCGTGCCGGGCGCGGCGGCCCTCCTCGCTGTCCGCGCTGCCCGGTCCGCGCCGCTCGGGCGGTGGTGGCGCCACCCGGGGCGGCAGCCCGTCCTCCCCGGCGCCGGACCGGGCGGCGTGCGCCTGCGCCCCGAGGCAGATGCCGGCGATCACGAACGGGATGGACACCTGCGCGGCGACCCAGAACAGGTCGAACTGGCCCTGCACGAGGCGCATGAGCACCAGGACGAACGCGAGGGTGCCGTAGCGGGAGTCGACCCGCCACAGGATGACGAGGATCGCCAGGAACATGACGAGGAACCCGACGAGGCCGACGATGCCGCCCGACGACAGCATCTCGAACTCGGCGTTCGGCGGCTGGAACTTCTCGTCGAACCGGTCGGTGTACCACCAGCGCAGGCCGGCGCCGAACCAGGGGTACTGCTCCCAGATCAGCAGCGACTGCCGGAACCAGATCAGGCGCTGGTAGGCCGAGTTGTACTGGTCGCCGGACTCGAGCTGGTCCTGCACGAGGGTGCCGACGACGAGGGCGCCGCCCGCGACCGCGAGCAGCACGACCTTCGAGCGGTGCCGGTGGGGGTCGGGGCGCAGGGCCACGACGGCCACGGCGACGGCGAGCCCGATCAGCGCCTGGCGGGACTGCGCGACGAGGATGCCCGCGACGAACAGCACGAACAGGGCGAGGCACACGAGGTCGTTCCACCGCAGCCACCGCGGGCGGGCGTAGACGACGATCGCCGCGAAGGCCAGCACGCACCCGATGTAGTTCTTGTGCATGAGGAACGGCTCGTTGAGGTACACCGGCGCGGTGCTGCCGTGCGCGAGGTTCACCACGAACTGCGTCAGCGCGGCGAGCGTCACCACGACGGCCCCGGCCACGTAGAGCCCGAGCGCGAGCCGGGCGTGCCCGGCGGCGCCGATCGCCCAGCCGACCAGCAGGGCGCCCCCGACCAGCAGCCAGGAGTGCAGCCACTCGACGGCGTTCGCCACGTAGGGGTTCGCGATGACGGTGAACAGGACGGTGGCCTGGTAGAACGCGGTCGCCCACAGCACGCCGCGCATCGCGCCGGTCAGGGGTCGGCGGGCGAACAGCAGCGCCGGCCAGAACCCCGCGAACAGGACGAGGTCCGACAGGGACAGGGCCCCGCCCACCCGGTTCACCAGCAGCAGGAACGGCATGCCGAGCACCGGGATCGCCAGCGGCTCCCGCAGGGTGAGGCCGACCACCAGGACGAGCACGCCCGCGCCGAGCGTGAGCCAGGGCTGCACGGACGTGAGCAGCACCAGCACGACGCCCAGGGCGGCGAGCCCCGCGGCGAGCGCCACCCGGCGCGTCACCCCCGCGCCGGGGACGCGCTCGAGCACGCCCGGCGGCGGCGGAGCCCCGTGCGGCTCGACCCCGGGGGCGAGCGCGGAGCCGGGCGCCGAGGCGAGCGCCGAGCCGAGCGCCGCCGGGGGACCGGGCGGGGCGGGTGGCGTGGTCGTGGTCATGCGGCGGGCTCCCGCTCGTCGACGGACTCGGGCAGGGGGCGCGCGCCGGGACCCGGCGCAGCGGGCGGGACGGGCGCGGCGGCCCCGGCGGTCCCGCCGCCGCGCGGCGCGCGCAGGTCGCCCAGCGCCTGCTCGGCGCGCACCGGCCCGCCCAGGTAGAGCCGCAGCCGCAGCCGGGCGGCGCGGCCGCGGTCCCCGGGGAGCAGCGCGCGGGGCACGGCCCCGAGGGCGACGGCCGCGCGGGCGGACGCCCACCCGGTGGCGCCGTGGTGCCGGCGCAGGTAGCGCTCCTGGCCGGCGTGGAAGTGCGTCTCCCGGCGGGCCGGGTCGGAGCTGGTCCCGCCGCCGGCGTGCTGGGCGACGACCTCCGGGACGACCGCCGACCGCCACCCGGCGTCGTGCGCCCGGCGCTGCCAGTCGGTCTCCTCGGAGTACAGGAAGTACGACTCGTCGAACCCGCCGACCCGGGCGAGCGCCTCGGCGCGCAGCAGCAGCACGGAGCCGATCACGAAGCCGTCCCCGCGGTCCGGGCCGAGCCCGAGGCCCGCCGCCTGCCGCCAGGCGGCGCGGGGGGTGGGGAACGGCCACCGGACGCGGGCGGGCTCCCCATCCTCGTCGACCTGCGCGGGGCCGACGGCGGCCAGGTCGGGCTCGGCGCGCAGCCGCTCGTGCAGCGCGGCGATCCCGTCCGGGTCCACGCGCGCGTCCGGGTTGAGCAGCAGCACGTCCGCGCCGGGCAGCAGCCGGTGCGCGAGCGCGTGGTTGACGGCGGCCCCGAACCCGAGGTTGGCGCCGGGGTCGAGGTAGCGCGCGCCGGCCGCCTCGGCCACGGCGCGGACGTCGGGGTCCCCGGAGTTGTCGACCACGGTGACGGGCAGCGCGCCGGCGACGGGGGCGAGGGCGCGCCGGAGGAGGTCGGCCGCGCCGTACGCCACGACGACCACCTCGACGCCCCGGTCGGTGCCGGGCTCCGCGCCGGTGGCCCCGGCGTCCGCGGCGGACCCGGCGGGCAGCAGCCCGCGGTACAGGGCCTCGTACCGCTCGGCGATCGCGTCCCACGTGTACTCCGCGGCCCGCCGCAGCCCGGCCTCGCGCAGCCGCGCGGCGTGCTCGGGGTCGTCGAGCACCGTGCGCAGGGCACCGGCGAGGGCGGGGGCGTCGCTGGGCGGGACGAGCACGCCGGCCCCGCCGACGACGTCGCGCAGCGCGCCCGAGTCGGACGCCACGACGGGGACCCCGGCGGCCATCGCCTCGACGGCGACCCGGCCGAACTGCTCCAGCCAGCCGGGCGCGGCGACGGACGGCACGGCGAGCACGCCGATGCCGCGGTAGAACGCGGCGAGCTCCGCCCCGGCGAGGTGCCCGTGGAACGTGACGCGCCCGGCGAGGGCGGGGGAGGACGCCCGGCGCCGCAGGGCGGCCTCGTGCGGGCCGGCGCCGGCGATGGCGACGTGCAGGCCGGGGTCGGCCTCGGCGGCGTCGAGCAGCACGTCGAGGCCCTTGTGCGGCGCGAGGAGGCGGCCGACGTAGCCGGTGCGAGCGGGGGCAGCCGCACCGGCTACGCCGGCGTCCGTGGGCGCCGGGCCGGTCTGCTCGACGCCGAGCCCGATGACGTGCGCGGGGGCGGTCAGCCCCTTGGCGCGCAGCACGTCGCCGGCCTCGGTGTTGCAGACGCTGACGGCGCCGGCGTGGCGCAGGGCCCGGCGCTCCCACCACCGGAACGGCGGCGGGTAGCGCTTGGCGATGTTCTGCGCGGAGTACAGGACGTAGGGGACCCGGGACCGCCGCAGCGCGCGCAGCAGCAGCACCTCCGCCGTCGCGAGGGCGGCGGGCTCCTCGTGGATGTCGAGGACGTCCCACCGCTCGCCGAGGGCGCGCCAGATCGGCCGCGGGTCGTAGAGGAAGACGTTCGGGTGCCGGCCGACGGTGCGGACGCCGACGACGTCCTCGCCGGGCTGCGGGTCCAGGTCGACGTCCCGGCCGCCCTCCTCCCAGCGGCGGGCCGAGAGCGTGCGGACCTCGAGGCCGCGGGCGCGCAGGGCGGCCTCGCGACCGCGCCACGCCGTGACGACGGCGCTGTGGGAGATCCGCAGGACGCGCATGGTGACCATCGTGCCGGTCACCGGAACAAAACGGACAATTGGTGCAAGAGGTTCACCCGACCGGCGTGGGTGAAACACCGGCGACCTCCGCGAGCACGCCGTCGAGCACGCCGCGGGCCCAGCGCCAGTCGCGCGCCTCGGCCCGGCGGCGGCAGCGCGCGCCCACCTGCCGGCGCAGCGTCTCGTCGTCGGCCAGCGCCTCGAGCGCCGCCGCGAGGTCGTCCGGGTCGTCCGGCCGCACGGCCACGCCCGCGTCGCCCAGCACCTCCGGGATCCCGCCGGCCGCCGACGCCACCACGGGCACGCCCGAGGCCATGCCCTCCATGACGGTGAGCGCGAACGGCTCCGCCCACCGCGAGGGGACCACCACGACGTCGGCCTGCCGGTAGAGCTCCGCGACCTCGGCCCGCGCGGTGAACGGCAGCATCCGGACCCGGTCGCCGAGCGCCGCCGCCCGCTCCCGCAGGTCGCGCTCGTAGGGGGAGGGCCGGGCGCCCGCGTCGAAGTTCTGCGAGCCGACGAGCGTCAGCGCCACGTCGTCCCGGCCGAGGCGCTCGACCGCGGAGACCAGCACGTCCGCGCCCTTGTCGGGGATCATCCGGCCGACGAACAGCACGCGCAGCCGCTCGCCGCGCGCGGGGTCGGCCCGCGGGGCGAACCGTGCGGTGTCGACCCCGTTGGGCACCACCCGCAGCCGGTCGCGCAGCCGCGCGGGCAGGTGCGCCGCGGTCTGCTCGGCGAGCGCGGCGCTGACGCAGACGATCGCCGCCGCGCGCCCGAGCACCCGGTCCGCCTCGCGCGGGGAGTACGTGCGCAGCAGCAGGTTGTGCGCGTACAGCACGGCCGCGTGCCGCTCGTGCACCAGCGGCACGAGCTGCGGCGCGTTGTGCGCGAGCACCACGCCGGGGTCCCAGTCGTCCTGCGCCGCGAGGGTCGGGCGCAGCGTCCGGCGGACGCCCGGCCGGGGGAGGCCGAGCCGTCCCGCGGCGGCGTCCAGGTAGCGGTCCGTGCGGCGCGCCGCGGCCTGCGGGTAGCCCACCGCCTCGGCGCTCGGGTAGCGGTCGGGGTAGGTGCCGTCGGCGACCACGACGCGCGGGCGCGGGGTCGTGCCCGCGGGCAGGGCGGCGCACAGCCCGTCGACGACCGTCGGGATGGCCGACCCCGTCCGGGGCGAGAAGTGGTCCCCGGGCGTGAGGACGTGCACCTCCGGGACCCGGGCGGCCGGGACGCCACCCGGAGCCGCGTCCGCCGTCGCGCCTCCCGCCACCGCGCTCACCGCCGCGAGCTCCGCGGCTGCAGGCCCAGCGCCGCCCACACGTCCGCGGCGGGCCCGCGCCAGCGCGGCAGCGTCCACGCCACCGGGATCGTCGCCAGGCATCGGGCCGTCTCGGCGGCGTCCAGGGGCGAGGACAGCACGCCGCGCACCAGCTCGACGCTGACCTTCGTGTGGGGGAACGCGAACCGGACGGACGCCTTCGGGGCGTGCCACGCGATCTGCGCCTGGCCCTGCGCGGAGAACTGCTCGGCGTGCCGGCGCTGCAGGAACAGCTGTTCCGGGACCAGGGCGAACGGCCCGCGGCACGCCAGCTCCGCGAGGATCACGAGGTCGTTGCCGACCGTCGGCCGGATGCCGCGCGTGCTGCGCAGGGCCTCGGTGCGGTGCAGGCCGTAGAAGATGTGGGCGGCCTGCGCCCGCAGGAAGTGCGCCATCCGCTCGTGCGGCGTCGGCTCGTCGCAGGCCAGGTCGGCGTCGTTGAGGTCCTCGGTGACCAGGCCGCCGGCGTCGATGATCTGCGTGCGCGGGTAGACGAGCACCGTCGCGGGGTCGGAGTCGGCGAACACCTCCAGGCACCGGCGCACGAAGGCGGGGCGCCGGATGTCGTCCGCGGCGGCCCACGTGAAGTAGGGCGCCCGCGCGAGCTCGACGAGGTGGTTGAAGTTCCACCGCCCGCCGCGGTTCTCCGCCTGCCGGACGTACCGGATGCGCGGGTCCTCGGCGGCCGCCGCGCGGCAGATCTCCTCGGTGGCGTCGGTGGAGGCGTTATCGGAGATGACGATCTCGATGTCCTCCTCGTCCTGCGCGCGCACGGAGTCGAGGGCGGCGGGCAGGTACTTCTCCCCGTTGTAGACGGGGATCCCCACGGTGGCCCGGGGTGGCATGGCGACCTCCTGGTCGGCGGGAGCGGGTCGGACGGGGTCAGGGGCCGTACGCGGCGAGGCTGACGAGGGAGACCGGCCAGGTCGGTTCCGGCCGCACCGGCTCCCACGCGGGGAGCAGGCCGCCGGTCTGGCCGCCGTAGTTCGCGCTGGGGATGGTGACGTCGCGCTGCTCGGTGGTCGGGACGGTGACGCGCACGGCCGTCGCCTCGACCGGGTCGAACCGCACGACGTGGGTGCGCTCGAGGAACGCGCCCGTGACGCGGCCGACCTCGGTCCAGGCGCCGTCGGCGTCCTCGACCTCGACGACGGCGTCCTTGAGGCCCGCCGTGCAGCACCGGATGCCGGCCGAGCCGACCACCACCCGGTCGAGGGTCGTCGCCTCCGGCAGCGTCGCGGTGACCCACGGGCTGACGTCCGGCTCGCCGTCGGTCGTCGGGCCGGCCCGCCACGGGTCCGCCAGGGCGCCGGCGGCCGTGACGAGGGTCGCGACGTCGCCGGCGGAGGTGGACGACGCGGTGACGTCGGCGTCCGCGAGCAGGTTCGCCCCGCCGTCGAGCGCCGCCACCCGCAGCCCGGCGCCCGCCGGCGCGGACAGGTACTGCGGCGCGCCGGTGACGCGCAGGCGGGTCGACTCCCCGGCGGCGACGTCCACCGTGCGGGTGCCGCCGTACACGTCGGTGACGGTCACGGACGCGTCCTCGTCGGCGAGCAGGGCCACGTCGGTGACGGCGTCCAGCGTCCACACCGCGAGCAGCGGCTCGGCGGCCGGCCCGTCGTCCGCCCCGGGCACCGGTCCGACGGTCATCGCGCGCACCGTCGGGTCCTCCACGTCGGCCTGCTCGGCGGCGGGGCGCCCGGCCAGCAGGTCGCCGACCGTCGCCATCGCCAGCGCGCCCGGCTTCACGAACGAGCCGACCTGCACCAGCGACCAGGTGTTGTTGCCCTCGCCCCAGCCGCCCTCGCTGAAGAAGTACATCCACGCGTCGACGCCGAGCTCGCTCTGCCACAGCGACGTGCGGGCGACGTCGTACGCCTGGCCCCACTCGTTCGCCGGGCCGTCGGACCACCAGCCGGACTCCGTGTTCCACACCGGCACGTCGTCGCCGCACGCCGCGAGCACCTCGCGCAGCTGGGTGATCTGCCCGATCGGGCCCTGCTCGCCCTCCTCGTCCCACGACCGGTTGAAGCCGGTGTACGGGTGGATGCCCACGACGTCCCAGGAGTCGCAGGCACCGGCGTCCACGGCCTGCCGGTACCAGGGCACGACGACGTTCAGCGCGTTCCCGCCGATCACCCGAGCCTGCGGGTCGATCGCGTGCACCGCCGCGGCGAACGGCTCCAGCACCTGCTCGACGTAGGAGGCCCCGTCCCCGAACCCGGTGTTGTTCGGCTCGTTCCACGGCGCCCACAGGTGCACGTCCGGGGCGCCCTCGTGCACCGCCGTCACGATCGCGGTGACCCAGTCGCCCCAGGTGCCGTCCGCCACGGCCTGCTGGGCGCGCTCGTCCGCCTCGCCCACCTGCACGTACAGGTTCACGCCGCGCTCGGCCGCCTCGGTGGCCGCGGCCGCGAGCCCGGCGAACGGGTCGTCCTCGGTCGCGCCCGGGATGGCCGACAGGTTCAGCGCGCCGACGGACGGCGCCGCGTCCTCCGGCACCATGCCCGCGACGTCGAGCTGCACGCGGTGCGTCCCCAGGCCGAGCTCGTCGGCGAGCTGCACGCCGCGCAGCGGGCCGGCGCCGCCCCAGTCCGCGCCGTCCGCGAGGCCGTCCGGGTCGAACGTCGCGCCCGGCGCCCCGACCGCGTACCGCAGGCACGTCGCGGTGCGGACCTCGCCGGTGGCCTTCTCGACCAGCGTCGCGTGCACCTGGTACGGGCCCGGCCGGGCCGCCGGCAGGTCCAGGGGCACCTCGCCGCCGCCCTCGGGGATCGCGACGGTGCCGCTCACGGTCTCGACGGCGGGCTGCGCCCACGGGTCGCCGCTCACCTCGTAGCGGACCTCGTAGTCGTCCGCGACGGTGCCCCACCACGGGTCGAACTGCGCGTGCACGGCCGGGGTCTGCCCGTCCGCGAAGTAGTCGTACGTCGCGTCGGTGGCGAGCCCCGCGCCGTAGCCCAGCTTGTCGGTCGTCCCCGACACCGAGACGTTCCAGGTGATCGGCGCGTCCAGCAGGGTGCGCAGCCCCGTGGCGGACACGCGGCTGAGCTGCACCCCGCCGCTCTCGGCCGGGGAGAGGAAGTAGTAGTCGTCGCCCGCCCGGGTCAGGGGGGTGTGGTCCGCGAGCCGGAACGTCGACCCCTGGCCCTCGCCGGACAGCGCGATGCCGCGCCACATCCCGTCCGGCCCGATCTCGACGACGCGCCAGGTGGGGCCCGACACGAGGAACCCGTCGCCGTCCGGGGCCGGGGCCACGCCGGACGGGTGGTCGAGGGTCTGCGCGCGCCCGTTGCCGGAGTCGGTCGTCATGGTGCCGCCGACCTGCAGCAGCACGCCGCCCTCCGCGTCGTAGCGGGTCAGCGTCGTGTACGAGGACTCGCCGTCGGCGTCGCTCAGCACGAACAGCGAGCCGTCCGGCTGCGGGTAGAACCGCGGGTACCAGTCCCAGGCCAGCTCGGGCCCGTCGGCCACGGTGCCGTCGGCGTGCAGCAGCACCAGTGTGCGCGAGCGCTCGAACGCCACGGCGGCCACCGCGTCGTCGTCGCCCGCGGTGAACGGCAGGACGTCGATGACGCGGCCGTCGCCCGCGTCCGCGAGGTCCCACACCGTCGCCGGCTCGTCGCCCTCGGTCCACGACCCGACCTGCCGGCCGTCCGCGGAGCCGGTCGGGGCGATGACGTCGCCGTCGGGGGAGAGCGTGAACGTGTCCGGCGCGGAGCCCCCGCGCGGCGCCGTCACCGTGACCACGCGCTCGGCGTCGCCGTCCGGGGACCACACGGTCACGACGGCCGCGTCGCCGTCGTCCGCACGGGCCAGCGTCGCCACGTGGTCGCCCACGGCCTCGAGGCCCGCCGGCTCGCCGCCACCCGACGCGACCAGGTCCGGCACCAGCGCGGTCGGCTCCACCGACGGGGCGTCCGCCGCGAGCGCCGCGAACCGCCCCGGGTCCGCGACGCCGCACATCCGCGCGGCCGGGACGCCCGCGGGCGGGGCGTCCTCACCGGTCGCGGACACGGCGGCCTCCCGGTCGCGGGTCAGCGCCACCGTCGTGCCCGTCGCGACGACGGCGCCCGCGACGACGACCGCCGCCACCGCCCAGCGCGCGCGCCCACGGTCCCCGCCCGGCCTCGAGCCCACGGTGCTGGTCACGTCGTCCCCCTCGGAGCCGGCACGTCAGATCACGTCCGCGAAGCCACGTTCCATCTTCGAGAAGACGAGGGCGCCGCCGGCGAACACGACGACGCTGACGACGGCCGTGGCGACCATCTGCCACGGGGCCGGCTGGGCGAGGTCGAGCAGCGCCCAGCGGAAGCCCTCGAGCACCCACGTCAGCGGGTTGATGTCGAACAGCCAGCGGATGCTCTCGCCCACCTCGGACAGCGAGTACGCCAGCGGGCTCGCGTACAGCAGCGTCTGCAGCGCGAACGGCACCACGTACGCCACGTCGCGGAACTTCACCATGAGCGCCGAGCACGCCATGCCGAGACCGGAGCCCAGCAGGATGACCGCCAGCACCCACAGCGGCAGCGTCACGATCGCCCACCCGGGCTGCACGCCGTACACCAGCAGCAGCACCACCATGAGGGCGGACGCCACGAGGAAGTCCACCAGCACGGACAGCACCGACGACAGGGGCACCAGCATCCGGGGGAAGAACACCTTCGACACCAGCGCCTGGTTGTTCACCAGCGACGGCGCCGCCCGGGACACGATGCCGTTGAACAGCGTCCACGCGAGCATCCCGGCGAACGAGAACACGAAGTACGGCACGCCGTCGCTCGACAGGTTCGCGATCTGCCCGAAGACGACCGAGAAGATGCCGGCGCTCAGCAGCGGCTGCAGCACCACCCAGATGACGCCGAGCGCCGTCTGCCGGTAACGCAGCTTGAGGTCCCGGGTGCCGAACCGGGTGAAGACCTCGCGGGCCTCCCACAGCTCGCGGACGGACGGCAGCGGCAGCCGGCCGGGCGGGGTGATGACGATCGCGCGCGTGGCCATCGCGGTCACCGCCTCTCGTAGTCGAAGTCGGCGAGGACGAGGCCGGCGTCGAGCCCCTCGTCGGACACGGCCTGCGGGTAGGGCAGCACGGGGTGGATCTCGAACCGGCCGGCGCCCTCGAACGCGTCGAGCACACCCGAGGAGCACACGAACAGGTCGACGGAGTACTCGCCGGGCTTGAGCCAGGGCTCCTTGATCGTCAGCGCGATCTTCTGCTCCTGCGCCGGGTCCAGCCACAGGCCGCTGACCCGGGAGTCGCACTGCAGGATCGTGGTGCCGTGCCGGTCGTTGATGTGGCAGGACACGAAGTACTTGCCGATGTAGTCCGCGTTGGCGGAGACCAGGAACTCGATGGTCTTCGGCTCGGTGGTCCGGTACAGCGGGCTGGAGATCGTGGCCGACGTGATGCGCAGCTCGCCGGAGCCCGGGCGGCGCTCGATGTCCGTCTGGCTCAGCGCCGCGCGGTCCCGGCTGGTCTGGTACAGCTCGATCGCGTCGTCGACGTCCCCGTGCATCACGAGGTTGCCGTGCTCGAGGAACAGCGCCGACGTGCACAGCGCCTTGACCGTCTGGATCTGGTGCGACACGTACAGCACCGTGCGGCCCTCGGCGGCGACCGTCCGCATCCGCTCGATGCACTTCGCCTGGAACTCCGCGTCGCCGACCGCCAGCACCTCGTCGATCGCCAGGATCTCCGTGTCCAGGTGGGCCGCGACGGCGAACGCCAGCCGCACGTACATGCCGGACGAGTACCGCTTCACGGGGGTGTCGAGGAACTTCTCGACGCCGGAGAACGCCACGATCTCGTCGAACCGGGCCTTGATCTCCGACTTCCGCATGCCGAGCAGCGTCCCGTTGAGGAACACGTTCTCGCGGCCCGTCAGCTCGGGGTGGAACCCGGTGCCGACCTCCAGCAGCGACCCGACGCGGCCGCCCAGCTCGATGCGGCCGCGGGTCGGGGCCGCCACGCGGGTCAGCAGCTTGAGCAGCGTCGACTTGCCCGCGCCGTTGCGACCGAGGATGCCGATGGCCTCGCCCCACGGGACCTCGAACGACACGTCGTCCAGCGCGCGGAACTCCTCGAACTGCTGGCGCTCCATCGGGTGGCGCAGCCGGCGCACCACCGCCTCGGCGGCGGTCGTCGGGGCGTCCCCGCTGGTGGCGATCCGGTAGTGCTTGCCCACCCCGGTGGCGCGGATGGCGGCGTCGGTCATCGGGACTCTCCGTGCTGGGCGGTGGTGGTCTGGGGGGCGGGCGCCGTGCCGGCGGTGGTCCGGGCGGCGGTGGTCCGGCCGGCCGGAGCCCCGCCGCGGTACAGGCGCTCGTAGGCGTCGGCGACGGCGGTGAGCGAGAAGCTGCGGACGCGGTCCAGGCCGCGCGCGGTGAGGTCGGCGCGGCGGTCCGGGCTCTCGAGCAGGTCGGCGAGCGCCGCGCCCAGGCCGTCGAGCTCGGTCAGCACCGCGGCGCGGCCCTCGTCGCTGACGTAGCGGGCGCCGACGTTCGGCGTGGCGACCACGGGCAGCCCGCTGGCCATCGCCTCCGCGTACGGGATGCCGAAGCCCTCGTACGAGGACGGCAGGCAGAACACCCACGCGCGCCGGTAGGCGTCCGCGAGCTCGGCGTCGGACAGCCGCCCCAGCACCCGCACACCCGGCCCCGGGTCCTGCGGCGCGTCGCGGGTGACCATCCACAGCTCGGCGTCCGGCAGCCGGGGCAGCACGTCCCGCTGGAACGCCGCCGCCAGGTCCCGCCCGCGCTTGCGGCCGTGCCAGGTCCCGACGAACAGCACCACCGGGTGGTCGGCGCGCGCGCCGTCGTCCGCGGGGGTGAAGCGCGTCGTGTCGACGCCGTTCGGGACCACCGCGTGGGAGCGCGGCACCCAGCGGCGGGTCTGCGGCGACACGACCACCACCCGGTCGGCGACGTACGACGCGACCACCTCGCTGACGCCGAGCAGCAGCATCCGGAGCTTCTCCTTGGCGCCGCGGATGTGCCGGGCCTCCTCGAAGCACGAGCCGTGGACCGTCCGCACGTGCAGCGGCGCGCGGCGGCGCCACAGCCAGTAGTCGTCGCCGTGCGCGTGCAGGACGTCGAAGCCCGACAGGTCCTGCCGGCGCAGCGCGGTCGCGAACCGGAACGTGCGCAGGGACCCGGACATCGCGACGTGCCGGTGCTCGTACGGGGCACCGGGCACCGGCGGGCAGTCGCTGAACATCGCGACGTGGTGCCCGCGGCGGGCCAGCTCCGCGGCCAGCTCGTGCGCCTGGAAGCCGACGCCGATCTTGCTGCCGGAGGGGAGGTAGTAGGACACCATCGCGATGCGCAGGGGGCGGTCGGCGGTGGTGCCGGTGGTGGGGTCCGTGGTGGCCGCCGTCGTGACGGCGGCCGTCGTGGCGTCCGCGCGGGTGGGCTCAGCCATGCGCGCCCCCCTCCGCGACGGCGGCACGGGCCGGGACCGGCCGGGAGGCGGCGGCCGGCGCGGGGGTGCGGGTCGGCTCGGGGCTGCGCGCGGGCTCGGGGCTCCGGGCGGGCTCCGAGGCTCCGCCGTCCCGGGCTGCGGTCGGCACCGTCTGCCCGGGCGAGGTCCGTCCGGCCGCCGCCGGGTCGGTCAGCCCGTTCCGGAGCGCCTCGAGCCAGCCGTGGCCGTGCTCCAGGTCGGGCTCCAGGTAGTTGCCCTCCGCCCACTCGTTCCACGACTTGACCCACAGCAGCCGCTCGGCGGGGCGGCGGTCCTGCAGCGAGTCGGCGGCCTGCCGGACGTGGTGCGCGAACAGCTCCGGCGTCGACCCGGTGACCGCCAGCCCGCGCGCACCGGAGCGCGGCGTGTTGTCCCAGTTCGGGTACACGCACGGCTGCAGCCGGTCGGACAGCCCGGCGGGCGCCGGCTGGAAGTCGGGGGCGTGCGGGTACACCTCGGGGCGGCCGAGCTTGCGACCCACCCGCATCCGCAGCACGTCGGCCCGCGTCTGCCGCGCCGGGATCCGCATGTACACGCCGGCGTCGAACCCGGCGCCGTCCACGTCGGTGTAGCGCGGGCCGCGGCCCAGCAGGTCCGACACCTCCGCCACCAGGTACAGCCCGGGCAGGCCGGCCGCGCGGGCCATCGCCTGCCAGCGGTCGACGAACGCCGCGGCGTCCGGCAGCTCCTCCGGGCGGAACACGTAGAACACGGGCCGGTCGTCCACCCGCAGGTACCGCTCGTCGCGGAACGCCGGCAGCAGCGTGTCGAAGTGCCGCTGCTCGTCCTCCGGCCCGGGGTAGGTCTGCTCCATCAGGATGCGGTCGCTGGCGCCGTGCCAGATGCCGCTCCACGTCTGGTTGGCCCACGCCAGGCAGAACTTCACCGACGGCGCGCCGGACGCGAGCACCTCGGCGAACGGGCGCTCGAGGATCCGCCGGCCGCCGCCGAACCAGTAGTGCCAGTACACGAACGCCTCGACGCCGTACCGCCGGGCCAGGTCGCTCTGCGCCTCGCGGGCCTCGGGCATCCGCAGGTCGTAGAACCCGAGGTCCGCCGGCAGGTGCGGCTGGACGTGCCCGCGGAACAGCGGCCGGGCCTTCGCCGTGTTCGTCCACTCCGTGAACCCGGGTCCCCACCAGGCGTCGTTCTCGGGCACCGGGTGGAACTGGGGGAGGTAGAACGTCACGGCACGGGCGCGCAGCGCGGTGGGTGACACGGGCGTCGCGGGTGTCGCGGGCACAGCGGTCCCCTCTCTCGGCGTCGGACGGTGACTGGTCGGGGCGGGTGTCCCGGGCCCCCGTGCTGGCGAGTCTATGAGCGCATTTGTCCGATTTGTCCCGTCACCCCGGGTGAACTGCCTGGCATCCGGGTGACACCCCACCCGCACCCGCCGCCCACCCGAGCACCCGCACCCCGCTCGCGGCCCCGCTCACCGCCCCCCGGCTCACCGCCTCCCGCCCCCGCCCCCGCCCCCCCGCCCCTCGTTCCCCTCGGAGGCTCCGAACGTGCTCGGAGGCGTCGGCGTGCTCTCGGAGGTGTCCGCGGACCACCACGATGGCGCGCGCACCCCTCCGATTGCGTTCGGAGCCTCCGAACGTGCCGGGGTGGCGGGCCGCACTGGGGGAGTTGGGGTGGTTCCCGGGTGCCGCGCGCTCTCGCGGGTGCCGCGCGTTCTCGCGGGTGCCGCGCGCTCTCGCAGGTCCCGCGCGCTTTCGGAGAGGTCCGCGTGTGCTCGGAGGTGTCCGCGGACCACCACGATGGCGCGCGCACCCCTCCGAGCACGTTCGGAGCCTCCGAACGCGAGTCTGGCGCGGGGTCAGGTCAGGGCGGACTGGGCCTCGCGGAGGCGGTCGACCAGGCGGCCCTCGGGCAGCTCCACGTCGGCGTACGTCAGGGTGGCGTCCTTCGGCACGTCCCGGACCAGGCGGCACCCCTCCGCGACGCCCACCGGCAGCAGCTGCTCGGTGCGCGTGACGGACGCCTTCTCCGCCTGGCCGTAGTAGTGGTAGCCCCCCAGCGCGTCCAGCACGGTGCCCGCCGGCAGGTCCGTCTTGGCGGTGGTGACGACCTCGACGGTCGGCGCCCCGAGCGGCCGGATGGTCGCGTCGCCGAGCAGGAACGCCCGCGCGATGGTGGTCGGCACCTCGAAGTGGCACAGGTGGTACGGCTGGTAGAACGAGTAGAGCGGCCCGGTGCCGAGCTTGTACAGCTCCAGGTAGTGCCGCTGCTTCGGGTCGTCGTGGGTGGCCAGGATGTAGACGCCGGGCCCGGGGCGCGCCCCGACCACGTAGTCCACCGCCCCGCCGAGCGCCCGCAGCTCGTCCACGTCGTACCGGGTGGTGAGCTCGTCGACGTGCCCGTCGTGGTCCCGGCCGAGCATCCCGCGCCGGTGCACGGACATGCCGGTGGCGTTGGCGACGAGAGCCTGCTCGACGGACACCTTGGTGCCGTCGGCGAACGACGTGACCATGTGCGGGTCCTGCCCCCAGCGCTCCGCGAACGCCTTCTGCGTGGTGGGGGTGCGGTACTCGTCCTGCAGGCCCTTGATGTTGCCGGCCACCAGCGGCGTCAGCCCGAGCCCGGTGACGAACCGGTGCAGGTTCATCTGCACGCCCGGCTGGTCGCCGTCGCAGCCGGTGTAGACGACGCCGGCCTTGTCGGCGAGGCGCGCGAGCTCGGCGCCGACGGTCGCGTCGACCTCCGCGTTCATGAGCACCAGGTGCTTGCCGTGCTCGAAGCAGGCGAGCGCCACGTGGGCCCCGAACTCGACGGCGCCGGTGACGTCCACGACCACGTCGACCGCGTCGGACGCGATCGCGACCCGGTGGTCGGCGGTGACGGCGGGCGTGCCGGACGCGGCGGCCCGGGCCAGCGCGGCGGGGGAGTCGACCTCGACCACGCCGGTCAGGCCGGCCTCGGTGTAGGCACGCACGCCCTGCTCGGGGTGGCGGGCGGCGATCGCGACGACGTCCATGCCGGGCACGGAGTTGACGATCTGGTTGACGAGCCCGCGGCCCATGAACCCCGAGCCGACGAGCGCCACCCGGATCGGGGCGCCGTCGGCCTGCCGGGCGCGCAGCAGCGAGTCGACGACGATCACGGCGCCACCTCGGCCGACGCCGACGCCGGCGCGCCCGCGGACGCGGGCGTTCCGTCCGACCCGACCAGCGGCCACGACGCGTCCTTGTCCGAGATCACGGTGACGGGCACCGGCCACTCGATGCCGAACGCGGCGTCGTCGTACCGGAAGCCCTGCTCGCCCTCGGGCGCGTAGGGGCCGCTGACCTGGTAGACCACCTCGGCGTCGTCGGTGAGCGTCTGGTACCCGTGCGCGACGTACGGCGGGATGAACAGCGCGCGCCGGTTCGCGGCGGACAGCTCGACCATCACGTGCTTCCCGTAGGTGGGCGAGTCGGGCCGGACGTCCACGGCCACGTCGACGATCGCGCCGGCGGTGCAGCGCACGAGCTTGCCCTCGGCGTACGGGGGCACCTGCCGGTGCAGCCCGCGCAGCGTCCCCGCACGGTGGTTGTACGACAGGTTGCACTGCGCGACCGTCGTGTCGAGCCCGTGCGCCTCGAACTCGGTGGTGTCGAACGTCCGGGCGAAGAACCCGCGGTCGTCGCCGCGCGGCTCCAGGTCGACGATCGTCACGCCGTCGACGGCGGTGGGGGTGTACTTCACGGGTTCACCGTCCAGAAGAGCTGGGGGTCGAGCTGCCCGGTCTTGAGCAGGTGCTCGATCTGCGCGAGGCGCGTGTGCCCGCGCCCGGTGAACGTCTCGGTGTCGAGGGCGACCTGCTCGAACACCCGGTGCAGCTGCGCGGCGCCGGCCGCGGCGTCCCAGTCGGTGTCGAAGCCGGGCAGCACCTCGCGGATCTTCGCGAACGACACCCGGTAGGACCGGTTGTCCGCGCTGGGCGCGCCGAACGACACCTCGCACCCGGGGAACTCGGCGCCGACGGTCTCGGCGATCTCCCGCACGGTGTAGTTGTTGGCGTCCGCGCCGACGTTCAGCACCTGGGCGTGGACGGACTCGCGCGGGGCGTCGAGCACGGCGCGGATCGCCTTGGCGATGTCCAGGCCGTGCACGAGCGGCCGCCAGGGCGTGCCGTCCGACGTCATGGCGATGCGGTGCGTCGTCCACGCGAGGCCGGCGAGGTTGTTGAGCACGATGTCGAACCGCTGCCGCGGCGAGGCGCCGAACGCGGTCGCGTTGCGCAGGAACGTCGGGGAGAAGTCGTCGTCCGCGAGCGCGGTGACGTCCCGCTCGACCAGGGCCTTGCACCGGGCGTAGGCGGTCTGCGGGTCGACCGGGCTGGTCTCGTCGACGGTCCCGTCGGCGACGCCGTACACGGAGCACGACGACATGTAGACGAACCGGGACACCCCGGCGCGCTTCGCGGCGGACGCCAGCGCGACGGAGCCGTGGTGGTTGATGTCGTACGTGACCTCGCCGATGCGGTCCCCGATGGGGTCGTTCGACAGCTCGGCCATGTGCACCACGGCGTCGTACCCGGCGAGGTCGTCGGGCGTGACGTGCCGGATGTCCTTGACGAGCGTGTGCGGCGTCTCGTGGACCCCGTTGTAGAGCCAGCCGTTCTTGTAGTAGCCGGTGTCGAGGCCGGTGACCTCGTCCCCGCGGCCCAGCAGCGTCGGGGCGAGCAGGCTCCCGAGGTACCCCTCGGTGCCGGTGACCAGGATGCGCACGCGCTCAGTCCTCCCAGATCTTCCAGGGGGCGCGACCTGCGTCCCACAGTCCGTTCAGCTCCGTCCAGTCACGGAACGTGTCCATGCCCATCCAGAAGCCCTCGTGCTCGTACACGGAGAGCTGGCGGTCGCGGGCGAGCTGCTGCAGCGGTGCGCTCTCGAGCATCACGGTCGGGTCGTCGTCGAGGTACTTGTCGACGAACTCCCGCTCGAACAGGAAGAACCCGCCGTTGACCCAGCCGTCGGCGAGCGTCGGCTTCTCGTTGAACTCCACGACGGTGTCGCCGTCGACGCGCATCTCGCCGTACCGGCTGGACGGGTGGACGCCCGTGAGCGTGCCGAGCAGGCGGTGCTCCTCGTGGTGGCGTAGGGCGGCGGTGATGTCGACGTCCCCGATGCCGTCGCCGTACGTGAGGGCGAACCGCGGGGCGTCGAGGTGGTCGGCGACACGGCGGATGCGGGCGGCGGTCGCCGTCGTCAGGCCGGTCTCGACGAACGTGATCTCCCAGTCCTCCTTCGCGGCGGTGCCGTGGAAGACGGGCTCGGAGCCGGCGCCGTCCGCGCCGAGGTGCAGCGTGAAGTCCGACGTGAGGTGCCGGTAGTCGAGGAAGTACTGCTTGATCAGGTCGCTCTTGTAGCCGAGCGCCAGCACGAAGCGGCGGAACCCGTGCTCGCCGTAGGTCTTCATGATGTGCCAGAGGATCGGGCGGCCGCCGATGTCGACCAGCGGCTTCGGGAGCTTCTCGCTGGCCTCGCGCAGCCGCGTCCCCATGCCGCCGCAGAGGATCACCACCGGGATGTCGGCCGGGTCGGGCTCGCCTGCGGTCATGGCTCCTCCAGGGCGGGGGACGGGGGTGTGGTGGCCGCGTGGACTGCCGGCTCTGGCCCCGAGGCTAGTCGGGGCATTTCCACCCAGACAGGTATGAACGGGTGAAAGTCGGACATTTCGCCCGAACGGTCCTGCGGGCAGCCCGGCACGCGCGGACGAGGCTCAGGACGAGCGGACGGCCAGCGCCGGCTCGATCGCGGCCGCCCGCAGCGCAGGGCGGACCGCGGAGACGGTGCCGACGGCCGCACCCAGAGCAGGCCCGACGACGACCCACCACGCGTCGAGCCCTGCCGTCCACCCGCTCGCGGCCGCGGCAGCGGTGACCGACCACGCGGTCAGGGCCGCGCCCGTGAGGCCGCCGAGGGCTCCTGTCACGGCACCCTCCACCAGGAACACGGCCGCGACGGTGCCGCGCGAGGCGCCGAGCGCGCGCCGCAGGCCGATCTCCGGGGTCCGGGTCAGCACGCCGACGGCCATGGAACCCGAGATGAGCAGCACGGACAGTGCGAGCAGCAGCGCACCGACCCACCCGACGAGACGCCCCAGCCGGCTGGAGACCCCGGCACGGACGGTCGAGGTGTCGAGCACCGGTGACGCGGCGAGCGCGGCTGGGGCGTCGGGTCTGATCGCCAGACGGACCACGTCGGCGACGACGGCCCCCGCCCCCGGGACGCTGCGGATCAGCATCCGCGCCTCCCGGTCGCCGCCGACGCTCCTGACGGCACCGCGGTACGGGATCGCCACGACGCGCTCCAGGTCCGTGCGCCCTTCGTCCAGGAACCCGACGACGTCATGGCGTCGTCCGTCGACCCACACGCTCAGGCCCCGGGGGTCGTCGGTGACGGGCACGTGCAGGGCGGCCGCCGCGCGGACGCCCAGGAGCACGACGGGCTCCTCGTGGTCCAGCCACCGCGCACCCGGCCCGGCGTCCGCCTGCGCCGCCTCGAGGTAGCCCGACGTCATCCCCGAGACGAGCAGGCCTGCGTCCTGCGGGTCCGATCCGGCGACCGGCGCCCGTGTGACGGACGTCGCGCGCAGAGGCGACACGTCGATCCGCAGGCCCGCCCCGACGACGGGCGCCAGGGCCGTCACCCGGGCGGGCGCGTCGGAGGGGAACGTCGTCCCCTCCGCGTCGGTCCCCGACGCGTGGGCGACCGTGACCGTGACCATGTCGAGCGTCGCGGCGGCGAGGTCGGCGTCGACCTGGCGCGCCGCGGCGCGCGACAGCCCCACCGAGGCGAGCAGGGCACCGACGCTGAGAGCGACGGCGACCACGGCCAGGACCGATCGCGAGCGGCGCGCACCCATCTCCACGAGGACGTCGCGCAGCACGTCGCGCGTCCACGTCACGCGACCGCCCCGGACGAGACGACTCATGGACGGGCTCCGGCGGGCGGTGCCGTCGCGCGCAGCCGGCCGTCGGCGACCTCCAGCACACGGTGGGCCCAGGCGGCGACCCGGGCGGAGTGCGTGATGACGACGACCGCCACGCCGTCGTCGGCCTGCTCGCGGAACAGCCGCAGGACGTCGGCGGCGTTCTCGTCGTCGAGGTTCCCGGTCGGCTCGTCCGCGAGCAGCAGCCTCGGTCGGGTGACGACCGCCCGGGCGACGGCGAGCCGCTGCTTCTCGCCCCCGGAGAGCAGCCCGCTGCGCGCCTGGACGTGCGCCCCGAGGCCGACCCGCCGGAGCGCTGCGTCGACCAGGGTCGGCCGGTCCCGGTGCGGCACGCCGGACGCTGCGAGCGCGAGGTCGACGTTCTCGCCCACCGTCCGGTGCCCGAGGACGTGGTGCTCCTGGAAGACGAAGCCGATGGTGCCCGACCGCAGCCGGTCGCGGTCGCCGCGGCGGAGCCGTGACGTGTCGGACCCGAGCAGCCGGTACCGGCCGGAGGTGGGCACGTCGAGCAGACCCAGCAGGTTGAGGAGCGTCGACTTCCCCGCGCCGGACCGCCCGACCACCGCGAGGCGCTCCCCGGCCCGCACCGAGAGCCCCACGTCCCGCAGCACGGGGACCGGTTCGCGCCCGGGGTAGGACTTGGTCACCCCGTCGAGCTCGACGACGGTCATCCGATCTGCACCACGACGAGGTCGCCGACCTCGAGGTCCCGGCCCGAGACGACGGCCCATCCCTGCGCGGTGCCCTCCACGTCCACCTCGACCTTCCGCGGAGCAGCCCCTCCGCTGACGAGGACGTAGGCGCCGTGCTCGTCGTCGCGGATCGCGGTGAGCGGGACTGCGAGGCCCTCCAGCGCCGGCGTGCCCTCGAGGGGCACCAGCAGCACGTCGTCCTCGTGGGCGAACGAGTGGGCTGCGTCCAGCTCGAGCTGGAGGTCGTATCCCGGTGCCTGCCCGGCGTCCGTCGCGGTGGCCCGGAACTCCGAGACGGCGCTCACGGTCGCGACGGCGCGGGCCGTGCCGTCGACGCCGCGCACCTCCACCTCGGTCCCGACGCTGAAGGCGGACGCGTTCGTGACCCCCACGCGCGCCAGGACCTGCGGGACGCCCGCACGGAGCGTCGCGAGCGGGACCCCGCCGTCCGAGAGGTCGGTGCCGAGCGCGGCGATCTGCGTCACGACGGCCCCGCTCTCGGGCACCAGGGCGATCTCCCCGCGCGGCAGCGGCGTCGATGCCGCGAGCACCGCTGCGGCAGCCTCTCGGCGGGCGCGGTCGAGGTCCTGCGCCGCCTGCGTCGTCCCCGCGGTGGGCGACCCGTCCTCGGCGCGGGCAGCGGCGAGGGCCTCCGTCGCCGCCCGCACCTGGTCCTGAGTCCGCGCCGCCGCCTCGACCGCGTCCGCTTCCGGCGGAGGCGGTTCTGCCCCGACCGCGGCGTACAGCGCGTCCACGGCCCGGGCGGTCGCGGTGCCGTAGACGCCGTCGACGGCACCGCCGTAGTGACCCGAGCGGGTCAGCGCGGTCTGGATCTCACGGACGTCGGGACCCTCGTCCCCGGGGACGAGGTCCCGGTAGGGGCCGAACGGCAGCGTCCACGCGATGACGGGCCGGCCCGCGACGTCAGCGAGGGCGGCGCCGGCGTCGACCCGCTGCCCCGGCTCGACCCGCACCGCGGTCACCATGGCCACCGGCTCCGCGGCCGGCGCCGGGACGACGACGTCGGTGCCCAGCCGGACCTCGCCCCGTGTCGCCGCTGTGTCGAGGACCAGCGACCGGTGCTCGACGACGGCGGTGACCTCCGGGCGCGTCGCCCCCGCGTCGACGGCGTCGTCCCAGGGGGAGCGGACGAGTGCGCCCGCGGCGAACGCCAGGACGACCGCACCTGCCGCGGCGCCGGCCCAGACGGCGATCCAGCGACCCCGGCGTCGACCTGCCGCCCCGGCTCGTCCGGCCCGGGGAGTCACGACCCGGCACCGTGGTGGATGACGTCGGCGTTCTCGGCGAGCACCTCCCGCGCGCGCTGCACCGCCGCGTCGAGCTCGGCGCGCTGTGCCACCAGCTCGTCGGCGTGCTCCAGGACGACCGCGGCCTGCAGGCCCGCCTCGATGCCGGCGATCCGCCGGGTGAAGTCGACCTCGTCCTTGCACGTGACGATCTGCAGGGCGATGGTGACCTGCTCCTCGCTGATCTCCCAGGACCCGGCGGTCACGAGCCAGGGCTGCCCCGTCACGGGCTGGAGGCCCGCCGCCCGGTAGCAGGCGCCGAGCTCGCCGAGCAGCGTCTGCACGTCGTCGCGGTCCGGGAGGGAGTTCCAGATCGGCGCGATCTGCTCGTCCCAGGGGCCGTCGCCGACGCCGACCTGCTCGAAGTAGCGGTAGTCCTCCGAGTCGGTGCAGGACGACTCCACCGCGGCGCGCTGGTCGTCGGTCAGCTCGAAGTTCGGGTGGTAGCGGTCTGCGGCGGCGGATCCCGCCGGCACCAGCCCGTTCGCGACCTGGTCCGCGGGCGTCAGCGGCAGCGTGTTCGCGAACCGCTCGGCCTGGTCGACGGTCCACGGACCCCAGGCCATGTCCGAGCGGTACTCCTCGGGGTAGGAGTGCTCGATGCCGTAGTACGGGACCCCGAGCTCCTGGGCGCACCGGGCGACGAGCGCTTCCCGGGCGGCGTCGAACAGGGCCTCCTCCTCGCCGGACGCGATGAACCGCTCGAACGGCAGCGTCACGGCACCGCTCGCGCTGTCGAGCGTCGCGCCGAGGTCGAGACCGGGCGCCGTCGTCGGCGTCGGGGCGGCTCGGTCGCTCGCACCGCAGCCGACGAGGAGGGCGACCACGAGCAGCCCTGCGCCGGCTCCTGCCGCCGGTCGCCGGGTCTGGCGGGGCCTCACCCGCAGCTCGTGTGGACGAAGCCGCTGATCCGGTCGTTGAAGTCGCTCGTCACCGTCCAGGCGCCGTTGCGCAGGTCGGGGTCGCGGTTGAACGTCGAGGACCAGGTCCGGCTGTTGAGCGTGACGTAGGCGCCGTACGGCTGGCCGTTCGTGTCGGCTGCGTGCTCGTAGAAGCGCGTCTGCCGGCACTGCTTGCCGTTGGCGGAGATGTAGCCGGCGTTGCACGACCCGTCGCCGGCCTGGGCGGTGGCGCCGCCGGAGATGAGCAGGAGGGCTGTCGCCAGGGCTGCCAGGAGCGTTCGTCTCGTGTGCCGCACGTCTGTCCTCGAGGTCGATCCGTCGTCGGATGAGAGGCATGCGGCTGGCTGCCTGCGGGCACCGTACGAGGCGCCCCGCGGCGGCCCGTGGGGCCTTGGTCCCGCTCGGTCGCCCGGTTCTCACCCGGACACCCCTCCCGCGCGGACCCGCGGAGGGTGTAGGACTTCCCCGTCCGCCCGAGGAGCGAGCGGACGGACCCGGGGGAGGGGCGATGATCGTCGACGCGCGCACGCTGCGTCCGGGAGCTGTCCGCACGGCCGACGTCTGCGTCGTCGGCTCCGGCCCGGCCGGCGTGACGGTCGCCCTGGGGCTGCTCGCCCGGGGCCTGACCGTCGCGGTGCTGGAGTCCGGGGGCCCGGACCTGGACCCGGAGGCGGATCGGCTGCAGCTCGCCGCGGACGGGCTCGAGTTCGGGACGGTCGACCAGATCAGCGGCACGCGGCGGGTCGGCGGGAACGCGAACCTGTGGAGCGTCGACCTCGGCGGGGGGCGGCGCGGGCTGCGCCTGGTGCCGCTGTCGGACGCGGACCTGGAGGCCCGGCCGTGGCTGCCGGGGAGCGGCTGGCCGATCACGCCGGCCGACCTCGAGCCCGGCTTCCGGCGCGCGCAGGAGCTGTTCGGGCTGCGGCCCGAGGGGTACGCGGCCGACCCGTGGGAGCGCCCGGGTGCCACCCGCCTGCCGCTGGACGAGGCGGTGGTGACGACGGACGTGTTCCAGTTCGCCGACCGGCGGGAGTTCGCGGAACGCCACATCCGGACCGTCGCCGGCGACCCGTCCTGCACGGTGTTCCACCACGCGTACGTCGTGGAGCTGCGCACCGACCCGGGCGCGACGCGCGTCACGGAGGTCCGCACGATGAGCGTGCCGGGGCGCGAGGTGGTGTTCCGGGCGCCGACGGTCGTGCTCGCGGGCGGCGGGCTGGCGACCACCCAGCTCATGCTCGGCTCGACCGGCGTGCGGCGGGCGCTGGAGCGCGCGGGCGGGGCGCGCGGCACCGACCCGCTGGGCCGGAACTTCATGGACCACCCGCTGGTGGACGGCGGCGTGCTGGAGCCGGCGGACCGGTCGCTGGTGGACGAGATGGCGCTGTACGACCTGCGGACCATCGAGGGCGTGCCCGTGATGGGGCACCTGCGCCTCAGCGACGACGCCCTGCGGTCGGAGCCCGTGACGCAGCTGTCGACGATGTTCTTCCCGCGGCACGCCAGCCAGCGCGAGCCGGAGGCCGGCGACGACCGGGGTGCGGCGGCGCGGCGGTCGGCGGTCGCGGTGCGGGACGCGCTGCGGGCGCGCCGGCTGCCGGGCGCGGCGGACCTGTGGGGCGCGATCTCGGGCGGCGGGTCGGTGCTGCGCCAGGCCCTGCACTCCGGCGGGCGGCGCTCGACCTACGTGGGCCACGGCGGGTGGTCGACCTTCCGGCGGCCGTCGCGGCACTTCGACCACCTGCGGGTGCTGCACCAGGCGGAGCAGGCGCCGCACCCGGGCAACCGGGTGACGCTCGGGGACCAGACCGACGCGTTCGGGGTCCGGCGGCTGCGCGTCGACTGGCGGTGGACGCCCGAGGACGCCCGCGCCGCGGCGGGCGCGCACGCGCTGGTCGCCGAGGCGGTCCGGCGTGCGGGGCTGGGGGAGCTGCGCCCGGCGCTCGCGGGTGTGGACCCCGTGGTGCTCGGCTCCTCCACCAACCACTACCTGGGCACGACGCGGATGCACGCCGACCCGGCGCTCGGCGTCGTGGACCCGGACTGCCGGGTGCACGGGCTGGGCAACCTGTACGTGGCGAGCACGTCGGTGTTCCCGACGGGCGGCTTCGCGAACCCGACGCTGACCCTCGTGGCGCTGGCGTCGCGGCTCGCGGAGGAGGTCCTCGCCACGTTCGGGTGAACGACCCGCGTTCCGGCGATGGGGTGAAAAGCCGCAAATCGGACATCCAGGGCGCCCCCAGGCGGGCAGACTGGCCCGGCCAGCCCACCCCGCCGACGCACCGTGAGCGCGCCGCCCGGCGCCACCCGGCCCGGCCCGCCGCGCAGGAGGCCCCCATGCCGACACCTCTCGTCCCCCGCGAGCAGTCCGCCCCGCGGCTGCACCCCGGTCGGGGGCGCGTCGTGCTGCGCCGCGACATGGGGGAGTTCGGGGACCCCGCGCCGCGGCCGCTGCCCCGGCGCGCGGTCGTCGAGCTGGCGCGGCCCGTCCTGCAGCCGCTCGCGGCGCTCGTCGGCGTCGAGACGCTCGACCGGGTGGTGGCGCTGACGTTCGACGACGGCCCCGACCCGCACCACACGCCGCGCCTGCTCGACGTGCTGGGCGAGCGCGGCGCGCACGCCACGTTCTTCGTCCTCAGCGAGGCCGCGGAGCAGCACCCCGACCTCGTGCGGCGCATCGTCGCCGAGGGGCACGAGCTCGCGCTGCACAGCCGCGACCACCGCCGCCGGCTCGCGCAGGTGCCGTACGAGGAGTCCATGCGCGTGGTGGCGGAGTCGCGCGCCGTCGTCGAGCAGATCGCCGGGCGGCCGATCCACCTGTTCCGGCCCCCGTACGGCTCGCACACCGTGCGGCAGCGCCGCGGGTGGGCGCGCCAGGGCCTGCGGGTGGTGCTGTGGTCGTCCTCCGTGGAGGACTGGTACCACGGCGAGCAGGACGAGATGGTGCGCCGGGCGTACGCCTCGCTGCACCCCGGGGCGCTCGTGCTCATGCACGACACCCGGGCCGACCCGGAGACCGCGTCCGACCCGTCGGAGCTGCCCCGCCACGACCGCGCCGCCGTGCTCGACGCGCTGCTGCGGCGGATCGCGGCGGACGGCTACCGCACGCGCACCGCGGGGGAGCTGCTCTCCGAGTACCCGCCCGTGCGGGCGATGATGCGCGACATGATGCGCTGACCAGCGCGTCCACCGACCGGCGCCGGGCCCCTCCCTCCATCAGGGGCCCGGCGTCTGCGCGTGCAGACGCCGATGGGCTCAGGCGCACTCGGCGCAGCGCATTCAGCGCACTCGGCACATTCAGCGCACGCGGCACATCCGGCGCACTCGGCACATCCGGCGCACTCAGGCGGCCAGCGTCGTCCCGCCCGCCGCGCTGAGCGCGACCCGCAGGATCGCGGCGGCCACCACGCTCTGGTCGAACGCCGGCTGCGCCGCGTGCGCCCGGCCGGCGGCGGCGACGCGGGCGTACCGCGCCGGGTCCGCGAGCAGGCCCTCGACGGCGCCGGCCCACGTCCGCGGGCCCGCGGACGGTTCCACGAGCACGCCACCGGGGCCGACCGCCTCGGGCAGCCCGCCGGCGCGCGTCGCGACCACGGGGATGCCGTTGGCCGCGGCCTCGAGCGCCACGCGCCCGAACGTCTCGACCACCCGGGACGGCGCGAGCAGGACCGCGGTGCGCCGGTAGACCTCCGCCATGCGGTCGGTCACCGGGGCGAGCCGCACGTTCGGCAGCGTGCGCAGCCGGGCGAGCAGGGCGTCGCGCTCCTCCGGGTCGAGCGCCCACGCCTCCTGCAGCAGGAACTGCCGGTGCGGCAGCAGCGCGGCGACCGCGAGCGTGGTGTCGATGCCCTTGACGTCCCGGGGGTTGACCATCGTGACGTGCACGGGGTCGTGCCCGGTCGTGCGGCAGTCGCCGAGGTCGATCGGCGGGTAGACCACGGGGGTCTCCAGGCCGAGCGCGTCCCGGACCCGGCCGGCGACGTAGCGGGAGTTGCTGACCACGCGCACCCGCGGGTCGCGCAGCACGGCGGCGAAGCGCGGGTCGGCGGCGCTGCGCCGCGCGAGCTCGTCGACCTCCTGCATCGCGACGATGCGGATCAGCAGGGGGATCCCGCGGCGGTGCACCGGCTCGACCAGGTCGAACGTGGCCACGTCCTGCAGGGCGACCACGTCCCAGTCGCCGTGGTCCAGCCGCCGCTCGACGCCGGCCCGCATCGACCACGGGCCGTAGCGCGTGGTCCGGTACCCCTGGGCGTCGTCCGCCCAGGCGGCCGGGTGGTGCGGCCGCAGCCGCTGCAGGGCGCGGCGGGGCAGCAGCCGTCGTCCGCCGTACTTCGTCGCGACGACCTCCGGCACGTGGCCCGCGCGCACGAGCTCCCGGGCCAGGTGGTGCAGGTCGAGGATGCCGCCGGCGGTCACCTCCGGCAGCACGGGGTGCCGGACGATCAGGGCGATGCGCATCGTGGTCTCCTTCGACCAGGTACTCGCTGCCGGGGTCGCCGTGGGCAGGCTCACGCGGCGTGCTCCAGGGGGAGGGTGGCGTCGAGCTGCTCGACGATGTGGCGCGCGATCTCCAGCGACGCCGTGGCCGCGGGGGACGGCGCGTTGAGGACGTGCACCTGGCGCGCGGTGGTCTGCACGAGGAAGTCGTCGACCAGCCCGCCGTCGCGGCGCAGCGCCTGCGCGCGGACGCCTGCCGGGGCCGGCACGAGGTCCCCGGCGGTGATGCCGGGCACCAGGCGCGACAGGCTCCGGGCGAACGCGTGCGTGGACAGCGAGCGGCCGACCTCGGCCGCACCCGGCACGAGGTTGCGGGCGGCGAGCCGCCAGAGCCCGGGCCAGCCCAGCGCGTCGGCCATGTCGCCCGGCGACACGTCGCGCCAGGTGTAGCCCTCCCGGGCGAGCGCGAGCACGGCGTTCGGGCCGGCGTGGACGTGCCCCTCGATGCCGCGCGTGAGGTGCACGCCGAGGAACGGGAACCGCGGGTCCGGCACGGGGTAGATCAGCCCGCGCACCTGCTCGCCGGCCTCGGGGGTGAGCTCGAAGTACTCCCCGCGGAACGGCACGATCCGCGCTTCCGGCTCCAGCCCGCACGCGCGTGCGATGCGGTCGGCGTGCAGCCCGGCGCAGACGACGAGCGCGTCGACCTCGCGGTCCGCCTTGTCGGTGCGCACCTCGACGCGGCCGCGGGCACCGGGCCGGTCGGGCACGGTGCGCGCGGCGAGCACCTCCTCGCCGAGCACGACGCTGCCGCCCGCCGCCTCCACGTCCGCGGCGAGCGCGCGGCACACGCCGGGGTAGTCGACGATGCCGGTCGACTCGACGCGCAGCGCGCCGACCGCCCGCACGTGCGGCTCGTACTCGCGGGCCTCGGCCGGCGTGAGGCGGCGGGCCGGCACCCCGTTGGCGACGGCGCGGTCCGCGAGCTTCTCGAGGCCGGGCAGCTCGCGCTCGGAGGTGGCGACGACGAGCTTCCCGCAGATCTCGACCGGGACGCCGCGCTCGCGGGCGTAGGCGGTGAGCGACCGGGTGCCCGCGGCGGCCATCGTCGCCTTGAGGCTGCCCGGCGGGTAGTACAGGCCGGAGTGCACGACACCGGAGTTGCGACCGGTCTGGTGCAGGGCCAGCCCGTCCTCCTTATCCAGGACGGTGACCTGGTCGCCGCGCGCGGCGAGGCGGGCGGCGACCGCCAGCCCGACGATGCCGCTGCCGACGACGAGGACGTGGCTCATGCCGTGCTCCTTCCGGGTGGCCCCGTCGGGCCGCTGGCCGCCGCGACCGGGCGGTGGGCGGACCCCCTGTCCGCACCGCGAGGCTAGCCGTCCGCGATGCCCGCTATGTCCGCTTTCGCCGGAATTCACCCTGGAGGCGGTGCCGCCTCCGGGGGACCCCCACCTACGCTCGACGCCATGACCTCCCCGGGCACCGTGAGCGCCGTCGTGTACTCCCGAGACGAGGCCGACCTGCTGCGCGACTGCCTGCCGCGGCTGGCCGGCTTCGACGAGGTGCTCGTCTGCGACATGGGGTCGCGCGACGACACCTCCGCGGTCGCCGCGGAGCACGGGGCGCGCCTGGTGCCGGTCCCGGACGCGCCCGTCGTGGAGCAGGTGCGCCAGCTCGGGCTCGACGCGGCGACCAGCGACTGGGTGCTGTTCGTGGACGCGGACGAGCACCTCCCGGCGGGGTTCCGCGCGGCCCTGCAGCCCGTGCTCGACGGTCCCGACGACGTCGCCGGCGTGCGCCTGCGGTACGACAACGTGGCGTTCGGCCGGCTGCTGGAGCACTCGCTGCGAGGGAGCGCCAAGTTCGCCCTGCTGCGGCGCGGGCGGGCGCACTACGCCGAGCCCGCGCTCGCCCACGTCCCGCCGGTGCTCGACGGCCGCGGCATCGACGCGCCGGAGTCCGTGCCGGCCATCGCCCACCTGAACTTCCGCTCCGTCGCCCAGACGACCGAGAAGATCCTGCGGTACGCCGCGAACAACCCCGGACGGTTCACCCGGTTGGACGACCCCGTGGCCCTGCTGCGCGAGCTGCTGCGGTCCACCGTCTACTCCGGCGTCTGGCGCGACGGCCGCGCGGGGTTCGCCGTCGCCGCGCTGCACACCTTCGGGCACCTGTACGGCTCGCTGCTGGAGGACGAGCGCACCGGCCGGCTGACGCAGGACGTGCCGCGGCGCCGCACGCGGCTGCTGGGCGCCGTCGAGGGCGTCCAGCGCGCCGCCGTCGGGGTCCGGGACGGCGTGCGCGGCGCGGCCCGCGGCGGTTCGCGGGGAGCCCGGTGACGGCGGCCCCCGCGGGGCTGCGGCTCGTGCACGTCACGCGCCTGCCGCCCAGCCCGAGCGGCGTCGCGGCCTACGCCCAGGCGTTCCGCCCCGTGCTGGAGGAGCTCGGGGAGGTGGACGTCGAGCAGCTGCCGCCCGAGCCGGGGGCGTCGCAGTCGGCGGTGCTGGCCGTGCGGCTCGCCCGGCGGCTCGCGCGCCGCGACCCCGCCGACGTCCTCGTGGTCGAGCAGGCCGGGCGGGGGCTCGCCGAGTTCTGGGCGGCCTGGTGGCTGGCCCGGCGCGGGCGGCGCGTCTGGCTGATGGTGCACGACGTGCCGGAGCTCTCCGGCGGCGCCTTCTTCACCACCCTGCTCGACCGTCGCGGGGGGCGCCGCGTCGCCGCGGCCCTCTCGGCCGTGCTCGGGCGGCGGGCGGAGCGGGACCTGCTGCAGCGCGCGGAGCGGGTGCTGTGCCTGTCGCCGGCCGGCGCCCGGGCCCTCGAGCACGCGCACCGGCTCACCCGCCCGGTGCAGGACGTGCCGCACGTCGGTGCCGTCGCCGAGGCGCCGGTCGAGGGGCGGACCGAGGTGCTCGTCCCGGGCTACGTCGCGGACGCGGCCGACGTGCTGCCGCTGGTCCGGGCGGCGGGGGACCTGCCCGCCGGCTGGACGCTCGTCGTCGGGGCGGCCTCGCCGGCCACCGAGGAGCGGCTGCGCCAGGAGGCGGCGGCGCGGGGCGTGCCCGACCGCGTCCGGCTGCTGGGGTTCCTGCCGGAGGCCGACGTCCGGGCCGCGTTCGCGCGCGCCGCCGTCGTCGTGCGGTGGCGGCGCGACGGGTGGGGCGGTGGCGGCGCCTTCGCGGTGAGCGGCCCGCTGGTCGCCGCGCTGGGCCACGGCTGCGCGGTCGTCACCAACGACTCCCGCGGCGCGTCGCACCTGTTCGACGAGGCCCGGGTGGTGGTGGTCGGCGACGGCGAGCCGGGCGAGCGGGCGCTGCTGGCCGCCGTGCAGGCGCTCGTGGCGGACCCGGCGGACCGGCTGGACCGGGCGCAGGCCGGGCGCGACCTGGTGCGCCGGGAGCACGTGCCGGGGGCGATCGCCGCGCGGCTGGGCGGTGCGCGGGACCCGGAGCGCGCGGGCGCGGCCCGCGGGAAGGAGGCCTGAGGTGGGACGACGGGGCGAGCTGGTCTTCAACCGGGTCATCACGCACGTGCCGAGCAACGCGCTGCGCATCGCGACGCTGCGCCGGCTCGGGGCGGACCTCGGCGAGCACGTGTACCTGTTCGGAGGCTCCGAGGTGCTGGAGCCGGGCAACCTCCGGATCGCGGGGCGCTGCCACGTCGGGCGGTTCTGCCAGGTGGACGCGCGCGGCGGCATCGACATCGGGCACGACGTCGTCATCGCCAGCCACGTGCTGCTGGTGACGGCGGACCACGACCTGCGCGACCCCGGGTTCGCGGGGCGGCTCGGCCCGATCGTCATCGGGGACCGGGCGTGGCTGGCGAGCCGGTCCACGGTGGTGCGGGGCGTGACGATCGGCGAGGGCGCCGTGGTGGCGGCCGGCGCGGTGGTCACGCAGGACGTGCCGCCGTGGACGGTCGTCGGGGGCGTGCCGGCGAAGCCGATCGGCGAGCGCCCGCGCGAGCAGCACTACCGGATCGACTACGGGCCCGAGCGGTACTGACCGGGTCCCCCGGGGGCCGGGGGCGGGGCCGAGACGGACGGGGCGCCGGGTCGCGTGGCCCGCGGTGCCACGGCGTGCGGGCCGGACAGGTGCGTGCTTCGATGGGTGAAATGTCATGATTTGACCCAGAGGGGGACCATGCGCGCGTCCGACCGCCACGCCGATCCCGACCCCGTCACCGTCTCCGTGGTGATCGCCGCGCGCGACGCCGCCGCCACCCTCCCGGACCAGCTCCGCGCCCTCGCGGCCCAGCGCGCCGAGCGGTCCTGGGAGGTCATCGTGGCCGACAACGGCTCCACCGACGGCACCCGCGACGTCGTCGAGGACGCACGCTCCTGGCTGCCGCAGGCACGCCTCGTGGACGCCTCCGGGACGCCGGGCGCGGGAGCGGCGCGCAACGCGGCGGCCGAGGTGGCGCGCGGCGGCACGCTGCTGTTCTGCGACGCGGACGACGTCGTCGCCCCCGGGTGGATCGACGCCCTCGGCGCCGCGGTCGACCGCACGGGCGTGGTCGCCGGGCGCCTCGAGTGGCACCGCCTCAACGACCGGTCGGCCCGCCGGTCGCGCGCCCTGCCGCAGGTCGAGGGGCTCCAGTACACCGAGCCGCTGCCGTGGCTCCCGTGCGCGGCGGCGAGCAACCTCGGCATCGGCCGCGAGCTGTTCCACCGCATCGGGCGCTTCGACCCCCGCGCGCGGTGGCTGCAGGACACCGACCTGTGCTGGCGGGCGCAGCTCGCCGGCAGCCGGCTGGAGTTCGAGCCGGCGGCGGTCGTGCACATGCGGCTGCGGCACGGGCTGCGCGACACCTGGGACCAGGGCCGGCACAGCGGCATGGGGCAGCGCTGGCTGGCGGCGCGCTACGGCGACGTCCGCGAGGCGCTCGCGGTGCACCACGAGCCCGCGCCGCCGGCGGACGTCACCGCGCCGGTCGTCCCGGCGCCCCGGCGGCAGCTGCTGCGCAGCAGGCCGGTCCGCGTCGCGCGCCGCGCCGGGACGGTCGCGGGGGAGCTCGCGCGCGTGCGGTCGAGGGGCGACGTGGCGCGCCTGTCCTGGTCGACGGGGTTCGGGCTCGGGTACGCGCTCGGCGGGCTGCCGGACCCCGAGCCGTTCCCGCCCGCGGAGGTCGCGGGGCTCGCGGCCGACGGCCGGGGTGGCCCGGACGGCCTGGCTGGCACTGACGGCCCGGGTGGCCCCGATGCTCCGGGTGGCACCGGCGGCCCGGGCGCCGCGGCTGCACCGGAGCCGTCCGGGACGCGGGAGCGCCACCCGGACGAGTGACCCGCCTCGACCGCGCCTGTCCGGTTTGGGAGGGTATGAGCCCATCCCCGGTGCCCGTGCCGGGAGCCGTGCCGCCGGAGGTGAGCGTGCCCGAAGCCGTGCCGGGGCGCGTCGACGTCTCCGTGGTGGTCGTGGCCCGCGGCGCGGAGCCGGGTCTCCCGGAGACGCTGCGGGGCGTGCTCGCGTCGCTCGACGTCGCGGCCCGCGGACCCGACGGATCCGCAGGCGCCGGTGCGGTCGCGCCCGCGGTGCGGCTGCGGGGCCACCGCCTCGGCGGCGAGGTCGTGCTGGTCGTCGGGGACGTCGCCGCGCTGCCGCCGGGCCTGGGCATGGACCGTCGGGTCCGGGTCGTCGCCGCGCCCGGCGTGGGGCCCGCGCGGGCCCGCAACCTCGGCGTCGCGGCCTCCCGGGGGCGGTACCTGCTCTTCACGTTGGCGGAGGTGCGGGTCCCCGCCGCCTGGGTGTCCGCGCTGACGGCGCCGCTGCGCGCCGGGCGGGCCGACCTCGTCGCGGGCGCCGTCCACCCCCCGGGTCGCGCGCCGTCCGCCGCGCGCGCGGACCGCCTGCTGGGCGTGGTGGCCGACCCGCCGCCGCCGGGTGCCTGGCCGGCCGCCGCCGGCGCGGCGACGCGGGCGGTGCTGGAGTCGGTCGGGTTCGACGAGGGGCTGCGGGCGGACGAGGAGGGCGCGGCCGTCGTGTTCCGCCGCGACGCCGTGGGGGCGGGCTTCCGCGAGGCGCCGGTCGCCGGGCAGCCGGTGCTCCTCGCACGCGACCCCGCCCGCGCGGGCCGGCGGTCGGTCGCGGCCCGTGCCCGGACCCGCGGCCGGGTCGACGCCTACGTGGCGCGGCACCTCGGCCGCGGCGCACCCGCGCTGCTCCCCGCGGTGGTCGCCGTCGTGCGGCACGGCCTCGCGGTGCTGCTGCTCACCGCCCGGCGTGCGCCGGCTGAGCGCCTGCTGCCCGCCCGCGCGGCCCGCGCCCGCGCGACGGCGCTGCTGCGGCTGCGGCGTGCGCCCGACCGTGTCGCGCCGCGGTCCGCCGCCGGCGACGTGCCCGGCGGCGCCGGTGCGCCCCGGGCGGCGTCCCCGGTCGCCCTGGTCACGCGCCCCCGGCCCGCGCCGAGGAGGCCCGGCCGGGGCCGGTCGTCCCGCGGGTCGTGCCGGTCGTCCCCGCCCGCGGGCCCCGCGGGACGGCGGGCGACTTCTGGGGCCGCGGACGCGGCGGGCGCGCTGCCCCGGCCGCGCTGCCGGACCGCACGGCGTCCTGACGCGCGCCGCCCGTCCCGGCGAGCCCCGCAGCGGGACGACCCCGCCGGGTGCGCCCGTCAGAGCAGGGGCGCGTCGTCGGCCGGGGCGGCGCCCGTCGACGCGGCGGAACCGGGAGACGACACCGGGCCGGGGGGCGGCGGCGGTGCCCACGGCCGCACGCGCACCGGCACGGGCGGAGGCGTGCGCGGCGCGGCGGGAGGGCGCCAGCCGGGTGCGCCGGGCGACGGGGGGCCCGCCCACCGGGCGTCGTCGGCGGAGGGGACCGGGGGGATGGACGCGGCCGGTGCCGCCGGTGCGGTGGACCCACCCGGCGCTGCGGGCGTCCCGAACCCGCCGAGGGTCGCCGAGGTGGCGGCCGGACCGGTGTCCGGACCCGGGGCGGCCGGGCCCGGTGCGGTGGGTCCGACGGCCGAGCCCGGTGCGGCAAGGCCGACCGACGAGCCCCCTGCGCCGTGGCCGACCGCCGAGCCGAGCGCCGCAGCGCCCGCGGGCGGTGCCGCGACGGCGAGCGCGACCGCCGGACCTGCCGTGGCGGGCACGGGGAACGACCACGCCGCGGAGCGGGGGCGCGAGTGCCGCGGGCGACGCTCCGCGGGCGAGTGGGCGGCGGCGCCGAGCTCGGCGAGCGAGGGCCGCGGCTGCCGCGAGCCGGCGAGCAGCCGGGCGCGCACGGGGATCTCGACGCCGCGGTACAGGCCGAACGCCAGCGCGGCGGACACGACGAGCACCAGCGGGATCGTCCCAGGCCCGCGCAGCGGGGTCACGAGCACCATCTTGATGACGAGCTCGTGCAGCAGGTAGAAGGAGAACGACAGCGCCCCCGCGACGACGACAGCGGGGTGCCGCGCCCAGCGGTTGCCGCCGTGGATGTCGCCCCACGCGCAGCGGGCGGCCAGCGGCGCGAAGACGACGGCGAGCGCGGCGGTCAGCACCGTGGGGTGCACGGTGACGGCGGCCGCGCCGAGGATGCCCACGGCGAGCAGGCCGAGCAGCACCGGTGCGGGTACCCGGGGCCGCCACCCCTCCTGCACCGCCATCGCGGTGACCATGCCGAGCACGAACTCCGGGAGCCGCGCCGGCGGCAGGTGGAACAGCAGCGGGATCGTCGCGGGCCACAGCACGCCCACGAGCGGGGGGACGGCCAGCGCGCCGACCGCGACGGCCGTGCGGGTGCGGGGGCGCAGGCGCCGCAGGCCCCACAGCAGCAGCGGGAACGCCACGTAGAACGCGATCTCGCACGACAGCGACCACGTGACGCCGTTGACCGCGAAGACGAGTTGGGCGTCCGGCGACCAGGCCTGCAGCAGCAGCAGGCCGACCAGCGCGGTGGTGGGGTCGAGCACCTGCTCCAGCAGGACCACGGCGATCGCGAGGCCGAGCAGCCAGGTGACGACGTGGTTCGGGAGGATGCGCGCGAGCCGCCGGCGGTAGAACGTGCCGACGGTGGTGCCGGGCCGGGCGGTCCACGTCAGGACGAACCCGGACAGGACGAAGAACAGCCCGACCCCCGTGAACCCGGCGCTGGAGCCGCGCACCACCTGCAGGTTCCAGGAGTTGATGTGGTACAGCATCACGAGCAGCGCGCCGACGGCCCGCAGGCCGTTGAGGCTCCACAGCACGGGCAGCAGCGTGGCGGCGCCGTCGGGCGCGGCCGGTGCCGGACCGGCGGGGGCCGGGGGTGCCGCCGGTGGCGCGCCGGGCGCGGGTGCGGTTCCCGTCATGTCGTCTCCCGGTGGGTCGGCGGCAGGGGTGGCCGGTGCTGTCCCGGGCGGGCCCGGGGGCGGGTGCGGCGCGGGTGGGTGCACGCCGTCGGCGGGCCCGGCGGGCCGGGCTGGTGAACCGGGTCCTGCCCGACCGGGTCCGTTGAAGGCGAAACCTCCTGGGCAAATTAGGACAAACTGGGTGAGATCGTGTCAAGGATCTGCTCCCGGGTGAGCCTGTCGGTGGGCGCTCGTAGAGTGGTGCACCCACCCCGGATCCCCTGGATCCGGGGTTCTCGTGCTGTGCGCCCCCGTGGCGGAAGGAACCCATGAACGTCGCCGGTCTGCTGCCCGTCCTGCTCACCGACCCCGCGGTGGCGCGCGCCGTCGAGCTGGTGCCCGCCCGCGGCGCGGTCGACGTCGTGGGGCCGGCCGGCGTGCGGCCGCCGCTGCTCGCCGCCCTCGCCGGCGCCCGCGCGACGGCCGGCGAGGCGGTGCCGCCGTCGGACCGCCCCCGCTCGGCGGCCGGCCGGCCCCTCGTCGTCGTGACGGCGACCGGGCGCGACGCCGACGAGACGGCAGCCGCGCTGCGCTGCTACCTGCCCGACGACGACGTGGCCGTGCTGCCGTCCTGGGAGACGCTGCCGCACGAGCGGCTGTCCCCGCGGGCCGACACCGTGGCCCGGCGGCTCGCGGTGTTCCGCCGGCTGGCGCACCCCGAGCCGGAGCCCGGCCACGCGGGGGCGATCCGGGTGCTCGTGATGCCGGTGCGCGCGCTGCTGCAGCCCGTCGTCGACGGCCTGGGCGAGCTCGAGCCCGTCGCGCTGGCGCCCGGCGACCGCGCCGACCTCACCGACGTCGCCGAGCGGCTCGTCGCGGCGGCGTACAGCCGGGTCGACATGGTGGAGCGCCGCGGCGAGTTCGCGGTCCGCGGCGGCATCCTCGACGTGTTCCCGCCGACCGAGGACCACCCGCTGCGCATCGAGCTGTGGGGCGACACGGTCGAGGAGATCCGCTGGTTCTCCGTCGCCGACCAGCGCAGCCTCGAGATCGCGGACCACGGGCTGTGGGCACCGCCCTGCCGGGAGATCCTGCTGACCGACGACGTGCGCGAGCGCGCCGCCTCCCTCGTCGAGCGGCTGCCGGGTGCCGTGGACATGCTCGACAAGCTCGCCCAGGGCATCGCCGTCGAGGGGATGGAGTCGCTCGCCCCCGCCCTGGTGGACCGCATGGTCCCGGTGCTCGACCTGGTGCCCGACGACGCGCTGCTCGTGCTGGCCGACCCCGAGCGCGTCCGCCGGCGGGCGCACGACCTGGTCGCCACCACGGAGGAGTTCCTCCAGGCGGCGTGGACGTCGGCCGCGGCCGGTGCGGCGACGCCGCTGGACCTGTCCGCCGCGTCGTTCGCCTCGTTCGCGGAGGTCCGGGCGCTCGCCGCCGTGCGCGGGCTCGGCTGGTGGACCCTCAGCCCGTTCACGCTCGACGCCGACGCCGCGGAGGGGGACCCGGACGGGCTGCGCGCCGCGGACGGCGTCGAGACGCTCGTCGTCGCCGCCCGCGACGTCGAGCGCTACCGCGGCGAGGTCGACCGCGCCGTCGCGGACGTGCGGCGGCTCCAGCAGGACGGCTGGCGCCTGGTCCTGGCGACCGAGGGGCACGGCCCCGCGCAGCGCATGACGGAGCAGCTGCGCGCCGCCGACGTCCCCGCGCGCCTGGTGCCGGCGCTCGAGGCCGAGCCCGAGGGCGGCGTCGTGCTGGTCACCCCGGCGCAGGTCGGCCCCGGCTTCGTGGCCGAGGGGCTGCGCCTGGCGGTGTTCTCCGAGTCCGACCTCACCGGCCGCCCCGGGGCGAGCACGCGCGACATGCGCCGCATGCCCAGCCGCCGGCGCAACGTCGTCGACCCGCTGCAGCTGCGGCCCGGCGACTTCGTCGTGCACGAGCAGCACGGCGTCGGCCGGTTCGTCGAGCTGGTGTCCCGGACCATCGGCTCGGGCGCGGCCGCGGCGACCCGCGAGTACATGGTCATCGAGTACGCGTCGTCGAAGCGGGGCCAGCCGGGGGACCGGCTGTTCGTGCCGACCGACCAGCTCGACCAGGTGACCAAGTACGTCGGCGGCGAGGCCCCGAGCCTCAACAAGATGGGCGGCTCCGACTGGGCGAAGACCAAGGGGCGCGCCCGCAAGGCGGTCAAGGAGATCGCCGGGGAGCTCATCCGGCTCTACAGCGCCCGCATGGCGACCCCGGGCCACGCGTTCGGCCCGGACACCCCGTGGCAGCGCGAGCTGGAGGACGCGTTCGCGTACGTGGAGACCCCGGACCAGCTCGCGACGATCGACGAGGTCAAGCAGGACATGGAGAAGCCGATCCCCATGGACCGGCTGATCTGCGGCGACGTCGGCTACGGCAAGACGGAGATCGCGGTGCGCGCGGCGTTCAAGGCCGTGCAGGACGGCAAGCAGGTGGCGGTGCTCGTGCCCACCACGCTGCTGGTCCAGCAGCACCTCGACACGTTCACCGAGCGGTACGCGGGCTTCCCGGTGACGGTCAAGGCGCTGTCGCGGTTCCAGACGAAGGCGGAGTCCGAGGCGGTCGTCGACGGCCTGCGCGACGGCTCGGTCGACATCGTGATCGGCACGCACCGGCTCATCACCGGCGAGATCCGGTTCAAGGACCTCGGCCTGGTCGTCATCGACGAGGAGCAGCGCTTCGGCGTCGAGCACAAGGAGACGCTCAAGGCCCTGCGGACCAACGTCGACGTGCTCGCGATGTCCGCGACCCCGATCCCGCGGACCCTGGAGATGGCGGTCACGGGCATCCGCGAGATGTCGACGCTCGCCACGCCGCCGGAGGAGCGCCACCCGGTGCTGACCTTCGTCGGCGCGTACGAGGAGAAGCAGATCGCCGCCGCCGTCCGCCGCGAGCTGCTGCGCGAGGGCCAGGTGTTCTACGTCCACAACAAGGTCGAGTCCATCGAGCGCACGGCGTCCCGGCTGAACGAGCTCGTCCCGGAGGCCCGCGTCGCCGTCGCGCACGGGAAGATGAACGAGCACCAGCTCGAGCAGGTGATCGTCGACTTCTGGGAGAAGAGGTTCGACGTCCTGGTCTGCACGACGATCGTCGAGACCGGCCTGGACATCTCCAACGCGAACACCCTCATCCTGGAGCGCGCCGACCGGCTCGGGCTGTCGCAGCTCCACCAGCTCCGCGGGCGCGTGGGCCGCGGGCGCGAGCGCGCGTACGCGTACTTCCTGTACCCGCCGGAGAAGCCCCTGACGGAGACCGCCCACGACCGGCTCGCGACGATCGCCGCGAACACGGACCTCGGCGCGGGCATGGCCGTGGCGATGAAGGACCTCGAGATCCGCGGCGCGGGCAACCTGCTGGGCGGCGAGCAGTCGGGCCACATCGAGGGCGTCGGGTTCGACCTGTACATCCGCATGGTCGGCGAGGCCGTGGCGTCCTACCGCGGCGACCAGCCGGAGGAGCTGCCGGACGTCACCGTGGAGCTGCCGGTGGACGCGCACATCCCGCACGACTACATCGCGCACGAGCGGCTGCGGCTCGAGGCGTACCGCAAGCTCGCGGCGGCGGCCGACGAGGCGGCGCTGACGGAGATCTCCGAGGAGCTGGTGGACCGGTACGGCCCGATCCCCGAGCCGGTGACGAACCTCTTCGCGGTCGCGCGGTTCCGGCTGCACGCCCGCGCGGCCGGCCTGAGCGACGTCACCGCGCAGGGCAGGTTCGTGCGGTTCGCGCCGGTGGAGCTGCCGGAGTCCGCGCAGCTGCGGCTCAAGCGCCTCTACCCGGGCTCGGTGCTCAAGCCGGCCCTGCGCACGGTGCTGGTGCCGTTCCCGACGACCGCGCGCATCGGCGGCAAGCCGCTGCACGGCGAGGCGGTGCTGACCTGGGCGCGCCAGCTCATCGACGCGGTGGTGCTCGGGGACGTGGCCGCGGCGGCGGGTGTCGGCACGGCCGGGCGCTGACCGGCGCGCCCGGGCCGCCCGGGGCCGTCCGCGCGCGTGGCGTCCCGGGCTGCCAGGCGCGGCCTCTACGATGGCCCGGTCGGGCGAGGGTGCGACCAGGAGAAGGCAAGGTGAGCGTGCGGTGACGCGGAGGTCCAGCAGGCGGTTGCTGACGGTGACGGGCGCCGCGGCGCTGGTGGCGGCGCTCGCCGCGTGTAGCGGGGGTCAGCCCGGCGCGGCGGCGGTGGTCGGTGACCGCGTCGTGTCGGCGGCCGACGTCGACAGCGCCACGCGCGAGCTCGCCGACGTGCTCCAGGGCGTGACGCAGTCCGCGATCGTGGGCGTCCTCGTGCAGGAGCCGCTCGTCGTGGGTGCGGCGAAGGACGCGGGCGTGGGCGTGTCGCCGGAGCAGGCGGGCGAGGCGCTCCAGCAGCAGGTCGCCGCGGCCGGCGGCACCGAGGACCGCGAGTTCTCCGAGCCCGCCGTCGACGTGATGCGCTACGTGCTCTCGCTGCAGGCGCTCCAGGGCGCCTCGGACGCCGACGCGCGGCTGACGGCGCTCCAGGAGGACCTGTCGTCGCTCGACTTCACGATCAACCCGCGCTACGGCACGCGGACCGACGAGGGCACGATCGGGTCCACCACCTACCCGTGGCTCGTCGCCCAGGACGCCGCGGCGGACGCGACGCCGTGACCGCCGCGCCCGGCACCTCGCGGCCGGGCGGGCCCGGCGACGGGCACCCGGGTGCCGGGGGCGACGCCGGGGCCGGGGACCCGCTGCGCCGGCTCGTCGCCGTCATGGACCGGCTGCGCTCGCCGGGCGGCTGCCCGTGGGACGCCGAGCAGACGCACGCGTCGCTGGTGCCGTACGTGCTGGAGGAGGCCTACGAGGTCGCCGAGGCCGTGGAGCGCGGCGACCGGGCGAACCTGCGCGAGGAGCTGGGGGACCTGCTGCTGCAGGTGGTCTTCCACGCCCGCATCGCGCAGGAGGACCCGGACGACCCGTTCGACGTCGACGACGTCGCGGCGGACCTCGTCGCGAAGCTGGTCCGCCGGCACCCGCACGTCTTCGCGGGCGCGGAGGTCGACGGCGCCGACGGCGTGCACCGGCAGTGGGAGCGCATCAAGCGGGTCGAGAAGCAGCGCGAGTCGGTGCTCGACGGCGTCCCGCTGGCGATGGGCGCGCTGGCCCGGGCGCAGAAGGTCGCCTCGCGTGCGGCCCGCGCGGGCCTCGACACGGCCGCCGGTGCGACCGGGGACGGGACCGCCGACGGCGCCGACCTCGGCGCGCGGCTGCTGGCGCTGGTGCAGGAGGCCCGCCGCGAGGGGCTCGACGCGGAGGGCGAGCTGCGGCGCGCGACGGCGGCGTGGGAGGCCCGGCTGCGGGCCGCGGAGGCCGCGGGCGTCCAGCAGGCGGACTGACCGGGCCCGCCGCGAGGTTTGTCACACCGCCCCCAGCAGCAGGAAAGCGGTTGCCGGGCCGAAGGTCCGGCACGCCCCGCCCCCGGGCTGGGCAGGATGGTCGCGGCCACGCCCCCGCGCGGCCGGTCCAGCGCACCCCCGGGTGCGCGTCCACGGATGAGGAGGGGTCGATGAGGATCGGCGTCCCGAAGGAGAGCCGGCCCGGCGAGCGCCTGGTCGCCGCGACGCCCGCCACCGTCGCCCAGCTCGCGAAGCTCGGGTACGAGGTGGTGGTCGAGCACGGCGCGGGTGCCGCGGCGAGCTTCCCCGACGCGGCCTACGCCGAGGCCGGCGCGGCCCTCGCCGACGCCGCCGAGGTCTGGGCCAGCGACGTGGTCACCGCCGTGAACGCCCCGGGTGACGCCGAGATCGCCGCCCTGACCCCCGGCGCCACGCTGGTGTCGATGATGGCCCCGGCCGCCCACCCCGAGCTCGTGGCGTCCCTCGCGGCCCGTGGCGTCTCGGCCCTGGCCCTCGACGCGGTCCCGCGCATCTCGCGCGCGCAGGCGCTCGACGTCCTGAGCACCATGTCCAACGTCGCCGGCTACCGCGCCGTCATCGAGGCCGCCGAGGAGTTCGGCGGGATGTTCACCGGCCAGGTGACCGCCGCGGGCAAGACGCGCCCGGCCACGGTGTTCGTGATCGGAGCCGGCGTCGCGGGGCTCGCGGCCATCGGCGCCGCCGGCAGCCTCGGCGCCCAGGTGCGCGCCTACGACGTGCGCCCGGAGGTCGGCGAGCAGATCGAGTCCATGGGCGCGACGTTCGTCCAGGCCGAGGCCGCCCAGCAGGAGGTCAGCGCCGACGGCTACGCGAGCGCGCTGACCGAGGAGCAGGAGCGGCTCACCGCGGAGATGTACGCGGCGGAGACGGCCAAGGCGGACATCGTCGTCACGACGGCCCTCGTGCGCGGCACCGCGCCCCGCACGATCAGCGCCGAGATGGTCGCCGCGATGCGGCCGGGCAGCGTGATCGTCGACCTGGCGGCGTCCGGCGGCGGCAACTGCGAGCTCACCGTCCCGGGGGAGAAGGTCGTCACCGCGAACGGCGTGACGATCCTCGGGTACACCGACCTCACCAGCCGGATGGCGCGGCACACCTCGCAGCTCTTCGGCACCAACGTGGTGAACCTGCTCAAGCTCCTCACGCCGGGCAAGGACGGCGCGCTGGTGCTCGACGTGGACGACGTCGTGCAGCGCGGCATGACCGTGACGAGGGCCGGGGAGGTGATGTGGCCGCCCCCGCCGGTGCAGGTCTCCGCGGCGCCCGCCGCGGACGCGGTGCCCGCCGTCGCGCCGGTCGACCCGGCCGAGAAGGCCCGGCTCGCCCGCGAGGCCGCGGCGCGCAAGGGCCGGCGGCAGATGGTCGGGCTCGCGCTCGGCGCCGTGCTGCTCGCGCTGGCGATCACGTTCTCGCCGGCCGCGTTCCTCGGGCACTTCACCGTGTTCGTGCTCGCGGTGTTCGTCGGCTACTACGTCATCTCCAACGTCAGCCACTCGCTGCACACCCCGCTGATGGCCCAGACGAACGCCATCTCCGGGATCATCCTCGTCGGCGCCCTGCTGCAGATCGGCAGCGACGACTGGGTGGTGTCGGCGCTCGCGTTCGCGGCGGCGAGCGTCGCCTCCATCAACATCTTCGGTGGCTTCCTCGTGGCCTACCGCATGATCGGGATGTTCCGGAAGGAGGAGGCCTGAGATGCTCACCTCCGCTGTCCAGGGCGTGTACCTCGTCGCCGCCGTCCTGTTCGTCCTGAGCCTCGCGGGGCTGTCCAAGCAGGAGACCGCCCGGCGCGGCAACCTGCTCGGCATGGTCGGCATGGGCCTCGCCCTCGCCGCCACCGTCGTGCTCAGCCTCGACCAGTCCGAGCGCAGCCCGCTGGTCACGCTGCTGCTCATCGCCCTCGTGCTCGTCATCGGCATCGCCGTCGGCACGTGGCGGGCGCGCAGCGTCGAGATGACGCAGATGCCCGAGATGATCGCGATGCTGCACTCGTTCGTCGGCATCGCGGCCGTGCTCGTCGGCTTCAACTCCTACCTGACCGAGACGCACGCGGACGCCGTGCACCTGGTCGAGGTGTTCCTCGGCGTGCTCATCGGTGCCGTGACCTTCACCGGGTCCGTCGTCGCGTACCTCAAGCTGTCGGCGAAGATGAAGTCCGCCCCGCTGACGCTGCCGGGCCGCAACTGGCTGAACCTCGGCGCGCTCGTCGTCTCCGGCGGCCTCATGGCGTGGTTCCTGGCGAGCCCGTCGCTCGTGCCGCTGGTCGGCATGACGGTCGTCGCGCTGGCGCTCGGGTGGCACCTGGTCGCCGCGATCGGCGGCGGCGACATGCCCGTCGTGGTGTCGATGCTCAACTCGTACTCCGGGTGGGCCGCGGCGGCCGCCGGCTTCATGCTGAGCAACAACCTGCTCATCGTCACCGGCGCTCTCGTCGGGTCCTCCGGTGCGATCCTGTCGTACATCATGTGCCGCGCGATGAACCGCTCGTTCATCAGCGTGATCCTGGGCGGCTTCGGCGCCGAGGGCGGCACGGTGAGCGCGTCCGCGCAGGACTACGGCGAGCACCGCGAGATCCAGGCGGCCGAGGTCGCCGAGCTGCTCAAGAACGCCGGCTCGGTCGTCATCACCCCCGGCTACGGGATGGCCGTGGCCAAGGCGCAGTACCCGGTCGCGGACCTCGTCGCGCGGCTGCGGGCCTCCGGCGTCGACGTGAAGTTCGGCGTGCACCCCGTCGCCGGCCGCCTGCCCGGGCACATGAACGTGCTGCTCGCCGAGGCCAAGGTGCCGTACGACATCGTGCTCGAGATGGACGAGATCAACGACGACCTGGCGGACACCGACGTGGTGCTCGTCATCGGCGCGAACGACACGGTGAACCCCGCGGCCCTCGAGGACCCGGGCTCGCCGATCGCCGGGATGCCGGTGCTCGAGGTCTGGCACGCCAAGCAGGTGATCGTGTTCAAGCGGTCGATGGCCACCGGGTACGCCGGCGTGCAGAACCCGCTGTTCTTCCGCGAGAACACCGCCATGCTGTTCGGCGACGCGAAGGACCAGGTGGAGCGCATCGTCGCCGCGCTCTGACGCCCCCGCACGACGGGTCCCGGGCCCGGCCGCCACGGCCGCCCGGGGCCCGTCGTCGCGTGTTCACCGGCCGCTCGCCGAAGGTCCCACCGACGCACGCGGCGGACGGCACTAGGCTGAGGACGCATCCCCACCCGAACTGTCGAAGGAGCACGTATGGCCAGCATCGAGGCCGTCGGCGCCCGCGAGATCCTGGACTCGCGCGGCAACCCCACTGTCGAGGTCGAGGTCGCTCTCGACGACGGCACGATCGCCCGTGCCGGTGTGCCCTCGGGTGCCTCGACCGGTGCCTTCGAGGCCGTCGAGCGCCGTGACGGCGACAAGTCCCGCTACCTGGGCAAGGGCGTCGAGGACGCGGTCAACGCCGTCATCGACGAGATCGCCCCGGAGCTCATCGGCTTCGAGGCCACCGAGCAGCGCCTGGTCGACCAGGCCCTGATCGACCTCGACGGCACCCCGAACAAGGGCAAGCTCGGCGCCAACGCGATCCTCGGCGTCTCGCTCGCCGTCGCGAAGGCCGCGGCCGACTCGGCCGACCTGCCGCTGTTCCGCTACGTCGGCGGCCCGAACGCCCACGTGCTGCCCGTCCCGATGATGAACATCCTCAACGGTGGGTCGCACGCCGACTCCAACGTCGACATCCAGGAGTTCATGGTCGCCCCGATCGGCGCGCCGACCTTCCGCGAGGCCCTGCGCACCGGCGCCGAGGTCTACCACTCGCTGAAGTCCGTGCTGAAGAGCAAGGGCCTGTCGACCGGTCTCGGCGACGAGGGCGGCTTCGCGCCGAACCTCGAGTCGAACCGCGCCGCGCTCGACCTCATCCTCGTCGCGATCGAGAAGGCCGGCTTCGTGCCGGGCAAGGACGTCGCGCTGGCCCTGGACGTCGCCTCCACCGAGTTCTTCAAGGACGGCGCGTACCAGTTCGAGGGCAAGGCCACCACGCCGGCCGAGATGGTCGCGTTCTACGAGGGCCTCGTCGCCGACTACCCGCTGGTCTCCATCGAGGACCCGCTGTCCGAGGACGAGTGGGACTCCTGGGCCGAGCTCATGGTCAAGGTCGGCGACAAGGTGCAGATCGTCGGCGACGACCTGTTCGTCACCAACCCGGAGCGCCTGGCCAAGGGCATCGAGCTCAAGGCCGCGAACGCCCTCCTGGTCAAGCTGAACCAGATCGGCACCCTGACCGAGACGCTGGACGCCGTCACCCTGGCCCAGCGCAACGGCTTCACGACGATGACCTCGCACCGCTCCGGCGAGACCGAGGACGTCACCATCGCCGACCTGTCCGTCGCGACCAACGCCGGCCAGATCAAGACCGGCGCCCCGGCGCGCGGCGAGCGCATCAACAAGTACAACCAGCTGCTCCGCATCGAGGAGGAGCTGGACGACGCCGGCCGCTACGCCGGCGCGTCGGCCTTCCCGCGCTGGAAGGCCTGAGCCCTCACGCTCACACCGGAGGCCGGCAGCCCTGACGGGGCTGCCGGCCTCCGGCGCGTCCACCCCCGTCGCCCCCTCCTGGTCCGCGAGGTCGGCAGTCCCGGTGCGAGGTCGGCACCTGGAGCTGCCGACCTCGCCTGGACGTGCCGACCTCGCGGGGTCGGGGGATGTGCGGATCGTGTGCGTGGCGGCGGACACGGCCGGGCCACCTGCGGGGCGGGCGGGGCCGGGCGGGGCACAATCGGGTCCATGCCCGCCCCTCGTCGTCCCGCCGCGCCCCGCACCGGGGCCGGGGACGACGTGAGCCGCGAGGCGGCGCGCCGCACCGACGCCGCCCGCGGGCAGGCACCCGCGCCGGCGAGAGGGGCTGCGGGCAGGGGAGCTGCCGGCGCGAGCCGCACCGGGAAGCCCCGTCCCGCGACGGCGCCGCGCACGCCGGCCCGGACCCCGGGGGCGCCCAGCACCGCGGCCGTGCCGCGCTCACCCGCGCCCGGCACCGTCGGCACCGCGGGCAGCCCCCGCCCGGGCGTGCCGCAGCAGTCCGTCCCGCGTCCCGCGGCCCCGCGTCCCACGGCGTCCCGCGCGCGCTCCGCGCCGCCACGCCCCGCGGCGGGTCGCCCCAGCAGCTCCCGCCCGGGCGCGCGCACGGGCGGCGCCGACCGCCGGGGTCCCCGCGCCGAGACCGTCCAGCAGCGGCTGCCGCGGCTGTTCACCGTCCGCGCGCTGGTGATGCTCGTCGTGCTCTCGATCGCGTTCGTGCTGGTCTTCCCGACGTTGCGGCAGTACCTCGACCAGCAGGTGCAGCTGGAGCAGCTCCGCGCCGAGGTCGCCGCCGCCGAGCAGGCGAACGACGACCTGCAGGCGGAGCTGGACCGCTGGTCGGACCCGGCGTACGTGGAGGCGCAGGCCCGGTCGCGGCTGGCGTTCGTGATGCCGGGGGAGCGGGCGCTGCGCGTGGCGGACCCGGAGGTCGTGCCGGAGGAGCAGCCCGCGGACGAGGCGCCGGCCGGGCCCGCGACCTCGGCGGACTCCGACGACCCGACGCGGCCCTGGTACGCGCGGCTCTGGGACTCCGTGCAGGTCGCGGGTGTCGCCGGGACCGGTGAGGCCGGCGGGTCCGCGCAGGACCCGGAGGCGGGGGACAATGGGTCGGCGCCGGCCGACGGGACCCCGAGCCCGGGCGACGGCGCCCCCGACGCGGAGCCGACGCCCTGAGGTCTGCCCCGACCGCCGCCGACCAGCCCGACCCGAGGAACGCCGTGACCGACCTGCCCCCGACCACCGTGGGCGCCCTGCCCGACCCCGCCGAGGTGCCGCGCGCCCGGCACGACGCGCCCGACGTGACCGACGCCGACCTCGCGGTGCTGCGGGAGCAGCTCGGCCGGCCGGCGCGCGGCGTGGTGGGGGTCGCCGCCCGGTGCGCGTGCGGACGGCCGCTGGTGGTGCGCACCGCGCCCCGGCTGGACGACGGCACCCCGTTCCCGACGACGTACTACCTGACGTGCCCGCCCGCCGTCGGTGCGGTCAGCACGCTCGAGGCCGGCGGCCTGATGAAGGAGCTGACGGCCCGGGTCCAGAGCGAGCCGGAGCTGGGTGCGGCGTACCGGGCCGCCCACGAGGCGTACCTGGCGGACCGGGCGGCGCTCGGCGACGTGCCGGAGATCGCGGGGGTCTCCGCCGGGGGGATGCCGACGCGGGTGAAGTGCCTGCACGTGGTCGTGGGGCACGCCCTGGCGGCCGGTCCCGGTGTGAACCCGGTCGGCGACGAGGTCCTGCTGATGCTGCGCGACGTGTGGCGGCCGGACCGCTGCACCTGCTGAGCCGCCGGGCGCACCCGCCGGGGGATGGGAGGATGGCACGCGTGACGCGTGTGGCTGCCATCGACTGCGGGACCAACTCCATCCGGCTCCTGGTGGCCGACGTCGACCCGTCCGCGGGGACTCTCGTGGACCTCGACCGCCGCATGGAGGTCGTGCGGCTCGGGCAGGGCGTCGACCGCACGGGACGCATCGCACCGGAGGCGCTCGCGCGGACCCTGGACGCCACCCGCCGCTACGCGCAGGTGTGCGCGGGCCTCGGCGTCGAGGCGGTCCGGTTCGTCGCGACCAGCGCGTCGCGCGACGCGGAGAACCGCGACGAGTTCGTCGCGGGTGTGCGCGAGGCGCTCGGCGTCGAGCCGGAGGTCATCGGCGGCGTCGAGGAGGCCGCGCTCTCGTTCCGGGGCGCGACCGGGGTGCTGGGTGCGCGGCACGACGCGCCGTACCTGGTGGTCGACCTCGGCGGCGGCTCCACCGAGGTGGTGCTGGGGGACGGCGCCCCGGAGGCCGCGTACTCGATGGACGTCGGCTGCGTGCGCATCACCGAGCGCCACCTGCGGTCGGACCCGCCCGCGGCGGACGAGGTCGGGGCCGCGGTCCGCGACGTCCGCGCGGCGCTCGACGTGGCGGCGGCAGAGGTGCCGTTCGGTCGCACCGCCACCCTCGTGGGGCTCGCCGGGTCCGTCACCACCGTCACCGCGCACGCGCTGGGCCTGCCCGCGTACGACCCCGCGGCGATCGACGGCTCCGTGCTCCCGGTCGACGCCGTGGTCGCGGCCTGCGACGACCTGCTCGCACGGGACCGGGCGTCGCGCGCGGCGCTGGGGTTCATGCACCCCGGCCGGGTGGACGTCATCGGCGCCGGCGCCCTGGTGTGGCGCGAGGTCGTGCAGCGGGTCCGTGCCGAGGTCGCGGCCGCCGGCGGCGAGCTCACCGAGGTCGTCACCTCGGAGCACGACATCCTCGACGGCATCGCCTGGAGCGTCGCCGAGCGGCTGGCGTCCCGCCGGGGCTGACCGCCCGGCCTGGCGTCCCGCCGGGGCTGACCGCCCGGCCTGGCGTCCCGCCGGGGCCGTCCGCGTCGCACGTGCTGCGACATGCGGACTATCCGTTTCTGCCCGGTACTGCGCGAACTGTAGTACCGTGTGACCTGCGGGAGTCGAGGAGGGTCGACTCCCGCGCCAGCAGCCCGGGGTGCGGCGGACAGGGGGCGCCGCACCCCGGGACGGACGGACCGGCCGCAGGGCCGGCGGTGATGCGGGAGGCGCGGTGGACACGACCCAGCTGCTCAAGGGGGTGCTCGACGTCGCGGTGCTGGCCGTGGTCGCGGACGAGGACGGCTACGGCTACGACGTCGTCCGCCGGCTGCGGTCCGCGGGCCTCGCCGAGGTGGGCGACGCCTCCGTCTACGGGACGCTGCGGCGCCTGTACTCCCAGGGCGCGCTGACGTCCTACGTGGTGCCGAGCGACGAGGGGCCGCACCGCAAGTACTACGGGATCAACGCGCAGGGCAGGGCGATGCTCGCCGCCCAGCGCAAGGACTGGCGCGAGTTCGCGGGCACGATGTCCCGCCTGCTCGAGGAGGAGGCAGCGTGACCGGGACCGCCCACGCCGCGCCCGCGTCCGGGCCGGTGCAGGACGTCGGGGAGTACGCCGCCCGGGTCCGCGCCCACCTGACGGGGCTGCCGCAGGACCAGGTCGACGACCTGACCGACGGGCTCGAGGCCGACCTGGCGGACGCGCTGGCCGACGAGTCGCAGGCTGCTCCCGGGGGCGACGCGGCCGACCTGCGGGTGCGCTTCGGGGACCCGCGGGACTACGCGCGCGAGCTGCGCCTGGCGGCCGGGCTGCCGGAGCCGGCGGACGCGGTGCCCGACCTCCGGTCGCCCGCCCGGCGCGCGTGGGCCCGGCTGCGGCTCGGCCTCGCGCGGATGGGGTCCGAGCTGGGCGCGCAGCCGTGGTGGCCGCCCCTGCGCGACTTCCTCGTCTCGCTGCGCCCGGTGTGGTGGCTCGCGCGCGCGTGGGTCGTGTACCAGGCGATCGCGTTCGTGTTCGGCTTCACCCAGGGCTGGCTGCCGCGCAACCCCGTGACGATGCTGGTGCTCGCGGTGCTGGCGGTCGTGAGCGTGCAGTGGGGTCGCGGGCGCTGGGTGCCGCGGCGCGGGCGGGTGGTCCCCGTCGTGGTGTCGGCTGCCGCGGCGGTCCTCCTGGTGCCGGTGGTCGCCGTCGCGAGCGACTGGGAGGTCACCCGGGTGCGGTACTCGACGGAGTACGTCGAGACCCAGCCGCAGGACGGCGTGTGGGTGGACGGGATGCAGGTCAGCAACCTGTTCGTCTACGACGCCGAAGGCGACGCGCTGACCGACGTGCAGGTGTACGACGACCGCGGCAGGCCCGTGCGCACGGTCACCGACGGCGGCTGGGGCTGGTGGTCGCTGCCGGGGGTCGCGGGGGAGTGGTCGTTCCTGCCCGTGCAGGACGAGGACGGTCGCGAGCGGTGGAACGTCTACCCGCTGCGCGGCGCACCGTCGGCGGAGTTCGCCTGGGAGCGCGGTGACGGTTCGGAGACCACGACCGAGGGGCTGCTGACGACCGAGCCGCAGCAGCCGCCGCGGCCGTTCGCCAAGGCCCCGGCGATCGTCGACGACGGGACGACCACCACGGAGGAGTCCGCCGGCGAGGAGCCCGCCGGCCAGGACGAACGTCCCGGGTCGGAGCCGTCGGCGAGCCCCGAGCCGGGGGCCACCGCCACACCGTGACGGGTCCTCCCGGGACTTTGTGCCCAGGATCACGTGGGGTCGGGTCGCTTTCAACAAGTCATGGGACGTACCGTTGACGTATGTCTGAGGCCACCGTCACGACCCCCGCGCGCGCGTCGGGGAAGCCCCGCAAGGTGCCGCGCATCCTCATCCTCGGCGGCGGTTCCGTGGGGCTGTACTCCGCCCGGCGGCTGCGCCGGCGTCTCGGGAACCGGGAGGCCGCGATCGTCGTGGTCGACCCGCGTCCCTACATGACCTACGCCCCCTTCCTCCCGGAGGCCGCGGCCGGGTCGATCGACGCCCGCCACGTGGTGGCGCCGCACCGGCGCGCCCTCAAGGGCATCGACGTGCTCCAGGGCAAGGTCTCGGCGATCAAGCACGCCGAGCGCACCGTCGAGGTCACGCCCGAGGAGGGCGACCCGTACTGGATCACCTACGACCACCTCATCGTCGGCCTCGGGTCGGTCGCCCGCACGCTGCCCATCCCCGGGCTCGCGGAGCAGGCCATCGGCTTCAAGAACGTCGAGGAGGCCATCGCCGTCCGCAACCACGTGCTCGGGCGGATCGACCTGGCGTCGTCCACCTGGGACCCGGAGCTGCGCCGGCGGATGCTCACGTTCACGTTCGTGGGCGGCGGCTTCGCGGGCGTCGAGGCCATCGCCGAGGTCGAGGACATGGCGCGCGACGCGGTCAAGCAGTACCGCTCGCTCGACCAGGAGGACCTGCGGTTCGTGCTCGTCGAGGGCTCGCGCCGGATCCTCCCCGAGGTGTCCGAGGAGCTGGGCGGCTACACGCTCGAGCAGCTCCGCAAGCGCCGCATCGAGGTGTTCCTGTCGACGTTCCTCAGCTCGTGCGTCGACGGCCACGTGGTGCTGTCCGACGGCACGGAGTTCGACTCCGAGACCATCGTGTGGACCGCGGGCGTCAAGGCGAACCCGGTGCTGCAGAACTCGGACCTGCCGCTCGACAAGCTCGGCCGCGTCATCACCCTGCCGACGCTCCAGGTCGCCGACGCCGACGGGAACATCGTGGCGGACGCCTACGCGGCCGGCGACTGCGCCGCCGTGCCGGACCTGACCCAGCCCGGCCAGTTCTGCCCGCCGAACGCCCAGCACGCCATCCGGCAGGCCACGCACCTCGCGGACAACCTCGCCCGGGTGCTGCGCAGCGCGGAGCCGACCGACTACAAGCACAAGAACATCGGCGCCGTCGCGTCGCTCGGCATGTACAAGGGCGTCGCGCAGTTCATGGGCCGCATCAAGGTCCGCGGGTTCCTCGCGTGGGTCATGCACCGCACGTACCACGTGTTCGCCATGCCGACGCTGAACCGCAAGCTCAGCATCATGGCCGGCTGGACCGCGAACCTGCTGTGGCGCCGCGAGGTCGTGCCGCTCGGCTCGCTGCACGACCCGCGCGCGGAGTTCCGCGCCGCGTCGGTCCCGCCCCGCCCGAAGGCCGAGCCCGCCGCCGAGGACCACAGCCCGGTCGCGAGCACGGAGGCGAAGCCCGCCGCCGAGCCGAAGCCCACGGCAGGCGCCACGGCCTGACGGGCCAACCCCGCCCCCGGCCCCCGCGGCCGCCGGCGCAGCCACCGCACCACCCGCCGTCCGCCGCCCCCCGCCCGCCCACCGACCCCGTCGGAGGCTCCGAACGCGTACGGAGACCTCTGCGCGTCATCGGAGACCTCCCCGGACACCTCCGATGACGCGTGGAGGTCTCCGACCACGTCGGGAGCCTCCGAACGGGGCCGTGGGCGGGCGGTGTCGTGCCCAGGGCCGAGTGCCGAGGGCCGAGTGCCGAGGGCCGAGGGCCGAGGGGCGACCGGGCGCGGGGTCGACGGGGGCCCGGGGGCGGAAATCGCTGGCGTCCGTGTCGGTGCCGGGTGGCACCATGGCGCAGTCGCCGGCGTCCGACCGGCGGACACCCGGAATGCCCGTCCCCCGGCGGGGGTTCCAGGTCGACGACGTACCGCTGCCCTGCGCCCGGCGCCCCCGCGCCCGCGAGCGGCCCCTGCACCCCCAGGTGGACGACCACCCGACCGAGGGAGACCCATGACTGCTCGCACCGGCACCCTGCCGCCGTCTCCTCCGCCCGCGCCGCGCGGAGCCGCGGACCAGCCGCCCGCGCCCGCCGAGCCGCAGGCCGCGCCAGCGCCGGTGCGGCTCGACCCGGCCGACCGCACCGTCATCGCGCTGCTGCTGGTCGCCGGCTTCGTCGTCATCCTCAACGAGACCGCGATGGGCGTCGCCCTGCCGGTGCTCATGGAGGAGCTCGGCGTCTCCGCGGCGACGGGCCAGTGGCTGACCACCGGGTTCATGCTGACGATGGCCGTGGTCATCCCCGCGACCGGCTGGGTCATGGACCGGTTCCGCACCCGGCAGGTGTTCGTCGCGGCCATGTCGCTGTTCACCGCCGGCACGACGATCGCCGCGGTGGCGCCCGGGTTCGGCGTGCTGCTGGCCGGCCGCGTGGTGCAGGCGAGCGGGACCGCGGTGATGATCCCGCTGCTGATGACGACGGTGCTGACGCTGGTGCCGCCGGCGATCCGCGGCCGCGTCATGGGCACGATCTCCATCGTCATCTCCGTGGCGCCCGCGGTCGGCCCGACGATGTCCGGCCTGGTGCTGTCGCAGCTGTCCTGGCGGTGGGTGTTCCTCGTGATGCTGCCGATCGCGCTCGTCGCGCTGGGCCTCGGGGTGTGGCGGGTCCGCGACGTGACGACCCCGCGGGACGCCCGCCTCGACGTCGTCTCGCTGGCGCTGTCCGCCGTGGGCTTCGGCGCGCTGATCTTCGGGCTGTCGAGCATCGGGGAGTCGGCGGGCGGCCACGCGCCGGTCGCACCCTGGATCCCGCTGACCGTCGGGGTGGTGGCGCTCGCCGTGTTCGTCCGGCGGCAGCTCGCCCTGCAGCGGACGACGGGCGCGCTGCTCGACCTGCGCGTCTTCACGCACCGCTCCTACACGGTGTCGACCCTCGTGCTGGTCATCTCGTTCATGGCGATGTTCGGCGCGCTCATCGTGCTGCCGATCTTCCTGCAGGGCGTGCTGGGCCGCGGCACCCTCCAGACCGGGCTCCTGCTGCTGCCCGGCGGCGTCGTCATGGGTGCGCTGTCCCCGCTCGTGGGGCGGCTGTTCGACCGGTTCGGGCCGCGTCCGCTCGTCACGCCGGGCGCCGTCGCGCTCAGCGCCGCGCTGTGGCTGATGTCGACGCTGCACCCGGGGACCTCGGCGGCGGCCGTCGTCGCGGTGCACACGCTGCTGTCCGCCGGGCTCGCGTTCATGATCACGCCGCTGTTCACGTCCGCGCTCGGCACCCTGCCGCGCGAGCTGTACGGGCACGGCAGCGCGATCGTCAACACCGTCCAGCAGCTCGCGGGCGCCGCGGGCACCGCGCTGTTCATCACGGTGCTGTCCACCACCACGGCCGGGCGGCTCGCGGCGGGCGCGGACGTGCTCGACGCGACGACGGCCGGCGTGCAGGACGCGTTCCTGTGGGGCGGCGTCGTGTCGGTCGTCGCGGTCGGGGCGTCGCTGCTGGTGCGCCGGCCGCCGGCCGGGGAACGGCCTGCGGTGCACTGAGCCGCGGAGGAGGGCCCGGGCGCGTCCGACGACGCCCCGGGCCCGTTCCGTCCTCGTGCACCCGCGCCCGTCCCTCCCCGCGGGTCCGGACGTCCGGCGTGGGTGGCAGGATGGCCCCGGCCCCCGTAGCCCAACCGGCAGAGGCAGCCGGCTTAAACCCGGCACAGTGCGGGTTCGACCCCCGCCGGGGGCACCTCGACCTCGATCCGGAGCCCCCGGTGTCCTCGTGCCGACGCAAGCCCGGACGGCCGCCGGGGCGTGCAGCCGGGATCCGGCGGCGCCCTCCGGTGGCGCACCGCGCCGGAGAGCGCCATCCTGACCCCCTGTGCAGCGGCGCGCAGGCCGGCGCGAGCTCGCGGGGGGACCCGATGCCCGGTCACGACGAGGCTGTCCGGCTGCACGCCGACGCCTCGCTGGACGCACTCATCCAGACGCTCACCGACCAGGCGGGTCGCACCGCCGGGGCGGTGGACGCGCACGCCTGCGCCGCCGCGACGGTGCGGGGAGTGGACCGCTGGCTGGCGGCGTCCTCGGTCGGCGCGGCCCGCTGCGACGGCGCGCAGGACCGGCCGCGCCGGGGCCCGCGGTACCAGGTGCGGCTGACCGGGGACCCGGTGCTGCTGCCGGACCTGGCGGACCCCGACGTGCAGAGGCGGTGGCCGGTGTGGGCGCACGCCTGCCGGGTGCAGGGCTTCCGGTCGGCCGCGGTGGTCGCGGGGGTCCACCGTGACGTGACCGTGCACCTGTCGCTGTACGGGCGCCGCCCGGCCCGCTGGGACGAGGTCGCGGAGCGGGCCGCGGGCATCGCGGAGGGCATCGCGTCGGTGGTGCGGGCCCGCGACGAGGTGATCGCGCTCGCGCACACGATGGACGACCTGCTGGCGTGCAGCCGGTCCCAGCCGCTCATCGACCGGGCGGTCGGGGTGGTGATGGCGCAGCGCCGGTGCGACGCGGCCGAGGCGCTGGCGTACCTGCGGGACGCGGCCACCCACCGGGACGCCCGCGAGGTGGCCGCCGGGCTGGTCGCCGGGGCCGTGCCGGCGCCGGGCGTGGTCCCCGCCCCGCGCGACGTGGCGTGAGCCGCCGCCTGCCCGACCGCTGACCGCCGCCGCCGTGCGCCGCCCGGCCCGCGGGATGACACTCGCGGAGTCGCCGGGTCCGTCGGGGACCCGGGTGCAGAAGGAGGTGCGACGTGGCCGGACCCGGGGCTCACCGCCCGCGGTTCTTCACCGCGTACTCGTTCGCGATCGTCACCGGCACGCTGTTCCTGCTCTCGTGGGTGGGGCAGTTCGCGTTCCAGCTCGTCGAGTTCCGCAACGACGCGGCCGAGCACCAGCAGGCGTTCGCGTGGCCGGAGTTCTTCCCGGCGTTCCTGTCGTCGACGTTCGAGAACTGGCAGTCCGAGTTCCTCCAGCTCGTGTGGCAGGCCGCCGGGCTCGCCGTCTTCTACTACTGGGGCTCCTCCCAGTCGAAGGAGGGCGACGAGCGGCTGGAGGCGAAGATCGACCGCCTGCTGGTGGAGCGCGGCATCGACCCGGCGGAGTTCGAGTACCGCGAGGAGCAGGATGCGGAGCGCCAGGAGGGTCAGCGCTGACGGCACGGCCGGCCCGCGGGTGTTGGTACGGTCACGCCTCGTGACGGTGCACATCGACGGCGGCGACCTGGGCTGCGCCCGCCTCCTGGTCCTGCTGCGCGACCGCGCGCGCGAGCTGCCGGCCGGCACGGTCGTGCACCTGACGACGTCCGACCCGGTCGCGCCGGTCGACCTGCCGGCGTGGTGCCGGCTCACGGGGCACGAGTACCTGGGGCCGGTGCCGGACGGCCCGCCGCCGGCGACCTACGCGGTGCGGCTGGCCGCGGACCCGCGGGCGACGGACCCGGCGCGTCCGTGGCACCTGGCGCCGGGCGCCTGACCGCGGTCCCGCGGGCTCCGGGGCCCCGCGGGAGCCCCGGGGCGCCGGCGGGGGGTCAGTCGAGGCCCTCGGCCGACTCCGACTCCTCGATGCCCCGCAGCCAGTCGCGCTTCGCGGCGCGCCAGCCCTCGTCGTCGGTCCCCAGGCGCCAGTAGCCGGAGATCGACAGGTCGGCGGCGGGCAGGCGGCGCTCGACCCGCAGGTACCGCCGCAGGTCGCGCACCGCCCCGGCCTCCCCGTGCACGAACGCGTGCACCCGGCCGTCCGGCCACGGCAGCTCGCGCACGGCCTCCACCAGGCGCGCGCCGGGTGCGGCGTCGCCGGTGTGCACCCAGCGCAGCGCGACGCCGTCGGGCACGTGCAGCGCGACCTCCTCGCCGCGGTCGGCCACCTCGAGCACGGCGAGCCCGGACGCGGCGTCGCCGAGCCGCTCGAGCGCGACCGCGACGGCGGGCAGCGCGGACGCGTCGCCGACGAGCAGGTGGTGGTCGGCGCCCAGGTCCGGGCTGTACCCGCCGCCCGGCCCGACGACCGCGACCTCGTCCCCGGGAGCGGCGGTCGCGGCCCACGGACCCGCGAGGCCGGCGGTGCCGTGGACGACGACGTCGAGCGTCAGCGTGAGCTCCATGTCGTCCCACGCCCGCACCGTGTACGTGCGCAGGCGGGGCTGGTGCTCGGGCGGCAGGGCCTCCCGGGCGGCCGCCAGGTCGACGACGCCCTCGGGCGTGGTCCACAGCGCGAGGGCGTCCGCGCCGGTGACCGTGCGGCCGACGCCGGGCAGGAACACGAGCTTCACGTAGGAGTCCGCGGCCGCGGACGGCCGGAAGCCCGCGAGGCCCGGTCCGCCCAGGGTCACGCGGACCATCGCGGGCGTGAGGTGCTGGGTGCGCAGCACGACGGCGCGCAGCGCGGTGCGGCCCTTGCGGGGAGGGCCCGCGGGCGCGGCTGCGAGGTCGGGAGAGGTCACGGGGCACTTCCGGTCGGGGTGCCGGACGCCGGGCGGCGCCGGGGGAGGCGGCCCCGGGGTGTCGACCGCCGGTGACGAGCGTAGGTGCTGGTGCGGGGCCCCGTCACGTGCCCGGCCCGTGTCCGGTCACGTGCCCGGGCCCGCGTCCGGGCTCCGCCCGCCGGTGCGCCCTCAGCGCGCCGGGTGCGCCCGGCCCCAGGTGTCGATGTCCGCGTTGAGGCGGGTCAGCAGCCGCGCCAGCTCCGCGCGGTCGTCCTCGGGCCAGCCGTCGAGCACCTCGGCGTACACGCGCGCCCGGACGTCCCGCGTCGTCGCGAGGGCCTCGAGCCCGGCGTCGGTGGGGGCGACCAGCGTCACGCGGCCGTCGCCCGGGTCGGCGGTGCGTCGGACCTGCCCGGCCTGCTCCATCGCGAGCACCTGGCGCGTGACGGTCGAGGGGTCGAGGCGCAGGGCGTCGGCGATCGCGTTGACGCTGGCGGTGCCCTCGACGGCCAGGACGGAGAGCACGAGGTACGCGGACCGCTCGATCTCGCCGCGGGCGCGCGCCCCGGCCCGGCGGGTCCGGTCTGCGAGGCGCAGCAGCATCGCCACCTGGGCCTCGATCGTGCGCACCGCGTCGGCGGGCTGCTCCATGGTCACCTCGGGTCCTCGTCGTCGGCGTCGGCAGTCTGCCACGCGGTGCTGTGGCCGATGGCTGTATAGTACAGATAAACCCCCGACGACGAGCTTCCCCAGGAGACGTATGCCCAGCCGCCACCACGAACCGCACCGCACGGCGATCTACGCCACGGCCCTCACGGCGTTCTTCGCCATCGCGGGCATCGCCGTGGTGGACCCGATCCTGCCCGTCATCGGCACGGAGATCGGCGCCTCCACCTGGCAGATCGAGCTGCTGTTCACGGCGTACCTGGTCGTCATGGCGGTGGGGATGATCCCCGCGGTGATCGCCACCGGCCGGTTCGGGTACCGGGCCGTGCTCGCCACCGGCGTCAGCGTCGTCGCGGTCGCCTCGGTGCTCGCCTCGCTGTCCGGCTCGATCACCCAGCTCGCCGTCCTGCGCGGGCTGTGGGGCCTCGGCAACGCCATGTTCTTCGCGACGGCGATGGTGCTGCTGGTCGCGCTCGCGACGGACCGGGAGTGGGTCGTCGAGCTGTTCGAGACCTGCGTGGGCCTGGGCTTCGCCGTCGGCCCGCTGCTCGGCGGGCTGCTCGGCCAGATCTCCTGGCGCGTGCCCTTCGCGGCCTGCGGCGTGCTCATGCTGCTGGCGCTCGCGATGTCCGTCACCCGGCTGCGCGACCCGCAGGACCCGCCGACCCCGCTGCGGCTGCGCGACGTCCTGCAGCCCTACCGCCGGCCCGCGTTCCGCGCGCTGTGCGTCGTGACCGCGGCCTACAACTTCGTGTTCTTCGTGGTGCTCGGCTACACGCCGGTGTTCCTCGGCCTCGGCGTCATCCCGCTCGGCCTGGTGTTCACCGCCTGGGGCGTGGGCCTGGCCGTCGGCATCCTCGTGGTCGGGCACCGGCTCGCGCACCGTGTCGGCGCCGTCGCCACCGTGGGGGTCGCGGTCGGCGGGCTGCTCGTCGCGCTCGTCCTGCTGGCCACGAGCGCCGGGACCGCGGAGTCCGTCGTCGTCCTCGTGCTCGCGGGCGTGTGCATGGGCATCGCCAACGCCAACCTGACGGACCTGGCGCTCGGCATCGGCGGTGCCGAGCGGCGCACCACGACCGCGGCGTTCAACCTCGTGCGCTGGGGCTTCGCGGCACCCGCGCCGGTCATCGCCGGCCTGCTGCACCCCGTCAGCCCGACCGCCCCCTACTGGGTGGGCGCCGGCGTGCTGCTGCTCGGTGCCGTGGTGTTCGCCTGGAAGGGGCAGTCGATGGCGACCGCGGTGGGGGAGCGGCTGACGTGGCGCGCCTGGGACCGTGCGGCGCGCGCCGTGGAGGGCACGCCGGAGGAGGCCGTCGGCGAGGCCTGAGGCGTCAGCGCCCGACCAGGCCCGACTCGTACGCGAACACCACGGCCTGCACCCGGTCCCGCACGCCCAGCTTCGCCAGGATGCGGCCGACGTGCGTCTTGACGGTGGCCTCCGACAGGAACAGCCGCTGCGCGACCTCCGCGTTCGACAGCCCCTCGGCCACGGCCAGCAGCACCTCGCGCTCGCGCTGGGTCAGCTCGGCCAGCCGGGCGTCGTCGCGCGGCGGGGCGGCGTCCGCCGCGGCGCCCGGCAGCTCCTCGGCGAACAGCTCGAGCATCCGGCGCGTGACCCGCGGGGAGACCACGGCGTCCCCGGTCGCCACCGCCCGGATCGCGTCGGTGAGCTCCGCCGGCCGCGCGTCCTTGAGCAGGAACCCGCTGGCGCCGGCCCGCAGCGCGGCGAACGCGTACTCGTCCAGGTCGAACGTCGTGAGGATGAGCACGCGCGACGGCGACCCGGACGCGACGATCCGCTGCGTCGCCTCGATGCCGTTCGTCCCGGGCATCCGGACGTCCATGAGCACGACGTCGGGCTGCAGGGCGGCGACCTGGCGCAGCGCCTCCGCGCCGTCGCCGGCCTCGCCCACCACCGTGAGGTCGTCCTCGTCGTCGAGCACCAGCCGGAAGCCCATGCGCAGCAGCGGCTGGTCGTCGACCAGCAGGACGCGCACCGGGCCGGACGCGCCGCCCGGGCCCGTCGCCCCCGGCCCGGTGCCGGACCCCGTCGCGTCCCCGGTGCTGCTCACGTGCGCTCCTCGTCGTGCTCGTCGGTGGTGGTCGCGGTCCCGGAGTCCTCGGTGCGGAGCTCCACGTGCACCCGCCAGCCGCCCCGGTGCGGCCCCGCCGCCACGGAGCCACGGTAGACCGCGGCGCGCTCCCGCATGCCCACCAGCCCGCGCCCCGTCCGGACCGGCTGACCCGGCACGAGGGTCTCGGTGCCGCCGGCGTCGGTGCGCGTGGCCAGCGGGTCCTCGAGCCGCTCCGCGAGGCGCCCGCTGAGGCGCGCGCGCCGGCCCGGCTCCGGGTCGGGCTCCGCGACCGGGTCCGCGCCGCCGCCGTCGTCCACGACCTCGATCCCGATGCGGCCCGCGCCGTGCCGCACGAGCACGTCCACGCGCGCGCCGCTGCCGGCGTGGCGCAGCACGTTCGTCAGCGACTCCTGGACCACGCGGTAGACCGTCAGCGCCAGGCCGGCGTCCGCGGGGAGCGCGGGCCCCGCCGTGGTCAGGTGGACCGTGAGACCCGCGGCGCGGAACTGCTGCACCAGCGACTCCAGGTCGTGCGTGCCGGGCTGCGGCTCCAGCGGCACGTCCGCGCCGCGCAGCACGCCGAGCATCCGCCGCATGTCGTTGAGGGCGGACCGGCCGGTCTCGGACAGCAGGTCCAGCGCGGCCACCGCGTCGTCCGGGGACCGCCGCACGGCCACCCGCGCGCCGTCCGACAGGGCGATCATCACCGTGAGGCCGTGCGCGACCACGTCGTGCATCTCGCGCGCGATCCGGGTCTGCTCGGCGGCCGCGGCGAGCTTCGCGTGCTGCTCGCCGGCGTCGACGAGCTGCTGGTGCCGGTCGACCAGCGCACGGGTGTGCAGCCGGCGCGCCCGCACGTTCGCGCCGATCGCGAACGCCCCGAGGCCGACCAGGAGGAAGCTGGGCGCGTCCGAGGCGAGGACCGGCTGCGGCAGCGGCCGGACGTCGGTGCCCTCGGAGGTCGTCACCGTCACCGAGCCGGGCTCCGGCTCCGTCCGCCCGCCCCACAGCGCCAGGGCGCCGACGACCACCACCGTGGCGATGCCGAGCACCGACCAGGCGACGCGCTGCGGCCGGCTGGCCGCGACGACGTACAGCGCGAGCGCGAACCCCAGGTCGAACGCCCCGACGTGCCCGTCGACGAGCACCTGCAGCAGGCCGAGCGCGGCCATGGCGAGCGCGACGCGGACCGGCCAGCGCCGCCGGACGGCCAGCACGCCCAGCCCGGCGACGGTGAGCGCCAGCGACAGCGCGGTCGCCGCGGGGCCGCCGTCCAGCAGGACGCCGGTCGAGCCCTGCGGGCCGGCCTCCGACACGCCCGCCACCGCGTACACCAGGCAGACCAGCACGTCCGACGCGACCGGGTGCCGGGCGAAGAAGCGCCGGACGCGGCCGAGCCGCCGCGCGTCGAGCTCGGTGAAGGCCTGCGGGGCGGCATCCGGGGCCGGGCTCGTGCTCGGGCTCAGCGGGACCTCCGGGGGCGGCGGAGCGGACGGGTGGACGGCGTGGACGGGCGGGTCGGGACGGCGGCGGCCCCGCCCCGCCGGAGCGGGACGGGGCCACCCTGCCACGGGCGCGGCCGGGTCAGGCGTCGCGGCGCTTCGCGAGCACCAGCGCGCCGGCGAGCGCGACCAGGCCCCAGGCCACCAGCACCCCGAAGCCCTCCCAGGGGGACAGCGTGGCGTCGGGGCCGCCGTTCTGCACGAGCTGCGACCCGGCGGACATCGGCAGGTACGGGCTCACCTTCTGGAAGAACGTCCACGGGACCATCGCGAACACGCTCTCGACCACCAGCAGCAGGCCCAGCACGGTGGCGAGCGCGCCGGCCGAGTGCCGCAGGAGCGCGCCGATGCCGTACGCGAGCAGCGCGATCGCCGCGAGGTAGAGCGGCGCGCCGACGAAGATCCGCTGGTTCACGGCGTCGCCGAGGTCCACGCGGTACTGCTCGCCGAGCACGGGGTACGTCACGGCCCAGGACGCGAGGGTGCCGACCACGCCGGTGACCCACGCGACGACCACCACGACGAGGCCCTTGGCCAGCAGGGCCGGCGTGCGGGTCGGGGCGGCGGTGAGCGTGCTGCGGATCATCCCGGTCGAGTACTCGCCGGTGATGGTGAGCACCGCGAGCACGCAGATCGCGAGCTGCGCGAACTGGATGCCGCCGACGACGTCACCGGCGGTGAAGCGGCCGAGGTCCATGCCCCCGGACTCCATCTCCCGGGTGCCGAAGTACGCGATCATCCACGCGATGCCGGTCTGCGCGAGCACCGTGATGGGCAGCACCCACCACGTCGAGCGGACGGTCCAGAGCTTGATCCACTCCGAGCGGACCAGCCGCGGGAACGTGACGCGGACGTCGCCGGCGGCGCGGGACGAGCCGGCGCGGCGGGCGGCGGGGACGGTGGCGGTGGCGCTCATCGCCGGGCCTCCTGGCTGGTCGTGGCGGCGAGGGCCGCGGGGTCGGAGTGGTACTCGACGTCGTCGGCGGTCAGCGACATGTAGGCCGCCTCCAGCGACGCGGACACCGGCGTGAGCTCGTGCAGCACCAGGCCGTGCTGCGCGGCGAGCTCGCCGACGGCCGGGGCGGTGGCGCCCGCGACCTCCAGCAGGCCCGCCTCGACGGAGGTCACGGTGGTGTCGGGGCCGCGCAGCAGGTCGGCGAGCTGGGCCGCCTGGGGGCTGCGGACCCGGACGCTCGCGCCGGACGCGCCGGCCACGATGTCCGCCACGGGGGCGTCCGCGATGATCCGGCCGCGGCCGATCACGAGGATGTGGTCGGCGGTCAGCGCCATCTCGCTCATGAGGTGCGAGGAGAGGAACACGGTGCGGCCCTCGCCCGCCAGGTGCTTGACCAGGTTGCGGACCCACAGCACGCCCTCGGGGTCGAGGCCGTTGACCGGCTCGTCGAGGATCAGCGTGCGGGGGTCGCCGAGGAGCGCCGCGGCGATGCCCAGGCGCTGGCCCATGCCGAGCGAGAACCCGCCGACGCGCTTGCCGGCGACGCCCCGCAGGCCGGTCATCTCGATGACCTCGTCGACGCGCTTGCGGCCGATGCCGTGGGTCGCGGCGACGGCCCGCAGGTGGTTGGTCGCGGAGCGGCCCGAGTGCACCGCCTTCGCGTCGAGCAGCGCGCCGACCTCCGTCAGCGGGGAGCGGTGCTGCGCGTAGGGGCGGCCGTTGACCGTGACGGTGCCGGCCGTCGGGCGGTCCAGGCCCATGATCATCCGCATGGTGGTGGACTTCCCGGCGCCGTTCGGGCCGAGGAAGCCCGTGACCTTGCCCGGCTGCACGGTGAAGTCGATGCCGGCGACGGCGGTCTTGCTGCCGTACCTCTTGGTCAGTCCTCGTGCCTCGATCATGGTGTCCTCACTGGTGGGTTCCGGTACGTCACGACCGTACGGACCGGTGCGCCGGCGCGGAACGGTCGCACGGCCGAACCCGTCCGGCCCCGCGCTCGCCCGGGGGGACGACGCGGGTCCTCCTCACGGATGACCCGGTCGGGTCCGGGCTCCCGCGCAGGTCGCGTCGTGCGCCGGGGAACTTCCGGGGGCGGCGTGGCGTTCTAGGGTGGTGAACCACTGCCGGCTCGATCTCGAACCGACCCTGGAGGACCGATGAGCAACCCGGTGTTCAACAACAGCGCCGTCTTCGGCGACCCGCGCGCCCGCGGGAACCGGGCCGCCCGCCCGCAGCAGGGTGCCCCGACGGGCACCCTCGGCTCGACGGGCCCGGTCGTCGAGGCGTCGACGCTCGAGCAGATGTACGGCGCGCCGTCCGCGACCACGCGTGACACGCGCCGCCTGACCTACGACGACGTCATCGTCAAGACGGGCGGGCTGCTCGCGCTGCTCGTCGTCGTCGCGGCGGCGACCTGGAACCTGGCGCCCGGCATCTGGCCGATCGGCGCGATCGCCGGCCTGGTGCTCGGCCTCGTCAACGCGTTCAAGCGCGAGCCGAGCCCCGTGCTCATCACGCTGTACACGGTGGCGCAGGGCGTGTTCCTCGGCGGGATCAGCCTGGCGTTCCAGAACCTCACGTTCGACGGGCAGTCGACGCAGCCGATCGTGCTGCAGGCCGTCATCGCCACGTTCGCCACCTTCGGTGCCGCGCTGTTCCTCTTCAAGTCGGGCCGCGTCCGCGTCACCCCGAAGTTCACGCGCTGGCTGCTCATCGCGATGGTGGGCTACCTGGCGTACTCGCTGGTCAACGTCGTGATGTTCTTCTTCGTCGACAGCGACGGCTTCGGGCCGCTGCGCAGCGGTTGGCTCGGCGTCGTCATCGGCCTGGTGGCCGTCGGCCTGGCCGCCGCGAGCCTCATCATGGACTTCGACGCCATCAAGCGCGGCGTCGACCAGGGCGTGCCGAACAAGTTCGCCTGGTCCGCCGCCTTCGGGCTCATCGTCACCCTGGTCTGGCTGTACCTGGAGTTCCTGCGGATCCTCGCGATCCTCCAGGGCCGCGACTGACACCACCCCCACGACGGCCCCGCCGCCCGGCCCTAGGCTGGTGCGACGGGGCCGTCGCACGTCCCCGCCACCCCCTCGGCCGTCTGGAGTCCCGTGAAGTACGCGCAGCACGTCTCCGACCTCGTCGGCAACACGCCGCTGGTCCGCCTCAACACCGTGACCGCGGGCCTGTCGGCGACGGTCCTGGCCAAGGTCGAGTACTTCAACCCGGGCGGGTCCGCCAAGGACCGCATCGCCCTGCGGATGATCGAGGCGGCCGAGGCCTCCGGCGAGCTGCGGCCCGGCGGCACCATCGTCGAGCCGACCAGCGGCAACACGGGCGTCGGTCTGGCGCTCGTCGCCCAGCGCAAGGGCTACCGCTGCGTGTTCGTGTGCCCGGACAAGGTCTCGGAGGACAAGCGCGACGTGCTGCGCGCGTACGGCGCGGAGGTCGTCGTCACGCCGACCGCCGTCCCGCCCGACCACCCGGACTCCTACTACTCGGTGTCGGACCGCCTGGTCACCGAGATCGAGGGCGCCTGGAAGCCCAACCAGTACGCCAACGTCAACGGCCCCGCGAGCCACTACGACTCGACCGGCCCGGAGATCTGGGCCGACACCGACGGCCGGGTCACGCACTTCGTCGCGGGCGTCGGGACCGGCGGCACCATCACCGGCACCGGCCGCTACCTGCACGACGTCTCGACGGACCGCCCGGCGGCCGACGGCGGCCCGGTCCGCGTGGTCGGCATCGACCCGCAGGGCTCGGTGTACTCCGGCGGCGACGGCCGGCCGTACCTGGTGGAGGGCGTCGGCGAGGACTTCTGGCCGTCCGCGTACGACCCGGCGGTGCCGGACGAGATCATCCCCGTGTCCGACGCCGACTCGTTCGCGATGACGCGGCGCCTGGCCCGTGAGGAGGCGCTGCTGGTCGGCGGGTCGTGCGGGATGGCGGTCGAGGGCGCGCTGCGCCTGGCCCGCCGCCTCGAGGAGGACGACCCGGAGGCGGCGGCCCGCGCGGTGATCGTGGTGCTGCTGCCGGACAGCGGCAAGGGCTACCTGTCGAAGATCTTCAACGACCGCTGGATGCGGTCCTACGGGTTCCTCGACGCGGGCGAGGGCGCCGCCGTCGGCGACGTGCTGCGGACGAAGGACGGCAGCGTGCCGGCGCTCGTCCACACGCACCCCAACGAGACGGTCCGGGACGCCATCGAGATCCTCCAGGAGTACGGCGTCTCGCAGATGCCGGTCGTCGGCGCCGAGCCGCCCGTGAAGATCGGCGAGGTCGCGGGCGCCGTCTCCGAGCGCGAGCTGCTGGACGCCGTGTTCTCGGGCGCCGCCTCGCTGTCGGACCGCGTTGACCGGCACATGTCGGCGCCGCTGCCGCTCATCGGGTCCGGGGAGACGGTCGGCTCGGCGCGCGAGGCGCTGCAGAAGCACGACGCGCTCATGGTGGTCGACGACGGCGTGCCGGTGGGCGTCCTCACCCGGCACGACCTGCTGGCGTTCCTGGCGCGCTGAGCGCCGCGGGCGTCCGGCGGGGCGCCCGCCCCGGTCACGCTCCCAGGACGTGCCGGTCGACGAACGCGTTGCGGAACGTGCCCTCCGGGTCGGTGCGCGCCACCAGCGCGCGGAAGTCGTCCAGCCGCGGGTAGAGCGCGCGCGGGTCCGAGTCGGGCGCGCCGAGCGAGGCGAACAGCTTGCCCCAGTGCGGCCGCGCCCCGAGCGGGGCCAGCGCGGCCTCCAGGCGGGGCAGGACGGCCTCGACCTCGCGCTGCCGCGGCTGCCACGTGAAGTGCAGGGCGACCCGGTCGCCGCCGGACGCCGTGCTGAGCCACAGGTCGTCGCCCGCGACGGTGCGGACCTCCGAGACCTGGAGCAGCGGCGCGACGACGGGGGCGAGGGCCCGCAGCGCCTCGAACGCCTCGGCGGCGCGCCCGCGGGGGACGAGGTACTCGGACTGCAGCTCGTCGCCGTTGCTGGGCGTGAACTCCAGCCGGAAGTGCGGCAGCCGCTCGTGCCACGGACCGGGGACGCCGAGCTGCTCGGTGCAGTGCACGGGGTCGATGCCGGGCAGGGGGTGCAGCGGGCCGGGCGCCGGGCGCGCGCCGAACAGCTCGGTGCGTCGCTCGTAGCCGGCGCCGGCGGCCAGGCGGGTCTTGCGCCAGACCTGCTGCACCGCGGGGCCGGTCCAGTCGGTGAACAGGCTCACGGAGTCGGCGGACCCGGTCACGTCGTCCAGGTGCTCCAGCGCGACGTCCCACGGCAGGTCGGTGTGGACCTCCTGCGCGACGTCGTACGTCGGCTCGACGTCGAGCGTGACCCGCACGACGACGCCGAGCGCGCCGAGCCCGACGACGACACCCGGGAAGTCGGCGTCCCCGCGCGCGACGTGCCGCAGCGTGCCGTCGGCGGTCACCAGGTCCACCGCCGCGACGGCCGCAGCGAGGTTCCGGGACCGGTCGCCCGACCCGTGCGTGGCGGTGGCGACCGCCCCGGCCACCGAGATGTGCGGCAGCGAGGCGAGGTCGTGCAGGGCCCAGCCCTGCGCGTGCAGGACGCGGGCGAGCGCCCCGTAGCGGGTTCCGGCGGCCACCGACACCGTCCGGGCGCCGGCGTCGACGCGGACGTCCGGGTCGAGCCCGTCCAGCCGGACCAGGTCGTGCTCGGTGTCCGCGAGGTCGTTGAAGCAGTGCCGCGTCCCGAGCGCCCGCACCCGCCGCGCGCCCGCGACCACCTCCTGCACCTGCTCGACGGTCCGCGGCTCGTGCACGCGCGCGGCGGCGTAGGTGAGGTTCCCGGCCCAGGTGGTCAGCGACATCGGTGCTCCCGTCCCGGCGGGCGCCCCTCGCCCGCCGGGACGACGCTAACCCGTCGCGCGCCGGGCGGCCGGTCCCCCGGGTTCGCGGCGACGGCCCGGGAGCGGGCAGGATGGGGGAGTTCAGCCCACGACCGAGGAGACGTCATGTCCACCCTGCCCGAGGCCACCGGATCGTTCGGCGAGAAGCCGACCCTGACGTTCCCCGAGGGCGAGGCGCCCGCCGAGCTCGAGGTCGTCGTCCTCGCGCCCGGCGACGGCGCGCTCGTCGAGGCCGGCGACGACCTCGAGGTGCACTACCTGGGCCAGACCTGGGGCGGCCACGTGTTCGACAACTCGTACGACCGCGGGTCCTCGATCTCGTTCCCGATCGGCGTCGGCGCCGTCATCGGCGGCTGGGACGAGGGCCTGGTCGGCCAGCCCGTCGGCTCGCGCGTGCTGCTGTCGATCCCGCCGCACCTGGGCTACGGCGACCGCGGCGTGCCGCAGGCCGGCATCCGCGGTGGCGACACCCTGGTGTTCGTCGTCGACATCGTCGGCACCCGCTGACGCCACCGCCCGTCGTCGCGCCGCCGCCCGCCCGCGCCCGGGAGGGCGGCGGCGCGACGTCCGGACCCGCCCGGCCCCCGCTCCGCCCCGATCAGGAGACCCCCATGCCCACCCCGCACATCTCCGCGCAGCCCGGCGACTTCGCCCCGGACGTCCTCATGCCGGGCGACCCGCGCCGCGCCACCCGGATCGCGGAGACGGTGCTGGACGACGCGCGGCTGGTGACCGAGGTGCGCGGCGTCGTCGGCTGGACGGGGACCTGGCAGGGCCGGCCGGTGTCCGTGATGGCCTCCGGGATGGGCGTGCCGTCCATCTCGATCTACGCCACCGAGCTGTTCCGGTTCTACGGCGTGCGGCGGATCATCCGCATCGGCACGGCGGGCGGCATGCAGCGGCACCTCGAGCTCGGCGACGTCGTGGTCGCCACCGCCGCGCACACCGACTCCGGCGTCAGCGCCAACCGGCTGCCGGGGCTGCACTACTCCCACGCCCCGAGCTTCGCGCTCGCGTCCGCCGCGGTGGCCGCCGCGCGCGACGTGGAGGGGGCGCGCGTCCACGCCGGGCCGGTGCTGACCTCCGACGTGTTCTACGCGGACCGGCCGCAGCTCATGCAGGCGCTGGTCGAGCACGGCACGCTCGCCGTCGAGATGGAGGCCGCCGGGCTGTACGCGGCCGCCGACCGGGAGAAGGCGGAGGCGCTGGCGCTGCTGTCCGTCTCGGACTTCACGTTCCAGGCGGCCGAGCTCGACGCGGACGAGCGCGAGCGGCTGTTCCAGCACGCGGTCGGCATCGCGCTGCGCGCGTTCGCCGCCACCGACTGACGCGCCGTCAGGCCGGCCCGGCCACCACGACGCGGGTGCCGACCGTCCGCAGCACCGCCAGCGGGGACGTCACGCCGTCCAGCAGGACGCCGCACTCGTCGGACGGCCACTGCACCCGCACGGCCCTGCCGTGGGCGTCCACCAGGTAGACCTGCGGCTGCGGCAGCCACACCGCGGCGCAGACCTGGTCGGGCCCCGCGACCCGGCTCGGGCGCGCGAGCTGGGCGAGCAGGGGACCGAGGTCGCCGGCCAGCTCGACCTCCGTGACCGCGACGGCCGCGGGGGACGGCTCGGGCGCCCCGGGCGCCGCGGGGAGGTCGCCGAGGTCGACCGCCTCGCCCTCGGGCACGGTCAGGAACCCGGGCGCCGGCTCCGCGTCGCCACCGGGTGCGGCCGGTCCGGGCTGCACCGGTCCGTCGAGCGGGCCGCGGCAGTGCACGGCCGAGACGGGGATGAACCCCTCGGGGACCGACCCCGCCGCGGGGGCCGGGCGGTCGTGGCCCTCCGGCGGCGTCAGGCCGAGTCCCCACAGGACGTCGGTCGCGAGGCAGTCGGGGGCGGCCGCGACCTCCGCGGCGGGCGGTCGCTCGGTCGCCGCCCCGCAGCCGGTGACGGCGAGCAGCGCGGGCAGCCCCAGGGCGAGGGCGGCACCCGCCCGGCGACGGGCGCGGCGGGCGTGCCGGTCGCTGGGCGCCGCGGCGCGGTCGCACGGGTCGGGCAGGTCGGGCAGGTCGGGCAGGTCGCGCGGCTCGCGCAGGGGACGGGACCCGCCGGTCGGGGCGACGGCGGGGACGGCTCGGGTCGCGGACGGCACGGGTCTCCTCGGCGGTCAGTCGAGCAGGCGGCGCAGCCGGCTCTTCTTCTCGTTCTCCCGCACCACCCACGCGACGTCCGGGTCGGTGGTGGTGCGCAGGGCGGCGAACGCCGGCAGGCCCGCGCCCGGGTCGCCGGCCACCGCCACGCTCCAGCAGTACCCGAGCGCCTGGCGCAGGGTGCGGACGTCGGGGTGGCGGCGCGCGTCCGCCGGGAGGGCGGCGAGCGCGTCGGTGGCCGTGGTGCACGCGGACAGGGCGGCGGCCGCGGTCGCCGGGTCGCGCAGCAGCCGGGGCTCGCACACACCCGCGACGGCCGCACGGCGGACCAGCGGGTGGGCGTCCGCGGCCCAGTCGGCGACGACCCCGCGCAGGTCCGCCGGCCGGTCGTCGCCGAGGCGCTGCAGGGCCATCGCGGTCGCCTCCCGCACCCGCCACAGCGGGTCCGCGGCGCGGTCGTGCAGCAGCGCGAGCAGGTCGCGGGCGCCGTCGTCGTCCCCGGCCGCCAGGGCCTCGACGAGCAGCCGTCCCGCGCCGACGGTCCCGCAGCAGCGCAGGTACTCGTCCGGGTCGTCCGCGAGCGCGAGCACCAGGGGAGCGGGCGCCACGTCGGCGAACGCCGCCATCACCTCGAGGTTCCCCCGCGGGCCCGGCAGCCCGGAGTGCTGCGTGAGGTAGCCCGGCACCTGCCCGGGGGGCAGGGCGCGCAGCGCGGCGCGGTGCTCGTCGACCTTCGTCACACCAGGTCACGGTACGCGGACGCCGCGGCGCCCGGGGTCGTTCCCGTCCCCGGGCGCCGCGGCGTCGTGGTGCTGCGGCTACGCGTCGAGCGGCCGCGGGCAGGACACGCCGGTGCCGCCGAGCCCGCAGTACCCGTTCGGGTTCTTGTCGAGGTACTGCTGGTGGTAGTCCTCGGCGTAGTAGTACGTCCCGGCCTCGGCCGCGGGCCGCACCTCCGTGGTGATCTCGCCGTACCCGGCGCGGGTCAGCCGCTCCTGGTAGGCGGCGAGCGTCTCGCGCGCCGCGGCCTCCTGCTCCGGCGTGGTCGGGTAGACCGTCGACCGGTACTGCGTGCCGCGGTCGTTGCCCTGCCGGAACCCCTGCGTCGGGTCGTGCGACTCCCAGAACGTGCGCAGCACGTCCGCGTCCGACACCACCGACGGGTCGTAGGCGACCTGCACGACCTCGGCGTGCCCGGTCAGGCCGGTGCACACCTCCTCGTACGTCGGGTACGGCGTGTACCCGCCCTGGTAGCCCACCGACGTCGCGACGACGCCCGGCAGCTGCCAGAAGACGCGCTCCGCGCCCCAGAAGCAGCCGAGGCCCAGCGTGATCGTGCGCGTGCCCTCCGGCCACGGCCCGCGCAGCGGCGTGCCGAGCACGGTGTGCGTGGCGGGCACGGTGTACGCGTAGTCCTCGCGGCCGCGCAGGGCGCGCTCCGGCGTGACCATCGTGGTGGCGAGGGCAGATCCGAACAGCCAGCTCATGGTGACTCCCTTCCTCGGGTCCGACGCTCTCAACCGGGCCGCGCGCCCGCGTGTTCCCGCCCGCTCCGACCGCCTAGCCTGGCCCTGTGACTGACGAGACGCACCCCACGCTGCCCGGATCCGGCGACCTCGCCGCGCACACCGACGACGGCGACTGGTCCGGGGCCGGCTTCGCGACGCGGGCCATCCACGCCGGGCAGGAGCCGGACGGCGCGACCGGCGCGGTCGTGACGCCGATCTACCAGGTCTCGACCTACAAGCAGGACGGTGTCGGCGGGCTGCGCGGCGGCTACGAGTACTCCCGCTCGGGCAACCCGACGCGTGCGGCGCTCGAGGAGGCGCTCCGTGCGGCGGAGGGCGGCGGCGCGGGCTTCGCGTTCGCGTCGGGCCTCGCGGCGGAGGACACGCTGCTGCGCGCCGTGCTGCGGCCCGGTGACCACGTGGTGGTCCCGGACGACGCGTACGGCGGCACGTACCGCCTCATCGCGCGGGTGTTCGGTCCGTGGGGCGTCGAGCACACGCCCGTGGGCCTGTCCGACCCCGACGCCGTGCTGGCCGCCATCCGGCCCGGGCAGACCAAGCTCGTGTGGGTGGAGACGCCGACCAACCCGCTGCTCGGCGTCTCCGACATCGCGGCGCTCGCGGCCCACGCGCGGGCGGCCGGCGCGGTGCTCGTCGTCGACAACACCTTCGCGACCCCGTACCTGCAGCAGCCGATCGCGCTCGGCGCGGACGTCGTCGTGCACTCCACCACCAAGTACATCGGCGGCCACTCCGACGTCGTCGGCGGGGCGCTGGTCGTCGCCGACGGGGCGCAGCTCCCGGTCGGGCTCGAGGGGCCGACCGGCACGACCGCCCTGGCCGACGCGGTGGCGTTCCACCAGAACGCGTCCGGCGCGGTCGCGGGTCCGTTCGACGCGTGGCTGACGCTGCGCGGCCTCAAGACGCTCGCGGTGCGGATGGACCGGCACTGCGCGAACGCCGCGGCGGTCGCGCGGTTCCTCGCCGACCGCGACGACGTCGGCGACGTGCTGTACCCGGGCCTGGACTCGCACCCGGACCACGCCGTCGCCGAGCGTCAGATGTCGGGCTTCGGCGGCATGGTGTCGTTTCGGGCCGGCAGCGCCGAGCGCGCCGCCCGGGTGTGCGCCCGCACCCGCGTGTTCACGCTCGCGGAGTCGCTGGGGGGCGTCGAGTCCCTCATCGAGCTGCCCGCCCGCATGACGCACGGCTCCGTGGTCGGCACGGACCTGGAGGTCCCCGACGACCTCGTGCGGCTGTCCGTGGGCATCGAGGACGAGGCCGACCTGCTCGCCGACCTCGCGCAGGCGCTCGCGTGAGCGCGCCCGGCCTGCCCGGGAAGGGCTGGCGCAGCCGCGCCCGGAGCCGCCGGGCCGTCGCCGCCGAGCCGGCGCCGGTGCTCCACGAGGGCGACCTGACGTCCGGCGCGACGCCCCGCGGCTGGAGCGCCGAGCAGTCGGTGACGCCGTCCGTGCGCGCGGCCGCCGCGTGGTCGTGGCGGTTCCTGCTCATCGTGGCCGCCGCGGCGGCGGCGCTGTGGCTCATCGGCTACTTCCAGATGATCGTGGTGGCCGTCGCCGTCGCGCTGCTGCTGACGGTGCTGCTCACGCCCGTGGCCCGGTGGCTGCGGCGGGTGGCCCGCTTCCCGCGCGCCCTGGCGTCGATCACGTCCGTGCTGCTCCTGCTCGCGGCCGTCACCGGGCTGGTCGTCATCGCCGGCCGGTCCATCGCGGCGGGCTTCGGCGACCTGTCCGACCAGGCGTCCCAGGGCGTCGACGAGGCGCTGCGGTGGCTGTCCGACGGGCCGCTCGGCATCGACACCGTCCAGCTCGACCAGCTCGTCCAGCAGGGCCGGGACCAGATCTCCGCCAACGCCGACGCCCTGCTGTCCGGCGCGCTGTCCGTGACCACCACGGTCGGGCACGTCGCCGCCGGCGCGCTCATCGCGCTGTTCTGCACGTTCTTCTTCCTGCTCGACGGGCGCACCATCTGGTCCTGGGTGGTCGGGCTGCTGCCGTCGTCCGTGCGGGAGCGGGTGCACCAGGCCGGCCGCCGCGGCATCGTCACGCTGTCCGGCTACACCCGCACGCAGATCCTCGTCGCCCTGGTCGACGCCACCGGCATCGGCCTCGGCGCCGCGATCCTGGGGGTGCCGCTCGCGCTGCCCCTGGCGACGCTGGTGTTCGTCGGCTCGTTCATCCCGATCGTCGGCGCGATCGCGACGGGCGCCGTCGCGGTGCTGGTCGCGCTCGTCGCCAAGGGCTGGGTGATCGCGCTGATCATGCTGGGCGTCGTGCTCGCGGTGCAGCAGATCGAGGGCCACGTGCTCCAGCCGTTCCTCATGGGCCACGCGGTGTCGCTGCACCCGGTCGCGGTGCTGCTGGTCGTCGCCGCGGGGTCGATGGCCGCCGGGATCGTGGGCGCCCTGTTCGCCGTGCCGATCGCCGCCGTGCTCAACACCGTGGTGCTGTACCTGCACGGGCACGACAAGTTCCCGCAGCTCGGCACGGACGACCACCCGGACCTGCGACCACCCGGCCTGTTCTCGCGGCGCGGCGCCGGCGGGGCGGACGCCCGTGTCTGAGCGGACCGACGTGAGCTTCCTGGAGGACGCCCGGGCGGCCGCGCGCCTGCTGGACGGGGTGGCCACCCGGACGCCGGTGGAGTCGTCCCGGGCGCTGTCGCAGGTCGCCGGCGTCCCGGTGCACCTCAAGTGCGAGAACCTGCAGCGGGCCGGGTCGTTCAAGATCCGCGGCGCGTACGTGCGCATGTCGCGGCTGTCGCCCGAGGAGAAGGCCCGCGGGGTCGTCGCCGCCAGCGCCGGCAACCACGCGCAGGGCGTCGCGCTCGCCGCGCAGCTGCTCGGCATCGACGCGGTCGTGTACATGCCGGTCGACGCGGCGCTGCCGAAGATCGCCGCCACGAAGGAGTACGGGGCGGAGGTGCGCCCCCACGGGCACAGCGTCGACGAGGCGCTCGTGGCCGCCCGCGCCGAGGCCGAGCGGACCGGGCGGGTGCTCATCCACCCGTTCGACCACGCGGACATCGTCGCCGGGCAGGGCACGCTCGCGCTCGAGATCCTCGAGCAGGTGCCCGACGTCCGGACCATCGTGGTGCCGCTCGGCGGCGGCGGGCTCGCGGCCGGCATCCAGGCGGTCGTCGCCGAGGCGGCGCCCCACGTCCGGGTGATCGGCGTCCAGGCGGCCCGCGCGGCGGCGTACCCGGCGTCCCTCGTCGCGGGGGAGCCCGTGCCGGCGCCCGAGCTGCACACCATGGCCGACGGCATCGCGGTCGGCACGCCCGGACGGGTGCCGTTCGACGTGCTGCGGCGCCACGCCTGCGAGGTGCGCACCGTCTCCGAGGAGGACCTGTCCCGGGCGCTGCTGCTCGTCGCGGAGCGCGCGAAGCTGCTCGTCGAGCCGTCCGGCGCCGCCGGGGTCGCGGCCGTCATGGCCGCCGGCGCCGGGGACCTCGAGGGAGCCGTGGTGGTCGTGCTGTCCGGCGGCAACATCGACCCCCTGGTGCTGCTCCGGGTCGTCCGGCACGGGCTCGCCGTCTCCGGTCGGTACCTGCAGCTGCGGGTGCGCGTCCACGACACCCCGGGCGCGCTCGCGGGGCTGCTGCGTGAGCTCGCGGCCGCCGGCGGCAACGTCATGCACGTGTCGCACGTCCGCACCGGGGTGGACCTGGAGATCGACGAGGTCGAGATCGAGGTCCAGGTGGAGACCAAGGGCCCCGAGCACTGCGCGCGCCTCCTGCAGAGCCTGCGCGACGCCGGCTTCCGCCTGTCCGAGCACTGACCCCCTGGCGCGAGCTCGGCGCGGCCGCGAGGTCGTCAGTCCGGGCCGAGGTCGTCCCGCCCACCTGACGACCTCGGCCCGACGTGACGACCTCGCCGCCGACCCGGAGCCCAGGGCCGCGGGGCGGGAGCGGGCGGGGACGCGGCGAGGGCCCCGTCCGGCGTGCGGACGGGGCCCTCGCGGTGCCGAGCGGGTCAGCCCTCGAAGGGCTTCGCGGCCTTGATCTCGACGGGGATCTCGCGGCCGTTCGGCGCGGTGTAGGCCACCGTGTCGCCGACCTGCCGGCCGTTGATGGAGGCGCCGAGCGGCGACGTCGGGGAGAAGACCTCGATGTCCGCGCTGCCGGCGATCTCGCGGGAGCCCAGGAGGAACGTCATCTCGTCACCCGCCACGACGGCGGTCACGACCATGCCCGGCTCCACGACGCCGTCGTCCGGCGGGGTGCCGATCTGCACGTTGCGCAGCTTCTCCTTGAGCTCGCGGATGCGGGCCTCCTGCTTGGCCTGCTCCTCGCGCGCCGCGTGGTAGCCGCCGTTCTCCTTGAGGTCGCCCTCGTCACGCGCGGCGGCGATGCGCTCGGTGACCTCGGCGCGTCCCGGGCCCTCGAGGTGCTCGAGCTCCGCCTTGAGGCGGTCGTAGGCCTCCTGCGTCAGCCAGGTGGCGGCCTGCGTCGTGTCGGTCACGTCCACTCCTTCCCTGCGTGTCGCGCCCCGGCGGGGCGGGTGCACTGTGCGTCGTCCCCGGTCAGGCGTGCGCGGACCCGCGAGGTGCGTGAACGGGTGTGCCGCCGTCTCGTGGTCGCGTCGACCTGCGGCGACGTCGGGCGACGTCGGTCCGGGGGCGGCGTATGAATCGGCAATCATAGCAACGCCGGGGCTCCGGCGCGTGCGGGTCCGGCCCGGCGCCCGCGCCGCACCCGCACGGCACCGGCGCGGTCTCCCGCACGGCTCCCGCGCGGCGTCAGGCGGGCTCGCAGGACTCCACGACGGCGGTCACGGCCTGCTCGGCGGTGAGGATGGTCGCCGTGACCCGCTGCGTGCGCGTGCCCGCGGGGCCGACCTCGACCGTCCGGACCCCGACCTCGGCGTACCCCTCGGACAGCGCCTGCACCCGGCAGACGGCGGTGGCGTCCGGGTCCTTCGTGACGTCGAACGTCACCTCGGTCGACGTCGGGCCGTCCACGCGGAAGCCGACCTCGTCCCAGCGCACGGGCGTCCGCGCCTGCCCGACGCCCAGCCAGACCACGACCGCGAGGCCGAGCACGGCGAGCACCGCCACGGCGGCCCGCGTCGCGCGCCGGGACGTCGGCGGGCGCCCGTAGCGTCCCTCCGGGGGTGCCGGCGTCGCGGCGGCGTCTGCGGTCACGCGCTCCTCCTGCTGGTCCGCCGGGCGTCGGGGTGCGCCGGTGTCGGTGGGGTGAGGGATCATTGTCTCCCGTCCGCCGGTGCTCCGGCGGACGCCGAGGGAAGGACCACGAGCGAACGTGACCGAGCAGCTGCGCCTGATGGCCGTGCACGCCCACCCGGACGACGAGTCGAGCAAGGGCGCCGCGACGACCGCCCGGTACGCCGCCGAGGGGGTGGACGTGCTCGTCGTCACCTGCACCGGCGGCGAGCGGGGCGACGTGCTCAACCCGCACCACCCGCCGGTCGAGGGCGGCATCGAGGGCATGCGCGCGGTGCGGCGCGTCGAGATGGCCGCGGCCGCGCAGGCGCTCGGCGTCCGGCAGCACTGGCTCGGCTTCGTCGACTCCGGCCTGCCCGAGGGCGACCCGCTGCCGCCGCTGCCCGAGGGCTGCTTCGCCCTGGTCCCGCTGGAGGACGCGGCGCGGCCGCTCGTCGAGCTGGTCCGCTCGTTCCGGCCGCACGTCATCACGACGTACGACCCGACGGGCGGCTACCCGCACCCCGACCACGTGATGACCCACCGGGTCGCGGTGGAGGCGTTCCACGCGGCGGGGGACCCGGAGCGCTACCGCGGGGCCGGCGAGCCGTGGACGCCGCTGAAGCTGTACTACAACCACGGCTTCTCGATGGCCCGCATCCGCGCGGCGCACGAGGCGATGGTCGAGCGGGGCCTGGAGTCGCCGTTCGGCGAGTGGGTCGAGTCCCGCGCCGCCCGCGAGATCCCGGAGCGCGAGGTGACGACCCTGGTCCCCGTCGGCGGGTACTTCGACGCCCGGGACGCCGCGCTGCGCGCGCACGCCACGCAGATCGACCCCGAGGGGTTCTTCTTCGCGATGCCGCGCGACCTCGAGCTGCAGGTGTGGCCGCACGAGGAGTACGAGCTCGCCGAGTCGCGGGTGCCGACCACGCTGCCCGAGGACGACCTGTTCGCCGGCGTGCGCGAGGCCCGCGCATGAGCGCCACCACGCTGATCGCCGTCGCCCACGGGGCGGTGCTGCAGGCGGGCGGCGCGCTCGGCGAGGCGGTGCACGCGGTGGTCCCGGTCCCCGTCGCGCTCCTGGTGCCGGGGGCCGCGGAGCCGTCGCCGTCGCCCAGCACGGTCGAGATCCCGCCGGAGGACCAGACGTCGCCGGGCCTGCTCGGCTTCCTGGTGACGTTCGCCGTGGCGGCCGCGGTGATCGCCCTGGCGTTCTCGCTGGTGCGGCACCTGCGCGTCGTGGAGCGCAACGCCCGCCGGCTCGAGGAGGCCGAGGCCGAGGCCGGGGGCGGCACGCCGGCGCCCGGCGTCGGTGACGCGCCCGACGACCTCCCGCCCGCCGCCCCGGCCGACGACCCGGCGCCCGAGGACCGGGACCGCCCGTGACCGTCGACCCGCCCGTCCGGCCCGCCGTGCGGGTGACGCTCGGCCAGCTGCGGGTCAGCGACGACCACGACGCGAACCGCGAGGTGGTCCGGCGGGCCTTCGACACCGCGGCGCGCGCCCGGGCCGACGTGCTCGTGCTGCCGGAGTACGCCTCGGGGTTCGACCCGCGCGGCACCGGGCCGGAGCACGCCGAGCCGCTCGACGGCCCGTTCGTCTCGTCGCTGCGCGAGCGTGCCGCCGCCCACGGCGTCGCGGTGGTCGCCGGCACCACCCTCCCGGGGTCCCGGGCGGACCGTGCGGCGAACGCCGTCGTCGCGGTGGACGCCGCGGGCGCGGTCGTCGGCGTCTACCGCAAGGTGCACCTGTACGACGCGTTCGGGCACCGCGAGTCCGACCGGCTGGAGCCCGGGCCGGCCGACGCCGCCCCGCTGACGCTCGACGTCGCCGGCCTGCGGTTCGGCGTGCTCACCTGCTACGACCTGCGGTTCCCCGAGTCGGCGCGGCGCGCGGTCGACGCGGGGGCGGACGTGCTGGTGGTCCCGGCGGCGTGGGCGGCGGGTCCCCTCAAGGAGCATCACTGGCGGACGCTGGCGACGGCGCGCGCCATCGAGAACACCGTGGTGGTCCTCGCGGTCGGCCAGGCCGGGCGCGGCGTGACGGGCCGGTCCCTCGTCGTCGGCCCGGACGGCGTCGCCGGGCTCGAGCTGGGCACGGAGCCGGAGCTGCGCACGGTCGACCTGGACCCCTCGGCGCTCGCCGACGTGCGCGCGGTGAACCCGTCGCTGGACCATCGCCGGTACCGCGTCGTCCCGGTCGCCTGACCCGGACGCCGGTCAGACGCGGGGGCGGCCCTCGCCGTCGAGCTGCGTGTCGGGCGCGGGCCAGAACGACCGCATGAGGTCCTCCGGGCTGAGCGCGTCGTCGGCCCCGGGGCCGGGCACCGGCTGCTCGCCCGCCAGCGCCTTGACCTCGTGGTGGATGCGCTCCATCGACGTGTCGAGCGACGCCGCCACGTCGGCCGCGAGCTTGAGCGAGTCCGTGAGGTGGCGGGGCACCTGGCCGGCGTACTTGTAGTAGATCTTGTGCTCGAGGCTCGCCCAGAAGTCCATGGCGATGGTCCGGAGCTGGATCTCCACGACGACGTCCTCGACGCGGTCGGACAGGTACACCGGCACCTGGACGATGAGGTGGAGCGACTGGTAGCCGTTCGGCTTGGGGTGGGCGATGTAGTCGCGCTCCTCGAGCAGGGTGAGGTCGCCCTGGCCGATCAGCATGTCCCGCAGCCGGTAGATGTCCGACACGAACGAGCACGTCACCCGCACGCCGGCGATGTCGAACATCTGGGCGCGCACGGCGTCCGGGTCGAGCGGGATGCCCTTGCGCCGGCACTTGGCCGCGATGGACTCGAACGACTTCAGCCGCGACCCGACGTGCTCCACGGGGTTGTCGTCCTGCATGTGGAGGAACTCGTCCCGCAGGATCGCGATCTTCGTCATGACCTCGTCGATCCCGAACTTGTACGTCAGGGCGAGGCGGCGCATCTCGCGCACCAGCGCGCGGACCTGCGCGGGGTCGGGGACGTCGCGGACGGGCTGCACGGCGGACATGACCTCCACCGTAACCGCAGAGGTCAGCGCAGCACCGCCAGCGCGGCGGCCGCGTAGTGGCAGCTGAACCCGACGACGGTGAGCAGGTGGAAGATCTCGTGGAACCCGAACCAGCGGGGGCTGGGGTTCGGCCGCTTCAGCCCGTAGACGACGGCGCCGACCGTGTACGCGAGGCCGCCGGCGGCGACGAGCCACACGACCTCGGGGCCGCCGTTGGGCGCGCGACCGAACGCCGGCAGGAACCACACCGCCACCCAGCCGAGGGCGATGTACACGGGCACGTACACCCAGCGCGGGGCCCCGAGCCAGAACACGCGCGCGAGCAGCCCGACGAGCGCCCCGGACCACACGATGACGAGCAGTGTCTGGGCGGTGGCCGCCGGGAGCAGCGCGACGGCGAGCGGGGTGTAGGTGCCGGCGATGACGAGGAAGATGTTCGTGTGGTCCATGCGGCGCAGGACGCCGGCGACCCGGGGCGACCACGTGCCGCGGTGGTAGACGGCGCTGGTGCCGAACAGCAGCATGGCGGCCCCGCCGAAGACCGCCGAGGCGATCGTGAGCGGGGCGGTGGGCGCGAGCACGACCAGGACGACGGACGCGGCGGTGGCCAGCGGGAACATGCCGGCGTGGATCCACCCGCGCAGCCGCGGCTTGACGGCCTGCGCGACCTGCTCGGCGGTCTCGGTGACCTTCACGGCGCATCCCCTCCTCGGCTCGGTGACGTCGGCTGCAGCGTAACCTACGAATGCGTAGGTTACGGGTGCGTAGGTTCGTGCACCTGCACGAGTTCTCCTCCGCGCGCCCTCCGTCCGCGCGGCCGTCGGGGGTCCGCCGGGCGGTAGCGTGAGCACCGCCACCCCTCCCGGCGAAGGAGTTCCGCGCGTGCGCCTGCCCCACCCGCTCTACGGGTTGTACGAGCGTCGGCTGGCCGCCTCGCTGCCACGCGACCGGGTGCCCCGGCACGTCGGGGTCATCCTCGACGGCAACCGGCGCTGGGCCCGCCAGCTCGGGGAGTCGACCGCCACCGGGCACCGGCGCGGCGCCGACCGGATCGCGGACCTGCTGCAGTGGGGCGAGGAGGTCGGCGTCGAGGTCGTCACGCTCTGGATGCTCTCGACCGACAACCTCACGCGGGACCCCGAGGAGCTCGAGGCGCTGCTCGGCATCATCGAGGACGCCGTGCGCGAGCTCGCGGCGACGCGGCAGTGGCGGCTGCAGGCCGTCGGGTCGCTCGACCTCCTGCCGGAGCGGACGCGCGGCATCCTGCGGGACGCCGAGTCCGCGACCGCCGACGTCGCCGGGCTGCACGTGAACGTCGCGATCGGCTACGGCGGCCGCCGCGAGATCGCCGACGCGGTGCGGTCCTACCTCGCCGAGCGCGCGGCCGAGGGTGCGTCGCTGGACGAGATCGCCGCGACGTTCGACGTGGAGCACATCGCGGACCACCTGTACACGAAGGGCCAGCCCGACCCGGACCTGGTCATCCGCACCTCCGGGGAGCAGCGGCTCGGGGGGTTCATGCTCTGGCAGTCGGTGCACTCGGAGTACTACTTCTGCGAGGCGTACTGGCCGGACTTCCGGCGGGTCGACTTCCTGCGCGCCGTGCGCGACTACGCCGCGCGGGAGCGCCGGCACGGCCGGTAGGCGCCCGCCGGGTGAACATCAGGTTTCGCGCCGCGCCGCGGGCGTGTCGCGCGCGCCGCACCCCCGCCGGCTGGGCGTAGCGTCCGAGAGCAACGGACGGCGCCCGCCGTCCCGGGGAGGCCAGCCCATGGAGCATCCGCTCCGGGAGGAGGGCCGGTCGTGGCCCGACGCCCGCGCCGGCCGCCCTCGTCCCGTCACCGCGCGTCGCACCGCCCCACGGGGCACGGACGGCGCGAGGGGCCCGATGCGGCGCTGATCGGCGCCGGAGGGAGCCTGCCGTGGTCAGCAAGCTGGGAACCGCCACCACCTCGATCGAGCAGCCGGGGGAGGGGCGCCGGACACACGTCCTCGACACGTCCGTCCTGCTGTCCGACCCCCGGGCGATCCTGCGGTTCGCCGAGCACGACGTGGTGCTCCCCGTCGTCGTGATCACCGAGCTGGAGGGCAAGCGGCACCACGCCGAGCTCGGGTACTTCGCCCGCGCCGCCCTGCGGATGCTCGACGACCTGCGGGTGCAGCACGGGCGCCTGGACGCGCCGCTGCCGATCGGCGACCAGGGCGGGACGCTGCGGGTGGAGCTGAACCACATCGACCCCGGCGTGCTGCCGGCCGGGTTCCGGCTCGGCGACAACGACACCCGGATCCTGGCGTGCGCGGCCAACCTCGCGGCGGAGGGTCGCGACGTGACGGTCGTGTCCAAGGACCTGCCGATGCGCATCAAGGCCTCGGCGATCGGGCTGCGCGCCGAGGAGTACCGCCACGAGCTCGCCGTCGACTCCGGGTGGACGGGGATGGACGCGCTCGACCTCACCGAGCAGCAGATGGCGCAGCTCTGGGAGCACGACAGCCTGCCGCTCGCGGACGTCGAGGACGCGCCGTCGCTGCCCTGCCACACGGGTCTGGTGATCCACAGCCCGCGCGGCTCGGCGCTGGGCCGCGTGACGGCCGACAAGCACGTGCAGGTGGTCCGCGGCGACCAGGACGTGTTCGGGCTCCACGGCCGCAGCGCCGAGCAGCGCATCGCGATCGACCTGCTGCTGGACGAGCAGGTCGGGATCGTGTCGCTCGGCGGCCGGGCCGGGACCGGCAAGTCGGCGCTGGCGCTGTGCGCCGGGCTCGAGGCCGTGCTGGAGCGGCGGCAGCACCGCAAGGTGATGGTGTTCCGGCCGCTGTACGCGGTCGGCGGCCAGGACCTCGGCTACCTGCCGGGCAACGAGTCCGAGAAGATGAACCCCTGGGCGCAGGCGGTGTTCGACACCCTCGGTGCGGTGGTCAGCCGCGAGGTGGTCGAGGAGGTCATCGACCGCGACCTGCTCGAGGTGCTGCCGCTCACGCACATCCGCGGGCGCTCGCTGCACGACGCGTTCGTGATCGTCGACGAGGCGCAGTCGCTCGAGCGGAACGTCCTGCTCACGGTGCTGTCCCGCATCGGGCAGTCCTCGCGGGTGGTGCTCACGCACGACGTCGCCCAGCGGGACAACCTGCGGGTCGGGCGGCACGACGGCGTCGCGGCGGTCATCGAGGCGCTCAAGGGCCACCCGCTGTTCGCGCACGTCACGCTGACGCGCTCGGAGCGGTCGCCCGTGGCGGCGCTCGTGACGGAGCTGCTGGAGGGCATCGAGCTCTGAGGCGCCGGCGGGCGGGTCAGCGCGAGGTCCGCACCGGGGCCGCCTGACCCGTCCCGCTGCCGCCGCCCCTTTCGGTGCGTTCGGATCCGCACGCACCGACACGCCCGGCGTGTCCGGCCGGACGGATCCGCACCGCCGCCGCGCCGGCCGTCGCCGCGCCGGGCTCGCCCGCGTGCTCCGGGCGCGCCGCGAGCACCGCGACGACGAGCCCGACGACCGCACCCGCCGCGGTGTCGAGGGCCCGGTCCAGCGCGAGCCGGGCGGGGTCCGGCGGCGCGCCGAGCGAGGTCATCAGCAGCGCCATCGGTGTGATGGTGAGCATCGCCGCCCCGTAGTGCCGCGCGACGACCAGCTCGGTGGCGGTCTGCAGCACGACGACCAGCGCCGCCACGGCCCAGAACGGCAGGTGCGCGTCGAGCAGCGGGAGCGCGAGCGCGACGCCGGCGGTGGTCCCGGCGGCGCGCTGCAGCGCCCGGACGCCCATGTGCCGGACGTGCGCGCCCTGCAGGACGGCGGTCGCGCCCATCACCGCCCAGGCGGGGTGACCCCAGCCGGCGGCGACCGCGACGGAGGCGGCGAGCGCCGCGGCCACGGCGACCGAGAGCGTGGGCGACAGCGCCGCGCCGCCGGCGGTGCCCTCCCGCACGACGTCCCGCACCCGCGGCGCGGCGTCGGCAGGGCGGCTGCGGTGCCGGCCGAGCACCCGGCCGGCGTTGCACACCAGGCAGGCCACGAGCGCGCCGCCCGCCACCGCGACCGCCCGCCCCGCCACGTCGCCCGCGCCGGTCGCCGCCGCGGCACCCGCGCCGGCGGCGAACACGAGGATCGTCGCCCCCGGCGGGCCGGTGCGCAGCGCGACGGCGCCGGCCGTGGCGCCCGCGGCGAGCAGGGTCAGCGCGGCCAACTCGACGACCACCGGGGCGCCCGCGGCCGACAGCGCCGACATCGCGGCCACGGCGGCGGTGAGCGCCGTGCCGACCAGGGCCATGAGCCGCAGCCGCCACGCGTAGCCGCTGGAGCGCCCGTACAGCGACGCCAGCGCGCCGAGGGAGGCGTAGCCGGCCAGGTCCTGGCGGCCGAGCGCGGCGACCAGCACGAACGCCAGCGCGACGCTCGCCCCGCACCGCAGCGCCCCGCCCAGGGACTCCCGGGTGCTCGGCCCGCCGGGGCGCGGCCGGACGTCGGCGCGGAGCTGGGACGGGTGCAGGAGGGCGGCGGCGAGGGACAGGCGGTGCACCGGGCGATGCTGCCACCGAATCGTTCACGGGTAAATGATTCGTGAAGCAACTCACGCTCGGTAGGGTGGCGGCCGTGGACAGCGTGGACCGCCTGCGCGAGGACTGGGAGCGCGAGGCCCCGGCGTTCGACGTCGCGCCCATCGCGGTGGCCGGCCGCATCACCCGCATCGCCGCGCTGCTCGACGCCCGGGCCGAGGCCGCGCTCGCGGTGGCGGACCTGACCCGGGGCGAGTTCGACGTGCTCTGCGCGCTGCGCCGGGCGGGCCGCCCCCTGCGGGCCGCCGAGGTGTCGACCATCACCGCCGCCTCGCCGGCCGCTATCACCAAGCGCGCGGACGCGCTCGAGCGGGCCGGGCTGGTGGCGCGCACGACCCCGCACCGCGACCGCCGCGGCGTGCTGCTCGCGCTCACCGCGGACGGCCGCGCCGCGGTCGACCGGCTGATGCCCGAGCACCTGGCACGGGAGGCCGAGGCGCTCGGCGCCCTCGACCCGGCCGAGGCGGCGACGCTGGCGGCCCTGCTGTCCCGGGTGCTGACGCGGGTCGAGGGCGGCGCCTAGCCGGGGCCCCACGGCCCCGGACCGTCGGCGCCGCGCGTGCTCAGGCCCTCGGGCGGGTCATGCTCAGCAGGTCGAGGGCCTCGTCGAGCTGCTGCTCCGTGAGCTCCCCGCGGTCGACGTAGCCCAGCGCCAGCACCGCCTCCCGCACCGTGACGCCCTGCGCGACGGCGTGCTTCGCGATCTTCGCGGCGGCCTCGTAGCCGATCAGCCGGTTCAGCGGCGTGACGATCGACGGCGACGACCCCGCGTACGCGGCGCCGCGCTCCACGTCGACCTCCAGGCCGTCGACGCACCGGTCTGCGAGCACCCGGCACGCCGCCGCCAGCAGCCGCTCGGACTCCAGCACCGCCTGGCCCATGACGGGGATCTGCACGTTGAGCTCGAACGAGCCGCTCGCGCCGCCCCAGGCGACCGTCGCGTCGTTCCCGACCACCCGGGCGGCGACCATGAGCACGGCCTCCGGGACCACCGGGTTGACCTTGCCGGGCATGATCGAGGAGCCCGGCTGGAGGTCGGGGATGCGGATCTCGCCGAGCCCCGTGTTGGGGCCGGAGCCCATCCAGCGCAGGTCGTTGCAGATCTTCGTCAGGCTGACGGCGATGGTGCGCAGCGCGCCCGACAGCTCGACCAGCCCGTCGCGGGCGCCCTGCGCCTCGAAGTGGTCGCGCGCCTCGGTGAGCGGCAGCCCCGTGTCCTGCGCGAGCAGCGCGATGACCCGCTGCGGGAAGCCGGCCGGGGTGTTGATGCCGGTGCCGACCGCCGTGCCGCCGAGCGGGACCTCCGCGACGCGGGGAGCGCCGCCTGCACCGCTCGACGCCCCGGCGGACCGCGGCCGCGTACCCCCGAACTCCTGGCCGAACGTGACCGGGGTGGCGTCCATGAGGTGGGTGCGGCCGGACTTCACGTCGCCGGCGTGGCGCTCGGCGAGCCGCTCGAACGAGACCGCGAGGTGCTCGAGGGCGGGCACCAGGTCCTGCACCGCGCCCGCCGTCGCGGCGACGTGCACGGACGTCGGGAACACGTCGTTGGAGGACTGGGAGGCGTTCACGTGGTCGTTGGGGTGCACGTCCGCGCCCAGCGCCCGCGACGCGAGCGTCGCCAGCACCTCGTTCATGTTCATGTTCGAGGACGTGCCCGAGCCGGTCTGGAAGACGTCCACCGGGAAGTGCGCGTCGTGCCGGCCGTCGGCGACCTCGTCCGCCGCGGCGGCGACCGCGTCCGCGACGGCGCGGTCCAGGATGCCGAGCTCGGCGTTCGCCAGGGCCGCGGCCTTCTTGATGCGCGCCAGGGCGGCGATGTGGCCGCGCTCCAGCGTCGTCCCGCTGATCGGGAAGTTCTCGACGGCGCGCTGGGTCTGCGCGCGGTACAGCGCGGCGGCGGGGACGCGGACCTCGCCCATCGTGTCGTGCTCGGTGCGGTACTGGACGTCGTCGTCGGCGTGCAGGCTCATGCGCGGCATCCTGCCACCGCCGCGTGCCGCCGGCCCGGCCGTCCGGGACCTTCGTCCCGGGTTATGGCGCACGTCACACCCGCCGGTGGCGCGGAGCGTGGCGTGACCGGCGCGCCGGGCGTGCGGGCGCCCGTCAGGCGGCGGGCCGGTCGCCCACCTCGCCCACGGCCGTCGTCAGCCGCGCGCGCCCGTCGGCCAGCGCGTACTCCACGCCCACCACCGCGCACCGGCCGGCGTCGATCGCCTCCGCGAGCGTCACCGAGTACGAGCGCAGCATGTCGACGGTGTGCCGCACGTGCTCGTGCCCGAGCTCGGCGGGGTCGACCGTCGCGAGGTCCCGCGGCCGCCCGTCGGCGTCCGGGCCGTGGGCGAGCGACACGATGCTCGGGATCACGCGGTCGACCACGGCCCGCACGAAGCCGCGCGGCAGCTCCCCGGTGGTCAGCGCGGCCGTCGCCGCCGCCACCGCCCCGCACGAGTCGTGCCCCAGGACGACCACGAGGGAGGCCCCCAGCACCTCGACGCCGTACTCGATGGAGCCGATGACGGTCGTGTCGAGCACGTGGCCCGCCGTCCGGACGACGAACACGTCGCCGAGGCCCTGGTCGAAGATGATCTCCGCCGCGACGCGGCTGTCCGAGCAGCCGAAGACGACCGCGAACGGCGCCTGCCCGGTGCTCACCTCGGCGCGCCGGTCGATGCCCTGGGACGGGTGCTCCATCTCGCCGCGGACGAACCGGTCGTTGCCGTCGCGCAGCGCGGACCAGGCCTCGGCGGGGGTCGTGGGGTGTGCCATGGCGGTCATGATCGCACCGCCCGGCCGGTGCGCGCCCGCGGGGCCCGGCAGGCGCCCGGCAGGCGCCCGCCGGGATCCGTCCGCGCGGCCCCGGCGCGCCTTCCGGTGGCAGGACCGTCCGGAGCCGGGTAGCACTTGGGGGGGACGCGTGGCGGACGCCGCGGGTGCGCAGGTCGGGCGCCCCGGGGGACCAGGGGAGGGAGCGGTGAGGGTGCGCAGACGATCGAGGGGGATCGCCGCGGGAGCCGTGCTCGCGCTCGGCGTGGGGCTCGCGGCGTGCGCCCCGGCCGACGACACCCCCGTGCTGACCTGGTACACCAACCCCGACGCGGGCGGGCAGGCCGCCCTCGCGCAGCAGTGCACCGAGGAGGCGGACGGCGCCTACCGCATCGAGGTGTCCGTGCTGCCCCGCGAGGCCAGCGCCCAGCGCGAGCAGCTCGCCCGGCGCCTCGCCGCCTCGGACTCGTCGATCGACCTCATGAGCCTCGACCCGCCGTTCATCCCCGAGCTGGCGAACGCGGGGTTCCTCGCGCCGGTGCCGCCGGAGGTCGCCGAGCAGGTCAGCCAGGACGTCGCCGAGGGCGCGCTGCAGGGAGCGTCCTGGGGCGACGAGCTGGTGACCGTGCCGTTCTGGGCGAACACGCAGCTGCTGTGGTTCCGGACGTCCGTCGCCGAGGCCGCCGGTCTCGACATGTCGCAGCCGGTGACGTGGGACCAGGTGATGGACGCGGCCCGCGACCAGGACAAGCGCCTCGGCGTGCAGGGCGTCAAGGCCGAGGCCTACACCGTCTGGATCAACGCGCTGGTCGAGTCGGCGGGCGGGCACATCGTCGAGACGCCCGAGGCGGACGCCCAGGACGTCGAGCTGGGGCTGGACTCCGAGGCCGGGCGCGAGGCGGCGCGGATCATCGGGGAGATCGGCTCCGAGGGACTCGGTGGTCCCGGCCTCCCGACGCAGGACGAGAACGCCTCCCTCTCGCAGTTCCAGGGGGACAGCGGGTCGTTCATGGTGAACTGGCCGTTCGTGTGGCCGGCCATGCAGGGCGCGGTCGAGGACGGCACGCTCGACCAGGAGCTGCTCGACGACGTCGGCTGGGCCGTCTACCCGCAGGTCGTCGAGGGCGAGGACGCCGCGCCGCCGTACGGCGGGATCAACCTCGGCGTCGGGGCGTTCAGCGAGCACGTCGACGAGGCGTACGAGGCCGCGGTGTGCATCACGACGCCCGAGAACCAGGCGGCGTACTTCGTCTCCGACGGCAACCCGCCCGCCAGCACCGTCGCCTACGACGACCCCGACGTGCAGGAGACGTTCCCCATGGCGGACGTCATCCGGCAGTCGCTGGAGCAGGCGGCGCCCCGCCCGCAGACCCCGTACTACAACGAGGTCTCCCAGGGCCTCGTCGAGACCTGGCACCCGCCGGCCTCCGTCGACCCGGACTCCACGCCGCAGGAGTCGACCGACTTCATCACCGCCGTGCTGCGAGGGGAGCGCCTGCTGTGAACCGACGCGAGGACGCGCGCCCCGCCGGACCCGAGGGGGCGCCGAGATGAGCACCGAGGTCACCGGCGCGACGGCGGGCGTCGCCGCGCGCAGCACCCGCGGGTCCGGGCCCGAGCGGTCCGGCAAGCCGCGCCGCAGCGACCGGGCGCGGGCCGAGGCGCGGCTCGGGTGGCTGCTCGCCGGGCCGGCGTTCGTGGTGATGCTCGCGGTCACCGCCTACCCGATCCTGCAGGCGGTCTACGAGTCGCTGTTCCGCAACCGGCTCACCGCCCCGGGCGACCGGGCGTTCGTCGGGCTCGGCAACTACGCGGTGATCCTCACCGACCCCGTGTTCTGGGGCTCGCTGCTGGTCACGACGATCATCATGCTGGTCACCGTCGCCATCGAGCTGGTGCTCGGGTTCGCGCTCGCGCTCGTCATGCACCGGGCGATCACGCGGCTGCGCGGGCTGCTGCGCACCGCGATCCTCGTGCCCTACGGGATCATCACCGTCGTCTCGGCGTTCGCGTGGTTCTACGCGTTCGCCATCGACTCCGGGTACGTGAACCACTGGTTCGACTGGGTGCCGGCATCAGCCCCGACCTCAACTGGTTCGCCGGCACCGGCACCAGCCTGTTCGTCATCATCGCGTCCGAGGTCTGGAAGACCACGCCGTTCATCTCGCTGCTGCTGCTCGCCGGCCTCGCGCAGGTCCCGGGCGACCTGGAGGAGGCCGCGCAGGTCGACGGTGCGACGTGGTGGCAGCGGATGAAGCGCGTCGTCCTGCCGAACATGAAGGCCGCGATCATGGTCGCCGTCCTGTTCCGGGCGCTCGACGCGTTCCGCATCTTCGACAACGTCTTCATCATGACGAACGGCGCGAACAACACGACGGTGCTGTCGCTGCTGGCCTACCGGACGTCCATCAGCAGGCTCGAGATCGGTCTCGGGTCCGCGATCTCCGTGCTGCTGTTCGTGTGCGTCCTGATCATCTGCTTCATCGCGATCAAGATCTTCAAGGTCGACCTGGCCGGCGCGAGGGGGACCGCTGATGGGTGCCATGTCCGGCCGGCAGAAGGTCGCCTGGGCGGCGATCACGCTCGCGGTGCTGATCTACGCGCTGTTCCCCGTCGCGTCCATCCTCGCGACGTCGTTCAAGCTGTCGAGCGACCTCAACACCGGGACGTTCCTGCCGAGCACGTGGACGCTGGGCAACTACGAGCAGATCCTCGCGCCCGACGGGTCCGCGCAGGACCTGTTCCTGTCGTCGCTGCGCAACTCCGTCGGCATCTCCCTGATCGCCACGGCCATCTCGGTGGTGCTGTCGACGCTCGCCGCCTACGCGATCGCGCGGCTGCAGTTCCCCGGCCGCAAGCTGATCCTCACCACGGCGCTCGCGGTGTCGATCTTCCCGGTCATCTCGATCGTCACGCCGCTGTTCAACCTCTGGCGGTCCATCGGGCTGTACGACACCTGGCCCGGCCTGGTGATCCCGTACCTGTCGCTCACGCTGCCGATCTCCATCTGGACGCTCACCGCGTTCTTCCGGCAGATCCCGTGGGAGCTCGAGCAGGCGGCGCAGGTGGACGGCGCCACCACCTGGCAGGCGTTCCGCAAGGCGATCGTCCCGCTGGCCGCGCCCGGCGTGTTCACCACGGCGCTGATCGCGTTCTTCATCGCCTGGAACGACTTCGTCTACGGGATCTCGCTCACGTCCACCGAGGCCGCGCGCCCCGTCCCCGCGGCGCTGGCGTTCTTCGCCGGCGCCTCCCAGTTCGAGGAGCCGACCGGGGCCATCTCCGCCGCCGCGGTCGTCGTCACCGTGCCCGTGGTCGTGCTGGTGCTGCTGTTCCAGCGCCAGATCGTCTCCGGGCTGACCCAGGGCGCCGTCAAGGGCTGACGCCCCGCCGCACGAGGAGGAACCCCATGGCATCCATCACCCTGACGGACATCGTCAAGGAGTACGGCGACGGCTACCCGGCGGTCAACGGCGTCAGCCTCGACATCAAGGACGGGGAGTTCGTCATCCTCGTCGGGCCGTCCGGCTGCGGGAAGTCGACGCTGCTCCGGATGATCGTCGGCCTCGAGGACATCACGTCCGGCGAGCTGAGGATCGGCGACGAGGTCGTCAACGACAAGGCCCCGCGTGACCGGCACCTGGCGATGGTGTTCCAGAACTACGCGCTGTACCCGCACCTGACGGTGTTCGAGAACATCGCGTTCCCGCTGCGGCTGCAGAAGGGGAAGTTCACGGAGGACGAGATCCGCTCGCACGTCGAGTTCGCCGCCGACACCCTGGAGCTGCGCGAGCACCTGGACCGCAAGCCCGCGAACCTGTCCGGCGGCCAGCGGCAGCGCGTCGCGATGGGCCGGGCGATCGTCCGGGACGCGCGCGCGTTCCTGTTCGACGAGCCGCTGTCGAACCTCGACGCCAAGCTGCGCGGCCAGATGCGCACCGAGATCGCCCGGATGCAGCGCCGGCTCGGCACCACCACCGTCTACGTCACGCACGACCAGACGGAGGCCATGACGCTCGGCGACCGGGTCGCGGTGCTCCGCAAGGGCGAGCTGCAGCAGGTCGCGAGCCCGCGGGCGCTGTACGAGCAGCCCGTGAACCTGTTCGTCGCCGGGTTCATCGGGTCGCCGCCGATGAACTTCATGCCGGGCGAGGTGCGCGGCGACTCCCTGGTGCTGCCGTTCGCCGAGGTGCCGCTCACGGACGACCTGCGGCAGCGCATCGACGGCCGCGAGCTGGTCATCGTCGGGCTGCGCCCGGAGCACGTCGAGGACGCGCGCGTGATGGACGACGCCAAGCGGGACGGCGGCGTGCGGTTCGAGGCCGACGTGGACGTCGTCGAGTGGCTCGGCGCCGAGCTGTACGCGTACATCCCGTTCGAGACCCACGCCGACGTCGCGGCGAAGCTCGAGGAGCTCGACCGGGACCTCGACGGCGAGGGCATGCGGACGCAGGTCGTCGTCGCGCTCGGGTCGGAGAGCCGCGTGCGGGACGGCAGCCGCGCCGAGCTGTGGTTCGAGCCGCGCCGGCTGCTGGTGTTCGACCCGGAGTCCGGCGAGAACCTCACGTACGACGACGAGGCGGCGAAGCGGATCGACGCCGAGACGGAGGAGGACCGCCGGGCCGCGCTGGAGCGGGCGCACCGCGATGCGGAGCGCTCGGACGACGGCACGGCGTCGGACGGCCGCCCGTCCGGCCGCGAGCCGTCCGGAGAGCGCGAGCCGTCCGGCGGCGCCGAGCCGTCCGGCGGCCGCGAGCCGTCCGCGGGCCGGCACCGCCAGGCGGGCTGAGCTCCGCCGTCGAGGTCGTCAGCCCGGGCCGAGGTCGTCAGGTCCGCGTGACGACCTCGGCCGGACGTGACGACCTCGGGCGGGGCTGGGCCCGCCGGGTCGGTCAGGCCTCGCCCAGCTCCGCGGACGTGGGCGGGTTCGCGCCGGCGCGGGACACCGTGATCGCGGCGATCGCCACGCAGCGCGCCAGCACCCGCTCGACCGTCGCCACGTCGACCGCCCGGAGCCGGTCCCGGGCGTCCGCGCCGAGCAGGCCCGCGGTCCACAGGCCGTCGACCAGCCCCGCCATGAACGAGTCGCCGGCGCCGACCGTGTCCGCGACCTGCACCCGCGGTGCCGTGACGGTCAGCTCGTCGCCGCCCGCGGTGACCGCCAGCGCGCCCTCGCCGCCCAGCGTGACGACGACCAGCGCCGGCCCGCGCCCGACCCAGTCGCGCGCGACCTCCACCGGGGCGACGCCCGGGTGGAGCCAGCCGAGGTCCTCGTCCGACACCTTGACGACGTCCGCCAGCCCGACGAGCCGCTCCACGACGGGCAGCGTCCGCTCCGGCGAGCCCATGAGCGCGGGCCGCAGGTTCGGGTCGTACGTCAGCGTGGCGGTCGCACGCCGGTCGGCGAGCAGCCGCGCGACCGCCTCGCCGCCCGGCTCGATGACCGTGGCGATGGAGCCGGTGTGCACGACGAGCGCCTCGCCGTCGCTCTCGTCCCAGCGGTCGGGCAGGTCCCACGTGAGGTCGAACTCGTAGCTCGCGACACCGGCCTCGTCGACGTGCGCGCGGGCGACCGGGGTGCGCTCGGGGCGGCGGTCGCCGGCCAGCACGTGGACCCCGGAGGACTCCAGGTGCGCGCGCACCAGGTCGCCGTGCGCGTCGTCGCCGAGCCAGGTCAGCAGGTCGACCCGGCGCCCGAGCCGCCCGAGGCCGATCGCGACGTTCGCGGGGCTGCCGCCGGGGTGCTCGGCGGGCTCGTCGCCCGGCCGCAGCACGACGTCGACGAGGGCCTCCCCGACGACGAGGGCGCGGGCGGTGGCGGGGGCGGACTGCTCGGACATGCTGCTCCTTCGGTCCGGCTGCGGTGCCGGGGGACGGTCTCGGTCGGGGTCGGGCGGATCAGGGACCGGGCGGCCGGCGCCCGCGGACGGTCAGGCCGGGCGGCCCTCGCCGGCCGGCGCGTCGGGGGCGTCGTCGGAGGTCCGGGCGGCGTCCAGCCGGGCCCGCGCGCCGTCGAGCCACTCCTGGCAGCGCGCGGCGAGCGCTCGCCGCGCTCCCACAGCGCCAGCGACTCCTCCAGGGTCGCGCCACCGGCCTCCAGGCGGGAGACGACGGCGACCAGCTCGTCACGGGCCTGCTCGTAGGACAGCTCGGCGACGCCCGGGGCGTCCGGTGCGGGGGTGGTGGCGCTCACGGGTCCATCTAACCAACGACCGAGGACACCCGGCCCGGGACAGCGGTCCGGGGACGCACGGCGCGCCGCCCGGACCCGGCCGTCGAGCCGGTGCCAGGGGAGTGCCGCGTCTGTCGACCCGGCCGTGGAGCCAGTGCCGGCGGGAGCGCCGCTCGCCTCCCGGACCCGGCCGTCGAGCCGGCACCGGGAGCTCCGCGCGCCCCACGGCCCGTGCGCCGTCGCCGGGCCGTCCCGGCACCGCCTCCCGCGGTCAGGAGCCGGCGGCCCCGTCCGACGTGGCGTCAGCGCCCGCCGCGGTGTCCGCGTCGGCGGGCCGGCGCCGGCCCGGTGCCACGGCCACCACCGACGCGATGAGCTCGCCGCGGGCCAGCCGCACGCGCAGCGAGTCCTTCGCGGCGACGCTCGTGGCGTCCCGCACCACCGCCCCGTCGGCGGTCTGGACGACGGCGTAGCCGCGCTCCAGGGTGGCCGCCGGCGACAGCGCCCTGACCTGGGCCGCCAGGGATCGGACCTGCGCGGCCCCGCCGGTGAGCGCGTGGTCCAGGCAGCGTCGCGCGGTCTCCCGCAGCCGGTGCACGTCCGCCTCACGCGTCTCCACCATCGTGCCAGGGCGCGCGAGGACGGGGCGGCTGCGCACCTGCTCGAGCCCGGCGGCCTCCCGCGCCACCCGGTGCTCCACCGCGGCCCGGATGCGCGACCGGGCCTGCGCCACCCGCGCCCTCCTCGCCGACGTCCGGGACGATGCGCTTCGCGGCGTCCGTCGGGGTGGACGCGCGGTAGTCCGCCACGAGGTCGAGCAGCGGGGTGTCCGTCTCGTGCCCGATGGCCGACACCAGGGGCGTGCGGCACGCCGCCGCCGCCCGCACGAGCGCCTCGTTGCTGAACGGCAGCAGGTCCTCCACGGAGCCGCCGCCGCGCGCGACCACGACGACCTCCACCCGCGGGTCCGCGTCGAGCTCGGCGATCGCCCGGCTCACCTGCGGGACGGCGCCCGCGCCCTGGACCGCGACCTCCCGGATCACGAACTCGACCTGGGGCCAGCGGGCGCGGGCGTTCACGACGACGTCGTGCTCGGCCTTGGACTCCCGGCCGCACACCAGGCCGACGACCCGCGGGAGGAACGGCAGCGCGACCTTGCGCTCGGCGTCGAACAGCCCCTCGGCGGCCAGCACGCGCTTGAGGTGCTCGATGCGGGCGAGCAGCTCGCCGATCCCGACCGCCCGGACCTCGTCGGCGTTGAGCTGCAGCGTGCCGCGCTTGGTCCAGAACGTCGGGCGGGCGTGCACCACGACGTGCGCGCCCTCGCTGAGCGGCGTCGCCACCGAGGCCAGCACCTGGGCAGGCAGCGACACGGGCAGCGACATGTCCGTGTCCGTGTCGCGCAGCGTGAGGAACGCGATCCCCGCGCCGGGGCGCCGGTTGAGCTGCACGACCTGGCCCTCGACCCAGAGCGGGGACATCTTCGCGACGTAGTCGGCGATCTTCACGGACAGCAGCCGCACCGGCCACGGGCGCTCCGCCGTCGTGTCGAGGGCCCGGGCGGGCAGGTCCGTCGGGGGCGTCCCCGGGCGCGGGCCGGCGGCGGTGCGCGGGACGTCGGGGAGGGCTGCTGCACGCACCCACCCTGCCACGCCGCCTCGACACCCCGGCGCGGTCGCCGCTGCCCGGCAGCCCGGCGCGACCGGGTGCCGCCCGGTCGCCGCCCGGTCGTCGCCGGGTGCCCGGCGCCTAGACTGGCGCGGTGACGCCCGACACCGCGCCCGCGCCGGACGCCCGCCGCGGCGGGCGCGTGCTCCTGGCCGCCCCGCGCGGGTACTGCGCCGGCGTCGACCGCGCGGTCGTCGCCGTCGAGCAGGCGCTGGAGCACTACGGGGCCCCGGTGTACGTCCGCAAGGAGATCGTGCACAACCGCCACGTCGTCGACACCCTCGCGGCGCGGGGAGCGGTGTTCGTCGACGAGACCGACGAGGTGCCGGAGGGTGCGCGGCTGGTGTTCTCGGCGCACGGCGTGTCCCCCGCGGTGCGGGCCGCCGCCGCATCACGGTCGCTGCGCACGATCGACGCGACCTGCCCGCTCGTCACGAAGGTCCACCGGGAGGCGGTGCGGTTCGCCGCCGACGACCTCGACGTGCTCCTGATCGGGCACCCGGGCCACGAGGAGGTCGAGGGCACGCAGGGCGAGGCGCCGGACCACGTGCAGGTGGTCGCGTCGCCCGAGGCGGTCGCCGACGTGACCGTGCGGGACGAGAGCCGCGTCGTGTGGATCTCGCAGACGACGCTGTCGGTCGACGAGACGATGGAGACGGTGCGCCGGCTGCGCGAGCGGTTCCCGCTGCTGCAGGACCCGCCGAGCGACGACATCTGCTACGCCACGCAGAACCGGCAGGTCGCGGTGAAGAAGCTCGCGCCGGAGTGCGACGTCGTGATCACGGTCGGGTCGGCGAACTCCTCGAACTCGGTGCGCCTCGTGGAGGTGGCGCTCGAGGCCGGTGCGGGGGCGTCGTACCGCGTCGACACGGCCGCCCAGGTGGACCCGGCGTGGCTGGCGGGCGCCCGGACGGTCGGGGTGACGTCGGGCGCCTCGGTGCCCGAGATCCTGGTGCGGGACGTGCTGGACGTCCTGGCGGCGCACGGCTTCGGCGAGGTGGAGGAGGTCCGCACCGCGACCGAGGACCTGATGTTCTCGCTGCCGCGGGAGCTGCGGACGGACCTGCGGGCGGCGGGTACGGACGACCCGCGACCCCGCCGGGGCGAGCGCCGCGACCTGGCGGTCCGCCCGGTCTGACTCCCGCCGCGGTCCGCCCCTGGGAGAGCGCCACGGTCCGCCTCCCGGGAGCGCGTCGTGATCCGCGCCCGCGAGCGCGCGCTCAGGTCGCCGGACCGCCGGTCGTCCCCGCGTCGTCGGTCGTGCCGGTGTCGCCCGGGGCCCCGAGCACCGCGTCGTCCAGCGCGCCCAGGGCCGCCGCCCGGTCGCGCTCCGCGCCGCGGCCGGGCACTCCCTCGCCGTCGAGCCCCACGACCCGCGCCTGCTCCCACGCCACCAGCTCCGGGGCGGTGACGACCGAGAGCCGCCGCTCGACGGGCTGCGGCGTGGGCAGGTCGGTGTCGACCACCCGCAGGTCCGCGAGGCGCCGCGCGGACACCAGGACGCGCGACTCGAGCGACGCGATGGACTGGTTGTACGCCGTGGCTGCGCCGTCGATCGCCCGGCCGACCTTCGACAGGTGCCCGCCGAGCGTCGCGATGCGGCCGTGCAGCTCCTTGCCGAGGTCGAGCACCGCCTGGGCGTTGCCGGCCAGCGCGTCCTGCCGCCAGGCGTACGCGACGGTCCGCAGCAGGGCGAGCAGCGTCATCGGCGTGGCGATCACGACGTTCTGCTCGAACGCCCGCTCGACGATGCCGGGGTCGACGTCGAGCGCCGCGTGCAGGAACGCCTCCGCCGGCACGAACATCACGACGAACTCCGGCGACGGCGCGAACTGGTCCCAGTAGCGCTTGGCGGCGAGCTGGTCGACGTGGGCGCGGACGTGCCGCGCGTGCGCCGCGGTGCGTCGCTCCCGCTCCGCCGGGTCCGTCGCCTCGACCGCCTCCAGGAAGCCGAGGAACGCGACCTTGGCGTCCACCACCACGCGCTTGCCGCCGGCGAGGTGCACGACCATGTCGGGCCGCAGCAGCCCGTCGTCGGTGCGCACCTGGTCCTGCTCCACGAAGTCGACGTGCGGCAGCATCCCGGCGGCCTCGACGACGCGACGCAGCTGGACCTCGCCCCAGCGGCCCCGCACCTGCGACGACCGCAGCGAGGTCACGAGCCGCGCGGTCTCCTCCCGCAGCCGCCCGGCCTCCTCGCGCATCTGCCGGACCTGCTCGCCGAGGGCGGCGTCGCCCTGCGCGCGGGCCTGCTCGGCGGTGCGCAGCTCCGTGCGCACGGCGTCGAGCGTCCGCGCCAGCGGGTCGACCAGCGCCCGCACCGCCTGCTCGCGCTGGGCCAGGTCGCCGGACTGCTCCTGGTGCCGCGCGGCGAGGCTCTGGTGCGCGAGTGCGAGGAACTGCTCGCTGCTCTGGGCGAGCGCGTCGGCGGCGAGCGCCCGGAACCGGTCCGCCTGCCGCTCCTCGCCGGCCGTCCCGCCGAGCTCCCCGCGGACCTCCGCGGACGCCCGCCACCGCGCGGCCTCCACCTCCGCCGCCCGCAGCCGCGCCGCGGAGCGACCGGCCGCGGCGAGCCAGCCCACCGCCACGCCGACGAGCAGCGAGCCGGCGAGCGCGACCACGAGCGCGAGATCCGTCATGCGCCGCAGCCTGCCAGCCACCACCGACACACCCCGGGACCCGCGCGCCGGCCCGGGCGGCGGACGCCGGGCGGGCGGGCACGCACCCCTCCTATGCTGGGCCGATGACCGCGGACGAGCCCCTGAGCCCTGCCCGGCCCGACGACGCGGCCCCGTCCGGGGACGCCGCTGCGGCGGACGCGCCGCCGGCGCCCTCCCCGCACGCGCCCGCCGCGCCCGCCCCGCGCCCACCCGCCCTGTCCATCCAGGGCCTGTGGAAGCGGTTCGGCACCAAGATCGCCGTCGCCGACGTCTCCCTCGAGGTGCCGGCCGGCTCGCTGTACGGCCTCGTCGGCCCGAACGGCGCCGGCAAGACGACGACCCTGTCGATGGCGACCGGCCTGCTGCGCCCCGACTTCGGCCGCGTGGTGGTGCGGGGGCACGACCTGTGGTCCGACCCCCTGCCCGTCAAGCGGATGCTGGGCGTGCTGCCCGACGGGGTCCGCCTGTTCGACCGCCTCACCGGTGCCCAGCTCGTGACGTACGCCGGGCTGCTGCACGGCCTCGACCGGGCGACGGTCGGCGACCGGACCGCCGACCTGCTGCGGGCGTTCGACCTGACCGCGGACGCGGACACCCTGGTCGTCGACTACTCCGCGGGCATGACCAAGAAGATCGCGCTGGCGTGCGCGCTCGTCCACGCCCCGCGCGTGCTCGTGCTCGACGAGCCGTTCGAGGCGGTCGACCCGGTGTCGGCGGCGAACATCCGGGACATCCTCGCGTCGTACGTCGCGGACGGGGGCACCGTGGTGGTCTCGTCGCACGTCATGGACCTGGTGCAGCGCATGTGCGACCACGTCGCCGTGATCGCGGCCGGCCGGGTGCTGGCGCAGGGCACGGTGGACGAGGTGCGCGGCGCGGAGTCGCTGGAGGACCGCTTCGTCGAGCTGGTCGGCGGCCGCCGCAGCGAGGAGGGGCTGGCGTGGTTGCACACCTCGTCCGACTGAAGCTGTCGCTGCTGCGGGGCGGCCTGCGGCGGAGCACGTGGCGGGTCGTCGGGCTGGTGCTCGGCGGCGCGTACACGGCGTTCCTGGTGGTGCTCGCGGTGGTCGGCCTCGTCGCGCTCGGCGTGCAGCGCGACGAGGAGCTGGCACGCACGGTCGTGGTGCTCGGCGGGACCCTGCTGGTCGCCGGGTGGTGGCTGCTGCCGCTCGTGGCGTTCGGCGTGGACAGCACGCTGGACCCGGACCGGTTCCGGCTGTTCCCGGTGCGGCGCCGGACGCTGCTGCTGGGGCTGGCGGTCGGCGGGCTGGTCGGGCTGCCGGGCGTCGCGACGACCGTGGTCTCGGCGGCGACCGCCCTGGTGTGGTGGCGCACCCCGGTCGCGGCCGTCGCCGCCCTCGTCGGCGCCGCGCTCGGTGTCGCGCTGTGCGTCGTGGGCTCCCGGGCTCTCACCACCCTGCTGGCGCCGCTGGTGCGC